>CACZAK010000106.1 GCA_902779075.1 uncultured bacterium | reverse complement strand
CAGCGGCGTGAACGAGTTCAATACCGTCGCTTCGATGCGCTTCTTCTTCGACACCTTCTCCGCCGCGACGGACGCAAACCTCTTGTCGAGTTCGCTATAACACTCGTAGAGCGTCGAAAGAAAGTTCACCATGAACGGGAAATACCTCGGACGAGATTCTTCCCATCCTACGGACGACTCCTTGAGTGCATCGTAGTATTCCGCCTTGTGCGCATTTACCGCCGCCTCAAACGAAATGTACTTGCCCGCATCGAATCCGTTGCGATAAAGAAGCAACAGCGTCAGGAGACGGCTCAAGCGACCGTTTCCGTCCCTGAACGGATGAACGCAGAGGAAGTCGAGAACGACGCACGGTATCAGGAGCAGCTTGTTGACCGCGGCATCGTCCCTCGCCTCCACATACGCAAGAACGAGCTGCCGCATGGCCTCTGGCCGTCCGTCTGGCATCCGCTCGGCTATCACGTTGTCGTCTGTCTTGTACGCTCCGTCCGCACTCGGCTCGGCAAGGCGCATCATCTGCGCGTGAAGATTTCGTATGTCGCTTTCGCGGAAGTCATGTGCGGCGTAGTTGACATGTATCTCGTTCAGCGCATCGCGGTACCCGGCGATCTCGGCTTCCGTGTGGTTGAGCGGTGCGCTGCTACCGCCAACAAGCGCACGGATTCGTTCATCTGTCGTAACGATTCCCTCAATTGCGTTGGATGCCTTCACCGATTCGATTTTCGCAATTGACTCCAGTCGCTGAAACGCTGCTTCGTTATCCTTCTGCCGCATGGAGGTCATCACCTTCAGCGCGGAAATGTTGGCGGCAAGCGTCACCAACTGCGCAGGTAGCAAGTCGTTTTTAAGGAACGAGTAGTCAAAGATATGCATATAAAGGCCTTTCTTCTTCAGTCATCTGCATATAGAATACCATTTTATGTGCAGATTCGCAACAGCAATCTGCACATAAAATATCAAACTATATGCAGTTACTGCAACTTCCAATGTTGCCAAATCCAATTGGGAATTGGAATTGGCATTGGCAACACTTCCACATTGGCAACATTTTCCACCTCTATTTTGCGATGAACCATTTCCATGCGGGAACGATGCGTATGCCGTCCTCTTCACCTTCTTCATCCCATGTGACGATTTCGCATTTCCGGATGCCGGTTTCGGTTCTGGCATTGCGCAACGCCGAGATTTCCCGCTCGCGCGTCTGCCCCTTTGGCATCTCATACGAGACTTGCACAAGGCGCATTTCCTTCGTAACTTTGTCCGTAACGAAGAAATCCACCTCTTCGCCTTTTTTCGTGACAAAGTATTCAATTTTGTTGAAGCCACGGCGAAGTTCCATGAATACTGCATTCTCCAGCAGAAAGCCCTTTTCGGCGTCGTTCTTTGCCTTGAGTGCACCGATCATACCCGTATCGACAAGGTAGTACTTGTCGGGGTTCGTCCTCCGTACGGCCAGCGAATCAGTCCGCAGCGGAACTGGATATGCGAAGTACGAATCAGAATAATACGACAGATAATTTGACAGCGCCTCGCGGTCGCTTGGCAGCGACAATTGGCGCAGGACGCCCGATATCGCCCGCACGGAAATCTTTCGCGCAAAATTGTGCAGCAGATACTGAAGGACGTATTTCAGGGCTTGAACGCTCGCGATTTCATGGCGTTCTATGATGTCGCGGTATATTACGGCTTCCGCATAGCTTTGAAGCATCATTATGCGCGTTGTCGCATCTGTTTTCTGCACGTCAGGGAATCCTCCGACCGCCATATAGTCCGCAAATGCCTTTTTGAGCTTTCCGCGCGTGCGAGGAGCATCGGGCAATGCGGGCGGCTCAGGAAACACGCCGTTGAACGACAGGAACTCCGTAAATGACAACGGGAATATCTCTACCTCGGCCGAACGTCCGCGCATTTCAGTAGCTATGTCCTGCGAAAGCATTCGCGAGGAAGAACCGGTCAGACAAAGCTGGATGCGATGCGAATCGATGAGTCGTCTTGCAAAACGCTCCCATCCAGATATGTTCTGCAGCTCGTCAAGGAAGTAATAGCACTTCTCGTCTGCTGCGGCAGGGAACATTTCGGAATGCAAATCCACTACCCAATGCAAATCCTCTGATGTCATTGCCGCAAGTCGTTCGTCATCAAAATTGATGTGGACAATCCGTTCCAAAGGAATCCCAGAGGCAAGCAGTTCCCGCATCCGAAGATACGTGAAATATGTCTTGCCGGCTCTGCGCATTCCTTTGATGACCGTCGCGTTGTTCCGGACTTCGGGAAAACGTCCCTGGCGGCCAATGGCGTCGGTTGGAACGCCATCCGTGCAGAACTGCGACATAACCTCGCGCAATGCTTCCTTCACGACAAACTCTCCTTTTGATTTTGTGTGCGCATTATACCATATATCACATCGCCGCGTCAATAGGATTGGCTGTATTTTCGGCCAATATAGTAAATATTTGGCCGTCACTTCTGCCAAAATCCGCACCTTGCAACCGCGGGGGCGAGGAATGAGACTTGGATACTGGATAATTGCACATTTGCACATTTCCCATCGCCGCGCAACACTCAGCCCCATGCACTGTAGACAGGGGAGCAGGGGGCGCACACTTGTTGTCGTGCGCGGTCATTTGATCACAACCCGCTCAAGCGGGGGAATCGTGAAGCGGATCCGGCCGCCGTCCGTCCGCAGGTTGCGCGGCGCGCCGAACAGCACTCGGCCGCCCGCGAACGGGAGCGACACCTCCGCCTCCTTGTCGCGCGCGTTCACCACCACGAGGCGCCGCTCCGTCCCCCGCGTCCACGCCATCGCGTAGACGCCGTCGGTGTTCTCCGCCAGCAGTTCGCCCTTTCCGTCCAGCACGAATGGCACCAGTTCGCGCAGTTCGGCAGGAAAGGCCTTCACCGCCTCCAGCAGGTCCGGCGCCTTGCGGATGTCGAAGCTGCCGTCGTAATAGGTATAGTAGATGATGCCCTTTGCGCCCGCCATCAGGGCGAGATAGCTCATTCCGCGGAACTCGCGCGCGTCGGGCCACCGCGACCACGCCCCCTTCTTGTCGTACTTCTGTCCGCCGAACGCCTGCCCCACCGCCCACAGCGCGGTGTCCACCTTGTTGGCCGCCTCCTTCGCCTCCTTGAACCGACGGTACACCACGTCGACGCCCCGCTTCGGCACGGGATACGGATCGGGCGCGAGGACGTCCGTCCCCGCCGCGTAGTTGGCGTACTGGCTCGGTACGCAGATCACCGTGTACGCGAGGTGGTCGGGATCGAGCTGCTTGAACCGGTCGTACCGCGCGAACATCTGCGCGGGCGTGATGCCCTTGGGAGCGGGCTCGTCGCCGGGGTTCCATCCCAGCACCGCCGCCTTCCCGCGATACTTGCGAATCACCGATTCGGCCTTGTTCACGTTGAACTCGGTAATCACGCGAACTCCCAATTTCGCGCATGCGTCAAGGAACGCGCCGTACCCGTCACACTCATACTCGTCGCCGCGCATTCCCACATGGACCGTGTTGTATCCCCACTTCGCCACATCCTGCGCCATGGCAAGGCGCTCCGCCGCCGGAATCGCCCACGAGACGTCGTAGAATCCAAGCGGGAAGAACGGCTGGCCGTTCTCCAACAGCACGTGGTCACCGCGCATCCGGTACTTCGGTTCGGGATGCGTGAAGAACTCCGCCTCGACGGCCTCACCCCAGTCGTAGAGCTCCCGCCTCCCCTTCTCCATCGAAGCAAGGAACCCGTCATGGTAGACGAGCCGCGCCTGCAACACGTGCCGGGCGAGAGGAAGGCCAGTCGCCGGAATCGTCCATGTGCCGTCCTGCGCCGCGCGTTCGTGCCATTCGCCGCCGTCGATCCGCCACGCTACGCCCGTCAGCTGACCGCGTCTCTCCGCCGGCGGACAGATCGTCACCTGCGGCAAGACGGCGTCGCCGGGATAGAGGTGCTTCCGCTTGAACTTGATCGAAAGCACATCCGGAAGGGTCTCCTCCCATGAGCAGGAGAAAATCGTCTCGCCGTCAAGCGCCACCTCCAACCGCGACGCCACCACGCCGTTCCGCACGAGCGCGCACGCGGGCGCGAGCGTCACCTCGCCTGACGGCGGCACCGCGGCCTCTTCGACCGCCTTCGCCTCAGCCTTTCCCTTCGCGCGGCCGTTCCGCGCGGCGAGCGTCGCCGTCACCTTGCGCGCGCCTCCCGGCGCGAATTTCAGGCGAAGGCGGCTGACGCGCTCCGCCGGGCTGCCGCCCGGCAGATTCGGCTCGAATGACAGGACCTCGATTCCCTTCTCACGCAGACGCCTGTCGGCCGCGACGTTCTCCAGCAGCGCGGACGCGATCGGGCTGTTGCGCAGCGAGGCGGCGGAGGTGAGGACGACCAGACCCTTGCCGAAGCGGCGGTAGGCGAAGAGCGGGGCACCGTCCACGCAAGTGATCGGCGTATGCCAGTCGGGTCCGAGCTTCGTCAGGTGCGTCCACTGGCGGTAGTGCTTCTGGAACAGGTCTCCGAGCGGCTGCGGACACGCGAGCAGCAGATCCGGGCGCACGGCCACCGCGCGCGTGGCTTCCGAGGGCTTCGTATGTGCCGAGCAGAGGGCGCAGCCCGACTCGAACCCGGGGCCGAACGCCGCCACCCAGTTGCCGAGCACGCTTCCGTAGTTCGCATCCGTGACAATGAGCGTCCCGCCGTCCGCAAGCCACTTCCGCCACGCCTCCGCGAAAGGAGCCATCTTCACCGTCTGCGTGTAGTTCGCCACGGAGGCCGCAATCACGAGATTGTACCTGCCGAGTTTTCCCGACAGTTCCGGCAGGCGGATGTTCTCGTATTTGTCAAAGGCCCACCCCTGCCGCTTCAGGTGCTTGTCGTATTCGTTGGCAAAGGCGCTTTTGCTCCAGTCGCTGTACACGATCGCCACACGTTCCGGCAGCGCGGCATGCGCCATCCCGCCCGCCGCCAGGACAAGCGCCGCGCACGCGAAACCGATCAGCCGCCCACCGTTGGGGGGAACAGGGGGTCTGACCCCATTGGTGGAGTAAGAGTGGTGGAGTAACTTCATGTCAGCACCCTCCTGCCCTTCGTCAGGCGATATGTTCGCTGCGGCGAATGGCACGCTTCCTCTGACACAATGAAGCCCGCCGCTGCAAGGGGCGTCAGGTAGCACGAGGTGAAGTAATTCGGGCTGGAGACGCCCAACTCCCTGCGAATGCCTGCCGGGCGCTTCGGCTTGTCTGCAAGAACCGCGAGGAGATCGCGCGCCCAGTCAACGGGGGCGAACGTGTAGATGAATCGCGTGCGCTCCTCCTCGTCCAGGTAGAAGGCGCGGTGGGCCACCCGGCTTACCAGGTGGTAGCATCTGTCCGTTTGAAAGTTCCTCAATTGTCGCATGACGAACAGTTTACCATAGATTCAGTTACTCCACCACTCCTACTCCACCAATGGGGTCTGACCCTCACGTCCCCTTAGACGAATGCCATGCCATCAGCCCGATTCTATCCTTGGATGAAGTAGACATTTTCCGACTGCGGACAATTATATCATAAATCCGGCAATGGTCTTCTATAGCTTACCGCTTCTTCTTAATGTCCAGAAGATGCTCGGCGTAGGGCTTCGCGCCGCCCTTCCTGAAGCCGGTCTCGCCGACCTTGTTGCCGTCGCCGTCGAGTATGAGCGCCGTGGGAAAGCGATTGATGCCGTACTTCTTGATGAGCTTCGGGTTCTCAGTCTTCGCGCGCTCGGTAAGGCGGCCCTTGTCTTTGGGTGAGTCGATGTAAACGAGCACGTAGTCCTTCTCTACGGCTGGAACGAACTCCGGCTGCGCAAATACCTTGCGGTCAAGTTTTACGCACCAGGCGCACCAGTCGCTGCCGGTGAAGCACACATAGACCAGTTTCCCCTCCTGCTTGGCCTTTGCAAGCGCCTCATCGAGGTTGTCCGTGAACCCAGCTGGCGTAGATGACGTAGAGGACTTCGGCTTCTCTTCTTTCGCAAGCGACGCTATGCCAAGCGTGAGATCGGGCTGGGGCGTTGGCACGGGCGGAAGAACAACAGCGCCCTTTCCGTCGCTGTCCGCCTTGTTTGCAAAGAGGACGTTTACCGGCGCGTCGCAGATGACGAACACTTTGTTGCTCGGCGCACCCTTCTCCGGCAGCAGCATGCATTTGATCCTGACCGACTTGAGCAGCATCTCCTCTTCGTATGGCTTGTTGACGAGCGCATCTTCCATGCCCAAGCGCATCTTGGACTTACCCATGCCGGAGACAACTCCTGAAGCATAGATACCAAAGGGGGACAAACTGTCGAGAACGTCATCGTCGAAATTGGCGAGAAGGAACATCAGCGGCGTGACATTTGTCGGAAAGCTGTACTCAAGATAGAACAGCGCTTCGTTGCCGGGCGTCACGACGACGCGCGTCTGCGGGGGCAGGGGTGTCACCCCCTTGTCATCTTCTGCGTTGGCGGACACAACGGCAACGCCGGTCAGTTCCACCTTGAAGTCCTCGAACTTCGGCGTATCCGCGAACACAGTTGCCACGGCCACCGTCATGAAAACAACTAGTAGTTTCTTCATTATGCTTCCTCCTTGTGTTTACATAAAGTTGTTTTATCGCTTCCGCTTGAAATCCTCCACCTTCGGCGTCGGAGCCGCGCCGGAAACATCGGACTTCCAGTCGGCCTCAAGTTCCTCGGCGGTCTTGCCGGTCGCTTCCTTCCAGAACTTGCTGTCGTAGAACGTGTGGTTGCGCATCGCGGCATTGAGCTTCTTCATCGTCCCTGGATAGCGGCTCTCGACGAAGCCGAAGAAAAACGCGGTGGCGACGTAGGAATCGTTGTAGCGACAATTCGGGATGATCTTGCGCACGGAGGGACTAAGACGGTCCGGCTCGTAGAGAAAATGGCGAATGTAGTCCGCATAGCCCTCGGACACCCAACTCGGGCAGTAGTCCATCGACCCTCCCACCGTCCAATAATTCTGCATGGCGTGGGTGAGTTCGTGAATGGTCGTGCCAAGCGCCCACCCGTCCTGGTTCTCCCGGAACCAGAGATCCCAGAGAGCGATCCGATTCCCCATAAAACACGCCACCCCGTGGCCGTCAGGAGGCAGCGGCTTGCCGACGAACTGGAAAAGGAGTTCCTTGGGCGGCTCCCAGCCGTCGGACGCCATGATGTCGGCCAATCTCACGACCCATTCGCTCATTAAAGGCGCAAGCTTCTCCTCGGTCCACTTCCGCAGGTCAGGGGCGATTGACGTGTCGAACACGAGCTTCGTCGAAACCGGCGTCTCGACAACGTAGGGCGAATCCGTCGCCGGTTTCTTCAGCTCCATCAGATGCTTCGCGTACTCGACGGCGCCTCCACCGCTGTAGCCGGCCATGTAGCCGGTCCTGCGGACCATGTTTCCGTCGCCATCGAGGATGAGCGCGGCGGGATAGCGATCGATTCCGTATTCCTTCACGAGCTTCGGGTTCTTCTTCTTCGCGCGCTCGGTAAGGACGCTCTTGTCGCTGGGAGAGTCGATGAAAACGAGCACGTAGTCCTTCTCGACGGCGGGCACGAACTCCGGCTGCGCAAACACCTCGCGCTCCAGCTCCCGGCACCCTCCGCACCAGTCGCTGCCGGAGAAGCACACATAGACGAGCTTGCCCTCTTGCTTTGCCTTCGCAAGCGCCTCGTCGAGATTGTCCGTGAAACCCGCCGGCGTCGACGTGTCGAACACAAGTTTCCCCGAACCCGGCGCCTCGACAACGTGGGGCGTATCCGATGTCGCACCGATGCAGACAAACGCCACCGCAAACGCCACGATAGTACGCACAGCTTATGCTCCTTTCACGGGCTTAAAATCGCCTTATTTACTTCAGCAGCGCGTTCCGTCATTTTTCCCGCGTCCCAGGCGCAAAGCGGAGCGGCGGACGCGGTTCGCGCGCGGAGACTTCCGCTGCGAGGACGTCAAGCGCCGCGTCGAGCTGCGGATCGCGTCCTGCGGCGACGTCGGCGGGCGTCAGGTCAACTTCGACGTCGGGCTTCGCGCCGTTGCCCTCCATGTCGCGTCCGTCGGGAAGGAAGAAACCGCAACGCGGACGCCAAATCTCTCCGTAGTCCAGGAGTTTTACGCGGACAATGCCGATGACGTCGCCAGCCGTCTGCCTGCCGACGACCTTGGCGCGTTTCAACGTCTGCATGGCGTGCGTGAACTCCTCGCCGTTGGACACGGTTCGCTCGTTGGCGAGCACGACGACGGGGAGATCCGGAACGACCGGCCGTCCGTAGCGCTCGACAAGGTAGCCGTCTGCCGTCACGCCTCTGTAGAGTACTCGCTCATGGCGGCTGCCGCAGAGCACGTCGATCAGCCTGTTGGCCGTCCGCCCGCCCGCGTTGCATCGCACGTCCACCACAAGCCCGTCCCTGCCGACGCATTCGGCGAACACCTGGTCGATGAAGGCGTCCGCGTCGTCGTCGTACATGGCGTCGAGCGAGACGTAGCCGAAATTGCCCTTGGCCCGCACCGCCGCGCGCGCGGACTCGATCTCTGCCGTGCGCAGGAGCCGCCGCGCCTGGTGGAAATTGATGGCGTCAATCTCGCGCTTCAGGACTTTGCCTCCCCGCCTGACTTCCAGCCGGCATTTGTGCGGCAGCGGACCGTTCATGACGGTCGCGTAGTCCATCCCTGATGAGACGGAAGCACCGTCAACAGACAGGATCACGTCGCCCGGCAGAAGCCCCTTTTCGCCTCGGTCGGCCGGAGAGCGCGGCAGAACGTCCCTTACCCGCCAGCCCTTGCCCTCGTGGGAACGGTCGAAGCGCACGCCGAGATGGCGGGTGAAGATGGTCCATCCGCGACTCCACGGCTTGTCCACCCAGCGCTTCTTCGCCGTATCGTTCGAGTTGAACTGCAGATGCGACGCGTCGATTTCGCCGTACATCATCCTGACGACGCGGGCGAAGACGCTCCAGCCGGGCGCGTTGCGCGCGGCAAGCCGATATTTCTCGCGCACGGCGGGCCAGTCCGTGCCGTGGATGTTCACGTCGCAGAAGCAATCGCGAATGTCCGCCCACGCCGAGAGGAAGGCGAGTTCCTGATAGTCCCGGACATCCGTCGTCTGATAGGCATAGACATCATACGCCTTGTCGCCGACCGCCGGGCGGCCGCCGATGACCGAGAGGAGTTTGTCTTTGCCTCCGTCCTTCAGCCAAGACACGATCTTCGCGTCCTTGTCGAGCAGTTTCTGGCTCTTCATCCGCCCGGGAATCTTGATGGTCCACATCTTCCCGCCGCTGTAGAACGAAAGCGTGCGTCCGTCGGGAGAAAAGAGCAGCCGGAAACCCTTGACGCCCGTCGCCCGGACGCGGTCAGGCAAGGTGGCCAAGTCGGGGCGGAAAGGTCTCCGTTTCAAGTTCCCCATCTCGGCATATTCGTCCGCCGGGTCGAGATAGGCGTAGAAAATGTACGCCACGGCCCCAGTCGCCGAGCGCTCGCCGGAAAACGCGATCAGGCGGCCGTCCGGCGACCAGGCGGGATCCCCGTCCCACCGAAAGTTGCGCGAAATGTTGCACGGCTTCTCGGCTTGACCACCGGAGCCTTGGCGGCGGCGGTTCCCAGTCGGAACGATCCATACGTCGGCGTTGCCATAGCGGTCTAGCAGCTTCGCCGCGACATAGCGTCCGTCCGGCGACCAGACATACCCTCCGCCACTCGAGGACTCCACCTCCGCGACGGCGCGGACGACGCCGTTCGTATCCGCGAACGACAAACGCCCCTGCATGTCCTGCCATGCGAGGAGCGAGCCGTCGGGCGAGACCGAAAGAGCACGGCGGCAGACGTCGTCCGTCGTCAGGCGTTCGCGGACGAGGGACGTGTTCGCCGACCAGAGCTTGTTCGTCTCGACGCGGCGTACGCGCCAGATGTCCGTGCCGTCGCCGCGGTCGGAGAGGTAGTAGAGCGTCGTGCCGTCCGGCGAAAGCGCGACGTCGCGCTCGTGGGTGCGGGAGGAGCCGTGGAGGCAGATTGCATCCCTGTTGCCGTCCTTGAGCTCCATCGCCCAGACGTCGCCGCCCGCCGTGAAGATCGCCTCGCGTCCGCCGTCTGCGAACACGCAGTTGCCGTCGCCGTAGTTGTTGTCGAACTTCGAGTAGCTGCGACGGACCGTGCGCGGCGCCGCTGCGTCGAGAAGAGCGGGCTCGAGCGCGATGCGCTGCGGCTCCGGCTTGTCGAGCGTCGGGTCGATGCGCCACAGGTCGAGCCCCTTGACAAACACCATCGTCTTCCCGTCGCGCGACAGCGATGGGTCGAAGATGTGGTCGTCCGTGAAATGCGTGATCTGCCGCTCCGCCCCCGTTTCAAGGGAACGGATGTAGAGGTTGCGGACGCCGTTCGCGTCGCACAGGTAGTAGAACGACTTGCCGTCCGGCGCCCACAGCGGCGAAGTGCAGTTGTCCCGCCTCTTCACGACGCTGGTGAACTCGCCGCTCTCCCGGTCGTACATCCAGATGTCGCCGGAGTAGGACGTCTTGGACCAGGCGTGGCGCTTGCGGAATTCATCCCGCCGGGTTCCCCCCAGCACCGAGACGAAAAGCACCTTCCGTCCGTCCGGCGAGGGAGACATCCCGTACGCCGGGGCGTCAAAGAGAAGCCGCTCGGCCTGTCCGCCGGCCATCGGGACGAGATACGGGCGAAACGACGTGCGCTTGTTCTTCGTGCCTTCCGCGCCGTCGTCGCGGTAGGCCTGCGTGAGCATCGCCGTCCCGTCGGGCATGTAGCTCCAAGGGAACGCGCTTTCCGTGTGGAAGGTGATCTGCCGCGCACCCGACACCGTCATCCGGCTCCAATCGACTTCGGCCTCGAAGATCTGGCCCGTCCCCCAGCGGTCGGAATGAAACGCCACGCGCCGTCCGTCCGGCGAAAGGACGGGACGCCGGTCGGCAGACTGCCCGTCGCCGATCGGCACCGCCGTTCCGCCGGCCGTCGGCGCGAGCCAGACGCGGTCGTCCCATTCGAACGCGAAGAAACTTCCGTCCGGCGAGACGGACGGGTTTGTGCCGAGGTAGATTTCAGACCAATTGCGGGCAGTTTCGGCTGTACACGAGAACATGAAGACAAAGATGCAGCCGACAAGCAGCATGCAACGCTTCACAGCCCCGACACCCCGCCGGTGACGACGTCGTAACGCTTTTATCATGCCGTTTTCTTCTTTATTGGTTTTCCAAGATTCTTGAAACGGCGGTATCATACCGAGGTAATTCATAAACTCCTTTTTCGTGGTGTCTGCGGTTCAAGCCACCCGACCTGAAAAAGCCGCATAACTGCAAAAACACTCAAAAGGCGTCACGAACGAAAGTATAGCAGAAACCGCTTGGAGGGGCAAGGCGAAAACGATTTTTTTGGGGAGTAGTGCAAACGTAAACGCGCCCTACAAAGTTTACAATGTGATTTCGTACCACACGGTTTGATACTCGGGGCCGATCTTCACCACGGCTTGGCCGTTGGCATCCGCCGTCACGGGAACAGAGACCTTGCGCTCACCACGCTCGTCGAGCGCCCAGCACTTCGTCGCGGCGGCCTTCGACGGCAGCGTAATCGTGGCGGGGATGCCTTCGTTCACGGTCTTGCCGTTTCCCCAGTCCGCGCCGCGGCAGTGGACGTAGTCGCGGTCGTGCGTAAACTTCGCGCCGCCGTTGTGACAGAGTCCCGTCGCTGCGAGGAGTATGCGCGCAGGACGGCCGTCCGTACCGAAGCCAGTCGCGTCGTGCGATGTGAGCGACACCATCGCCCAGCCGAGCTTCGTCTCGCCGACCTGGAGCTTCACGCCGCCGAGGTCGAACGTCCGTCCCTTCGTGAACCCGGAGAACACCTTGGTGTTCGGCGTGTTGACGGTCCAGAACGCCGCGCCTTCCACTTCGCCGTTGAGGACGATTTCGCCCGTGTCGCTCTTGAAGATCTTCTGGTCCTTGCTCGGAATGTGACAGGAAATCTGCTTCGACTTCGCCGTGAGGTCCACCGCCGTCTTACGCTCAAGCGCAAGCTCGTTCGGAACCTTGCCGTCCGTTGCGGACTCGATTCCCTGCGCGATGATTCCCTTCCTCACGAAGCGGTCTAAGTATTCGTTGTAGGGGAGATTCGCGACGTAGGTCGATGCGCTTTCCTTCACGTCGCCGCGCAGGTACATCGCGGCGCAGGCGGGGAAGTGCGCAAGGACGTCGGTGCGCGCCGCCATCGAGAAGAAGTACTCGTTGTGGTCCGGCTCCGCGTTCTGGCGGTTGTTGTAGGAATACTCGAACACGCCGTCCCATCCGTGCAGCGCGCCGTAGGCGCGGAACATCGGCTGTCCCTCAGCTCCGTAGAAGTTCGGATACGGGTGGTTGTACTCGCTGATCGTGTAGGGCTTGCCGAGGACGCGCTGGGCCGCCAGCCAGACGATGCGGTTCGCCTTGCTGTTCACCATCGCCCTGTTGCCGATCTTCCACTCCTTCCTCACGCTCGGGTGGCACCAGTAGGCGTGGCCGTCCACGTAGTCCATCTCCGCCATGAGATGGGGCGTGGAGTAGTTGAGCTGCGTGGCGGCGACGGGTGCCTTGAGGCCGAGGTCCTTCTTGAGGTAGGCGTGCATCCCGGTCCAGAAGTCGTGTTCGACGTCCGTGACGAACTGGTAGAAGTCGCGCTTCATCTCGATCGGCGCGCGCGACCGCTTGCTGTGCACGAGCGGATAGTCGCCGTTCTCGATGCGGAACTTGTCGAGGTACGGGACGGGCTTCTCGGCGAGCTTCCACGCCGCGCGCGCCTTCTCCGTTGTGCCGTACTTCTTCACGAGCCAGTCGCTCCAGAGCTTCTTGATGCACTTGCCGTAGGCGTCGTCGCGACTGTCAAGGCCGCCCGCCCTGTACTTGCGCCACAGGGACTCCTCGTTGTTCAGCTCCACGACCGCGACAACGGGATCCTTGAGGTAGTTCATGCCGGTGTAGGGGTTCACGTGCGAAAGCAGTTCCTTCGCGTACTCCTTCTGCAGCTTGATGAGCGGCGGATAGAAAAGGTTGGACCCTTTGTTCATGTGCCCCGAGTTGGGCGGGACGCCGTCCGCCACTCCCAGCTGGCGCGCGACGTGCAGGTTGATGTTCACGTAGATGCCGCGCTTCTTGAACTGCGCGATCAGGTAGTCCTGGCGGTCGCGGCGTTCGGGGTCGAGCTTGCGGCGCGTCTCGCCGCTCTCGTCGAGGATGCCCTGCTCCTTCGGCAGCATGAACGTCCCGTAGGAGTTGTCGAAGTAGTGGAGGCGCACGCAGTTGATGCCGAAGCGGGCGAGGCGGGCGGCGAGCCGCTCCGCCTCCTCGTGCGTGGGGAAGTTCGCGGGGCCTGTGAGGTTCGTCGCGTGGAGCTTGAAGCGGCCCTTGTCGTTGACGAAGTGTCCGCCCTCCACGCGGATGCGCCCGTCCTTCCCGGCTGGGGCCGAGAGCAGGTGGCTCATGTTCACCACGTTGTCGGGCGAATCATACGACGGCACGAACGGGAACATCCCGTCATCCGCCGCCGTGCAAATCGCCGCCGCCAGAGCCGCCGCCAGCGTCATCTTCGTTTTGTAGAGTAGAGACCCACGGCCTGTGCCGCCGTAGCATTGCGAAGGCGCAACGTGCGGATTTCCCGCATACGGCTTTCCATTGAGTGCTTTTCCTGTTGTCATGGCTTTCTTCCTTTCCTGGGCTGTTGAACGTATATTATACGATTTTTCCCTGTCAATTCCGTTTCGGCATTTCTTGCAATTTACGTTGCAATTTACGGCGTTGCTGCACAGGAAATCGTGCATCAACTTGCCGATTTCGGATTGGGATTCATGACGTACGCAGAGCGCTCCGCCCCCGTCTTGCCGAGGGCGGACGCTTTCCGTCTGCCGTTATGCCTTGCCTTCGTCATGTTTTTCTCGCTTTTCGCCCAGGGTACTTTGACCCCAAGCGGAAAACATTATACTCTATTTCTCGTTTTCACGTCAAGGGGTGCGCGTTTGTTTGTTGGGCGCGTCATGGTACTTTACCATATCTCCTTTCGCTGTATCGCGGCTTTTTACGACATCTTAACAAATGGCACCGCAGCACTTCGGCGTTATTCCGTGAACACAACCTCACACTGGCGTTCCTCGGTCTTGGAAATCACGAATGTCTTATGAAACGAGACTCCTTCCACGCCATGGCAATCAGTTCTTCGTACACGCACACGCACGTACTCCTCGACTTTCTCAAGCCCGGCCCCTAGAAACCTTTCGCTATCTATCACAATGTTGGTCCCGTCCTCAACCGACAGAAAAGCATTTGGATGACCCACAGGCCAAACATCTATTTCGTATGACATGTTCGGACGCTTCTCGCTTGTGATTTCCACCGTCGCAACCACGCATCTGCCAGTACCTGCATTGGCCCTTTGCCTTTTGACGCGCCAACATGGAAACATGATGCCAACAGGTTGCTTTTTGCCTTGTTGTGCAATCTCACTCAGGCTCAGGCTATTTATTTCAAACACCTCTCCATTGTCAAACACCCATTCGTTATGCACGACGCCAGATCCAAATTCATACGATGGAAGCCCAAGAATACCTTCAACCTCTTCATACGAAGTTGCGTCAACAACCTTGTCCGCAAGTCTAATGTCGAAAATCCTCATGTCCTGCGCACACTTCCCGATTGAAGTGTTAGGATGCTCGGGATTCGTCGCGCAGCCATTACACAGCAGACCCACAATTACGGCCATGCGAAACATTACTCGACAACTGCCCGTAAGCACTGCAAGTACAGGGGACAAAACGATTCGTGCAAAGGGTTTCATGGGGCGTTCCTTTCGATCTGCGTTTCTTTGACAGGATTAACAGGATTGACAGGATGATGCTTTTTCCACAACGACAGCAGAACCTTGAATAACACCATGAACAATTGCATTACAATCACCGCCACTGCGCAATAGACGAAGACTCCCACCAACATGAGACCAAGACCCAGCAAAACATTACCCATATGTTCCTGACTACCAATTATGCCACGCGTAAAGGAGATATAGGGACTAAGAATATAG
>CACZAK010000105.1 GCA_902779075.1 uncultured bacterium | reverse complement strand
GTCCGCACCCGTTCCATTCCATTCATCATCGGCGCACAAACCGTCGCGCCAGTCCCGCGCCAGTTCGACGGACGGCAGGCATGGGACATTTTCGAGCGCGGCAGGGCGGAGCGTTTTGCCAACGGCGAGCGCGAGTGGTCGATGGACGAGATAAATGCCGAAATCGCGGAAGCGCACCAAGTAGAATCATGAAGCTCGCCGTAATAGATACGAACGTCATTATTGCCGCCCAACTGACCAGGCACGACGACGCGGCGACTCGCCGGATTGTCAAGGCGGTATTCGACGGCATAGTCACGCCCGTCGCGACCCCTGCGATCCTCGCCGAATACGCCGAGGTGATGTCACGCCCGAAATTCTGCATCGCGCCAGAAACGGTTTCCACCGTCGTCAGGTATTTCCGCAGCCATGGCCGATTCGTCACTCCAATCACATATTCCGAACCACTCCCCGACGAAAAGGACAGGGTATTTCTCGAAGCGGTGTTGGCTTTGTTTGACGAGAATGCCGTCCTTGTAACGGGCAACGCCAAGCATTTCCCGTCCGCGCCGTTCATCGTCTCTCCCGCAGAATTCGCCGCGACGCTTGGCTGAAGATACGGCGGGTCGAAGACGCCCCGCCCTACCAACGGGCATATTCTACGGCCTTGCGCCCGACACGCCCGAACCCGAAATCGTCGCCCACCTATTCAAGCTCTACGCGGAAAAGGTGAAGGAGTAAGTTTTTTGAAAAAAATCTCAACATGCCCTTGCCTTTGGTCGAGGGGTATGCTAAAATAATCACAGTTTTTTAACCAATGCCGTGCTGGAGACAGGTAACCAATGCCGTGCTGGAGACAGGCGGCGAGTCCAGTGGCGGCATCGCAAGGTGTCGCCGCTGATGTTTTTGGAGACGGCAAATGTTGATGTGCTATGTTGATGAATCCGGCGATACCGGCGCGTTGGTTCCGTCCGAACGGAACACGCAACCGGTGTTCCTAATTTCCGCCGTAATCGTCAAGCAGTCGTCGGCCACAAACTCGGCGGCGTGTCCGTTCTCGCCGGCGGCAATAACAAAGTCAGTCCCGTACAGGTGTTCGGCGCAAAATCGCCCTAAAAATGCCAGAGGCCGCGCCGCCGCCTACGGCCTTGCGCCCGACACGCCCGAACCCGAAATCGTCGCCCGCCTTTTCAAGCTCTACGCCGAAAAGACGGCGAAGCACGAATGAAATTTACCCCCTTGTTTTCTCCGCTGGATTTGATATACTAGCTCCGAACCCCTCAAAAGGTTCGCATCCGACCGTGATGCTCTGCCGATACGGGGCGAGGCTCCGATCCGAAAGGGTCGGGGCCTTAGCATTTTACAGAAATGAAAACGAATGTCTATATTGATGCGGGGAATCTTTACTATGGACTTCTCCGAGACGATCAGAGCGCGAAATGGCTTGACCCTTTGGCGCTTGCGCGAACGTTGATAAGAAAAGACCACGTTCTGGGTTCTGTCAAGTTCTATACCGCACGAGTCAGGACATATCCATACGACGCCAAGGCTATTGAACGCCAGCGAATCTACCTACGCGCTCTTTCTGAAATCAGCGGACTTGAAATTGTCGAGGGCTACTACAACAGAAACAAGGTCTGGATGCCGGCGGTCAGCAGCGAATGCAGAAATTGCAACGAGGCCACAAACGGAAGAGTTCATGTCGTCAAGTTGGAAGAGAAGCGTACAGACGTCAACATCGCGACCGATATGCGACATTGATGCCGTAGCCCTTATCAGCGGCGATTCAGATTTCATAGCACCGCTTGAATTGATTCGGCGAAAGTTTGGTAAACAAGTCCTCGTGTTCGCCCCTCACTACCAAGCACCGACACTCATTGTGGCTCATAATTCCCCTCGCCGTGGCTCAAAAATCCCCCTGCTGAAAGAAGCAGTCTGCCAAATGAGAACACCATGGCGATGATTTCCAGGGCGCAAAAATACACTTTTGCATCACCCGCCGAATATTGTATAATTTCACCGCGAAGGAGAAACAAGATGGGAGGCCTGTTGAACAGCGAGGGATGGCGCATTGTCATCCACAAGTGCAAGGCACCGGAGACCGGCTATTGGGGTGAGGTTCCGGCGATGCCAGGCTGCGCGTCGCAGGGAGCCACGCGAGAGGAGTGCCGCGCCAACGTGTTGGAGGCGGCGGCCGGCTGCCTTGAGGCCTATCTTGAGTTCGCGATGAAGAAGCTTTCGTCCGGCGCCCCCGTCCGCAAGATGGCACTTGCATGAAACCCCTAAACGCGAGCGAGGTCGAGCGGCATCTCCGTGCGGCCGGGTACGTTTTCTTTCGGATGCGCGGCAGTTGCGCCATCTGGCAGCACCCGGACACGGGGCATTCCGTGCCTGTTCCCCATCACGGCACCGCCCCGATTGCGCAGGGTACGCCTGCGGCATCCCGAAGCCCCGCCGCTGATCTATGAAAGTGGGGGCTGTCCCCGCAGATCCGGAGGATCCGGAATATCCGGAGGATCCGGAAAATCCGGAAAATCCTCGCCAATCCCGGCTTGCCTCGCAGACGGGATTTTTGTATAATCTGCCCCGTGAGGCTGATGGCGACAGACGCGCACAAGAGGAAAGGGCTGATGGTCAGAGTCAAATGAAGACGCGAATTGGATTGGCAGCCGCCGCGGCTGCGGCGCTGGCGGCGTTCCCCGCAGAGGCGGGGATGTTCAAGGCAAAGGGCTTCGAGCCGGCGGTGTATTATACGGGCGAGCGTCCGATCGAACGCGGGGATGCCGTGGCAGACCTCGGGATTCTCTACATCCACGGCTGGGGCGGCGGCGCGGACGACCGCACCGCCTTGTGTCGCAGACTGGCGAAGAACGTGGCGAAGCGCGGCGCGAAGCCTGTCGTGTTCGCGCCCATGTTCCCGATCCGCCGGTACATACGCGAGAAGAAAATCCCCGACGACGGACGCGCCGTGTGGTGCGGATTCTGGGAAGTCGGCGAGGAGGGATCCGCCGCGAACGACTGGCGCGGCGGCGGCGACGCCTACGGTACGAACATGTCGTCGTTCGACGTCGTCGACCGCATGGTGGCGACGCTCTGCGATGCGAGGCTCTTCCCCGCCATGAAAAGGATCGTCGTCGTCGGCTTCTCCGCCGGCGGACAGGTCGCTGCGCGACATGCGGCTGTCGGGAAGTGTCCGTCGAGGGCTGGCGTGGCGGTCGAATACGCCTCCATCGCGCCGGCGTTCTACCTGAAGCTCGACGAGGGCGAGCCGTGGCACTACGGGCTGAAGGGCATTCCGCGCTATGCCGCCGGAATGGGGAAGAAGGAGATTCTCGCCAACCTTTCGGCGCGTCGCGTCTGGTTCGGGTGCGGGACGAAGGACGACGCGCGCACGAACGGCAGGAACCGGCTGTCGGCGAAGCAGGGCGTGTCGCGCTACACCCGGCACCGGATGTTCGCGGAGTACGTGAAGGGCTTCCCCGCCTGGGCGGCGAAGACGTTGTTCCGCGACATTCCGGGCGTTGCGCACACGGGCAAGGTCTGGGACGACCCGCCGCTCCTCGACTTCATTGCCGGTCGCTGAATCTCCCGCGCGCCGCTCATGCACCCCTGAAAAAAATGGCCAAGCGGGCGTAATTCCCCGCCCCCATCCCCCATACACCACCCTCACCCCGTCCCCGATGCGCCAGCAGTGCCATGAGATTTCATCCGCACCGTAATCTCATTTTTGCTTACACCCCAGGTCATTGACATGAAAACGCAAGATATTGTATAATATTTGGCGTCCGCACGGGGCGGATAAGGAAAGGAAACGTCATGGCAACAGGAAACACATTCGATGGAAAGCCGTATGCGGCAACAACATTGCGCAGAATCACCGCTGCGTTCTTCGCATTCGCAGTCGGCATGGGAGCGTTCGCCGCCGAGGTGGCACCCGAAGCCGCGCAGGAGGCCGTAGCCGGCTGGGTGCGCCTCAAGGAAGCCCTCGGTGAGCAGTTTGACGCTGCACCCGCGTCAACGGCCACGTACCAGGGGCGGGACGGCAAGGGCGTATTCCACGTTGTGTCGTTCGAGGGCGGCGGATACGTGGTCACGTCCGGTGACACGGACTTCACCCCGATCCTCGCCTGGTCGAAGTCCGGCGAGTTCGCGGCGACGGACGAAAACCCGCTGTGGTGCCTCATCGCCGGCGACACCGCCGCGCGCGCGGAATCCCCGTCCCGCTCCGGTCTTTCCTACGCCGCCGCTACGGCATCCCCCGCCGCCGGCAACGCCGCGCGCTGGGCCGCCCTCCGCGCCGCCGCGAAGCCGCTTTCCTTCGACGCGGCGCCGTCCATCACGTCCGCCCCGCCAGACCTGCGCGTGCCCGCGCTCGCGCCGCAGAACGACTGGTCGCAGTCCAGGATCGGCAACTACAGCGGAACCGACTACCCCGTCTGCTTCAACTACTACACCCCCGCCAACTGGCCGTGCGGGTGCGTGGCCACGTCCTCCGCGCAGGTCATGCGCTACTTCAGGTGGCCGCAGGCGGACAACCCCGTCGACGTCGCCTCCTTCCAGTGCACGTCGAACGACGTCGCCGTGACCCTCTCCCTGATGGGCGGCACGTATGACTGGGACAACATGCCCGAGAACATCAACAGCTACTACAATTGGAGCGCCGCCTCCACCGAAACCTGGCGCCAGGCGGTGGGCAAGCTCTGCCACGACGCGGGCGTCGCGGTGAAGATGGAGTACGGCCCTAGCGGCAGCGGCGCCTACGTCGCGGACGTCCCCGGCGCGCTCGTCAACACGTTCCACTACTCCAATGCGGTCTTGGTGCGGGGCGACATCATCAAAGCCCTGCTCTCCAGCCTCGACGCGAAGACGCCGTGCGTCGTCTCCATCGAGAAGAATGGCAGCAGCACGGGCCATGCGGTCATGGCGGACGGCTACGGCTACTCCGACAACACGCTGTACGTCCACTTCAACATGGGATGGCGCAGCAGCAATTGCAACGTGTGGTACAACCCGCCGCTGTTCGACCGCAACATCAACGGCGAAGTGGTGACGAAGTACGATACGATCAACTCGGTCGTCTGCAACATCTCCACGAACGCGGCGCGCTACTCGTCCATCGCGAGCGGACGCGTGTTCGACCTTTCGGGCAACGCCGTTCCCGGTGCAGCCGTGACGGCGACCTGCGACGGCGCGGCGGTGGCAACGGCCACGACCGACGCGAACGGCATCTACGCGCTCTACCTCCCGCCCTCCGAGTCGGAGAAGACCTATTCCATCACAGCTACGCTCAACGGCCGCGGCTCCACCTCGGTCACGGTCAGCGCCTCCAGAACATACAGCAACGGTGGCACGGAGATCAACAGCAACTCCCGCGACAACGACCTCGAGCTGGGCGTGCTGTACGCCAAGGCCGTCAACGGCGCGCTCGCGTATTTCAGCGACGAGGACTGCACGCTCCCCGCCGAGATCCCTGCCGAAGGTCTCGCCGCATGCAAAAAGGTGCTCTTCGCGGACGACGCGGAGTTCCAGACGCTCGTGCCGTTCACGAACGAGATCGCCGTGGCGGGCGTACCCGTCTGTCTCCAGAGCAACGTCACCCTCACCGCCGACGCCGACTGGCGCGCCATCGACTTCGACCTCAACGGCAAGGTCATCACCCTCATGGGCTGGGACCTTCAGGTCCACAAGCCGCAGGGCACGGGGCGGATTACATCGGGCAACGTATTGGATCCCGCCGGGTACTCTTTTGGAACCACCTCGTCATACTACGACGGGAATTGGCTCTATCTCGGAACTACTGGCGGGAAGGTGAGTGCCAAGCAGCGTTTTTCCTTGCCGAAGGCGCGCCCATGCTACTTCAAGACGCAAACACTCTATAAATCTACTGGCTATTGGCAGGCAGTGAGCGTAGGCATAAATTCCGTCAATAATCTTATGGGACAGACACCCCATCTCAGCGGAACCCAGACATGGGGGCCGTACACGAGGAGCGGACTGGAAGCCGGAACTTCGTATGAGCTGCAAATAGCCCGTTATAACGGCAAGACCCGCATGAGCAAGTTCGCGACGCTCAGCCCAACGAGCATCCTCTGCTTTGACATACCTGAAGGAGAGGAGCACGATCCTTCAAATATTACGTTTGGCGGCAGTACGCCCGGCACTTCCGATTTTGGCGGGATTGGTCTTCAGATACACAAGGCTGGCAAGGGAAAGCTTGTGATGTCCACGGCCAAAGGTGACATTGGCGGGAACGGCGTGGCATCGGCTGTCGTGGAGGAAGGCGTATTGGTGAACGCGAACGACACGGGGTGCGGCGCGGCCGGTTCGCGCATCGAGGTGATGGACGGCGCGCAGTTCGACACGCACGGCGCGGCAGGGTCCAATTCGGTCTTTTACGATTTCATCCTCTCCGGCGCGGGCCCCGACGGCCTGGGCGCCGTGGCGAACAACACGGAGGTGGCGAGCGCCTACGACAAGGCGTTCATCATGCGGAACATCACGCTTGCCACGAATGCAGTAATCGGAGGAACGCAGAACGTCAGCCTTAAAAACGGCGACTGGACGGCCACGACGATGACGATGGGCGGGCACACGATTACGTACACGAACACCACGGTGTATGCGGGCAACATGTCCTACAACGGAACGGGCGGCATCGTGGTCGCACCGGACGCGGCGCTCTCGTTCTATGCGCACAGCACGGCGGCGGCGAACTGTGACGTGGCGGTGTACGGATCGCTGAACCAGAACAACGGCGGCTTCACCCAAGTCAAGTCGCTCGTCTTCGAGACCGGCGGCACCTGCTGGCTGAGCGATTCGGCGGGCTCCGGAAGCATCCCCGAGACGGTCGTCACGGAAAAATACGCGCCAAGCGCCAACCATACGAACGGCGGAACCTGCACGCTAACCACGCCCAAAGTTCAGCTGGGCGACGACTCGCATCTTGAGACGACGCTCGACCTTTCGCGGCTCGATGGAGTCTTCGACGGAACCAACACGACGTTCTACGCCGGTTCCACCGTGACGGTCGATCTGGGCAACCGCGAGTTCCAGGGAAGCGTCCTGCTCATCGCGTGGGCGGAGATGTCCACGGCGACGTTCGTCGTCGATGACGCGAATAAGGACAGGCTCGGGCTGATCCCCCGCCCCGAAGGGCTCTACATCTTCCCGGGCAAGGTGCCGTCGTTCGTCAAGTACGACGTTGAAAATAACCGCTGGGCGTTCTACGACGAGGACGTGAATCCGTTCAGCGGCGAGTGGACGCTCGGCATGGACTACATGAAGGCGCTCTTCGCAGACGACGCGGAGTTCCAGGCGCTCGCGCAGCACGCGGACGAAATGGCCGCCAACCACATCACCGCCTTCCTTCAGGACGACATCACGCTCACGGCGGACGCCGACTGGCGCGCGCTGGACTTCGACATGAACGGCAAGACCGTCACCCTTGCGGGATACGACCTCAAGATACGCAGGCCGCAGGGGACTGGCCGCATCACATCAGGGAACGTGATTGTGACAAACGGCTTCACTACGCTGGGCAGTGCGAATTGGCAGGGCGACGGTTTTTACCAATTGAAAAACAATAATACGCTCGGTATTAAGCAGACGTTTACTCTGCCAAAGTCGCGCCCCTGCTATCTGCGGTTCAGGTATCATTCCAGCAGTAGTTCCGGCTACGTTCAGAAAATCAGCGCCGGCATCGCCTCGAACGGCGGTAGCACTTACAACAACATGGTGAGCGGTCTCCAGACAGGCACGGCGTCGAGTGCATGGACTGCACAGGGTAACAGCGATATCTACGTGCGCACCGGACTGGAAGCCGGAACGCCCTACCAGCTCAACTTCGCACGGACTGGCGACGGCTACACGTATTGCGGATGGATTTGCCTCAGCCCCGAGAGTCATCTGTATGTCGATGTGCCCGAAGGGGAGGAGTACAACCTTGAAGGCATCGACCTTGGCGGGGAGGAAGAGCGGGACTACACCGGAATCGGCCTGCAAATACACAAAACCGGCAGGGGTACGCTCGTGCTGGACAGCGTCCGTTCAAGTTTCGGCGGCAACAGGACGACATCACTCGTCATCGAGGAGGGGCTTGCCATCAACACCTGCTCCGACGGACAGGCTTTCTGCGGCGGGCAGTATTCGACAATAGAAGTCCGCGACGGCGGGCAGTTCGACTTCAACGGTCACAGGTACCACGACTACCACTACAACCTTGCCGGTTCGGGTCCTGACGGGACGGGTGCGCTGGTCAATACGGCATCGATGTCGAGCCAATGGACGGTTGACGGCAGCAATCGCGGCATGCTCTACAACGTGACGCTGGCGGACGACGCCACCATCGGCGGCACGGAGAAATTCGGCATGATCTTCTACAACAACGGCGCGCACACGATGGCGATGAACAGCAACACCGTGACGTATGCGGGAACGGAAATCTACGCAGGGCAGATGAACTACTCCGGCGACGGAAGGATCGTCGTGGCGACCAATGCGACCCTTCGCTCCTGCACGTCGTCCGCCACCGCCGGCGGATGCGACGTGGAGGTGCGCGGCATTCTCGGCCAGCAGGACGGCATGGTGCTCTCGCCCGTGAAATCGCTCGTGTTCGTCGATGGCGGCAAGTTCCACAACCTGAAGGGCACGCCGGCCGCCGTGACGGTCTACGGCGCCTACGCGCCCAACGTCGAAGCGGGCGACGAGTCCACGGTACCGCATCCCATTGTCAATCTCGGCGACGCCTCGCACCTCGAGACGACGCTCGACCTCTCGCGCTGGACGGACACGTTTGACGACAGCGAGGAAGGTTCGCTTACGTTCCAGGCCGGCTCGACCGTGACGGTGGACATCGGCGAACGCACCCAGGGACTTGGGAAGCCCGCTTTCCTCTGGAAGGATGCTCCGGACGAAACGGTGAAGTTCAAGCCATCCGACGCCATGAAGCGGCGCGGCGTGTTCGTGGTTTCCCGCGAAGACGGGGTCTATTTCAAGACCGGATTCACGGTAATCATCAGGTGACGCAAAAATGAAAAAGATCCTTCTGGTAGTTGCCACGCTTGCGACCGTTGCGGTGTCCACCGCCGGGATCAACGGCGCGCTGAGGCTGTACGGCGTGGCAGGTGGAACGGCGGCACGAGAGTCGCAACGGCAAGCGGAAGCAGCAGGCATAAAATTCGTCCGCCTCCCGATAGCGCGTACCGCACCCGCAATGGCATGAGGTGGATTTTCGCGAGAACGGAAACAACAAAACAAACAAGGAGAAAAGCGATGAAACTGCTGAAAACAAGGAAAATCTGGGGGCGTAGTTTAGACGCTTTCCTCGCCGCCGTTTTGGTGTTCGGCGCGGCGACGACCGTCCAGGCGGCACAAGTCTGGACTGGCAATTCTGGAGGAAACTGGGCGACGTCCGGGAACTGGAGCGGCAACAACAGTGGCAGACGATACTTCCGCAAGAGTGGTCTCTCAGGCGACAAAAGCGACATCATCTACCTTTCGGCGAATGTCACCGAAACGTCCCATACGGGGTTGTGCTTCAGTTCTGTACCCGATAGCGGATACTGGCGCTTCCACGGGCAGAACAAATATACGTTCGACAACTCCGGAAACACCAGCAATTACGATCAGGATCTCATCTGCATAGGCTACGGTGGCGCCGGCTCTTCCGCGCGCTTCTATGCGATAACGTTGAAGACGCGGCATCTGACCATCGGTGGCGATGCGACATACGGTGGCAACGCAGGCACCGTCAAGTATGACATGACGGGGCGTCTCGTCCTTGACAACCTGGACGACAATGCCGTCAACGAACTCGGCCCCGTCAGCATTACGGCGACAAAGACCGTCGATCTCTACAAGGGCGACCTTTATGCCACGAATGCGAACATCACATGCTCCGGCAATATGACGGCATACGACTTCTATGCTGAGAAGACCGGTGGCGACTGGACGCTGAACGGCGACCTTGTCCTCGGCGCGAAGGCCGGCGCTACGGCGACGTTCACGCAAAACAGCGGAACGGTAACGGTTGGTACCAGCAAATGGACGAAGAGTACGGACGGAAACGGAATACTGAATCTGAACGGCGGAACGTTCGTGACGCAGCACATCCAGGACGAAGTGGCGGGCGGATCGCTCACGGTCAACTTCAACGGCGGCACGCTCAAGGCCAACAATGTCCATAGCGCGGGATTGATCACCCACGGGAACGGCGCGGGGCTCAATGTCAATGTCGGCGCGGACGGCGGCACGATCGACACAGGCAATCTCAACATCACGATTCCGGTTGCCGTCAACGCCGTCTCCGGCACGGCGGGCGCGTTTACCGTGACGGGCGGCGGTTCGGCAACGTTCTCCGGGCAGGGCAATCTCGTCGGTGCGCTTATCGTCGGCGACAATACGGCGCTTCACTGGTTCGACCAGGACTCTGCGGTGTCTGCAACTTGCGGCTTTGCTTCGCTTGCGCTCGGCGCGGGTTCGACGATCTATCTCAACGGCGATGCGACGGGCGTGGATGCGTTCCCCGCGACTGTCACGACGACTGCGACGACGGAAAGCAAGGCGAACGTCGTCATCGACTTCTCCGCGATTCCCGCGACGGGATCTTCGTTTACCCTTTTCCAGGTGGTAAGCGCGGATGCGTTCAACGTCTCGCCGATGTTCGGCAGTCTTGTTCTCCCGCATGAAGTCGCCGTTGTCAACGGCAATCTCGTCTTGACCCTCGTCGCCGACAACTACACCTGGAACGGTTCGCAGACGAATTGGGGCGACGTGGGCGCATGGACGAAGGGCGGCGCGTCGGCGACATGGGCCGACGGCAACAACGCCATCTTCAACACCGCGAACGCGACGGCTACGCTTGCCGCCGGTGCTTCGGCGGCCAAAATCGAGTTTTCCGCCGATGCGACGGTGAACGGCTCCGCCACTCTGTCCGTTCCGGTCGTGGATGTCGCGTCCGGCGTCGCGGCGACCATCTCCGCCCCGACGGCAGACCCGATTGAAAAGACCGGCGCGGGCGCGCTGACGCTCGGCTCTTCGCGCACGGATCAGACGACGCTTTCCGAAGGCACGCTCAAGATGGCGAGCGGCGCGACGGTCGATCCTGCGAACCTCACGCTCGGCACGGACGCCGCAAAGCCCGTCGTCCTCGACTACGGCGCCCAGACGCTCTCGGCCGCTTCGCAGACCTACCTTGGCGGGGGAATGGACGTCACGCTCACGAACGGCACGTTCGCATTTACGAGCAATGTGGCGTTCTCAGACGTGAATATGCCCGCCTCGCTGACAATTGCAAAGGACGCGACGTTGTCCACATCCGAGCGTTTTATATTTAACACCGCCACGGCGCGGACGATCAAGGTCGACGGCGGCGAACTCGATTTGACGGGTCTGTCAAGTTCGAAGAACGCCTGGATAATGCAGAACTCCAGCGGAACATTGCGCATTGACGCGGCGAACGCGCTGCTGAAAGCGAACGGATATGTCTACGCCGGCACGGGACACGACTCGGAAGGTCTTTCGCCGAAACTCGACTGGACGGTTTTGGATTCGACCTTCATCATCACCGGAAACGGGTTGTTCCTCGGCAACAGGGGCAACCAGCAGATGAGCAGATATCCCGTCACGCCGCAGGTGACGTTCGCGATGACGAACAGCGTCTTCTACACCGAGAAGGGTTTCATCCTCGGACAAAATCCGACGGACAACACATCGCAGACGGCGGGTTTTTACATCGCCGATTTCGACCATTGCACAGTGACCTCGAAGCTCTGTCGCGTATATGGCGACCGCCCGGCAAACGCCATCAGGTTCAACGGCGTTACGCTCGTCTCGAACGGCAACGGCGACAACTGGATCGACGCCGTCGGGTTCGCGGACGGCGCAACGCCGGTCGTTGTCGGCGCGGACGGTCTGGAAATGGACAACAATGGCTACGCGATGACAGTGACGGCGAATCTCGGCGGGACGGGCGCGGTGACGAAAACAGGCAACGGCAAGTTGACCATTGCGGAATCCCAGACCTCCACGGGTGCGCTCTCCTGCGAAGCGGGCGAGACTGTCTTCAACGGCGGCTTGACGGTGAATCGCCCGGTGACAGTCAAAGACGGCGCGACGTTAACCGTCAATGCGACGGCCCAGTCGACCTTCGCGAGCCTCGCGTTCGAATCCGGCTCGACGTTGAACATCGAGAGCTACGCCGTCGACGTCACGGCAATCGCCGCGCCAGCCCTCGCGCTTCCCGCTTCGGGGACGGTCGAGCTTAAGTTCAACGGCGGCGCGTTTCCGATAGGCCGGTATGCGATTCTGGAGAAGGCCGGAATCACAGCCGCCGACGTTGACGGCAGGCTCGTTCTGTCCGTGTCTGCGGGCGCGCCCTCGTGGGAGGTTTCAGGCGACACGCTCTACCTTGTCGTGAAAGGCGCGAATGACTGCATCTGGACAGGTTCCGGCGGCGACTCCAGGCTCGGCACAGCCGCCAACTGGCTGGGTGGAAACATTCCCGCCTCCGGCGCGAACGTGTTCATCGCCCTCGCGACAGCAGGGGAGATCGAATGCGACATCGCGGACTTCTCCCCAGCCTCCATCACCTTCCCGGCGAATTCGGCGGCGGTGACGATTACGGGCGAGAACGCCCTCAACGGCGTCGTGTCGGTCACGAACCTTTCCTCCAACTCGCACACGATAGACGTGCCGGTCTATTTCGCCGGCGACATCCAGGTGAAGCAGGCTGCCATGGCGGAGGTGGGCGATCTCGCGAAGGCGCACGTCACGTTCGCCGGCGGCGCGTATGCCGCGCCGGGCTATGCGCTGGAGAACGACAGTTCTGCCGCCGTCTATTCGCGCTGCATCTTCGGCAGGTACTATCTTGCGAAAGGGGAGGATGCCCCGTGGACGGCTATGTACCAGAACAGCAACAGACGGGTCTGCCTCGCCGACAATTCCACGCTCTACATTCCGTATGCCGGAGCGTTGACCGAGCTTTACATCGGAAACAATGCGCATGTGGATGTCGGCAAAATGACGTTGACCGCCGCTTCCAGAGTGTCCTATCGAAACAACGGAGAAATGGCCGTCACGAACCTGACGCTGACCGGGACGGGCGACAGGTCCATGAGCTATAACCAGGGGACGACGGTTTCGCCGGTGTTCAAATTCGAGCGGATCGATACGTCGATGACGGACAACTGGTGCTATTTCGCCGATGGCAACGCGGCCAGCAGGGGAGTGTACTACATCGGCGCGGGCGGATTGAACTTCTCCAGTGCATCGGCGACCGGATCATACTGCGTCGGCAAGGATGTGGCGAACGACGCACAGACGATCCGCCCGTGGTATTCCGACTTCACCATCGGGGACCGCGGCAACAATGCGGCGTGTTTTGTGCTGGTGCGCGACGTCACGTTCTGCACGGACGACGAAAGCGGCACGGGCCGCACGATCACGATGGACGCGATTGCGCGCGGCTACGGGACGACGCCGACCGTCACGGTATCCGGTTCCGGGACGCTGCGGGTGAACAAGTCGGCCAAAAACACGACCCAGCTGTCGGTGGCCGTGACGAACACGGCAACGCTGGCTCTCAAACCCGGCGTGGTTTTCACCACAAGCACGATTACCGTCAACTCCGGCGCGGCGCTTCAGGTCGCGGAGTCCGGAACTCTCGCGCTTGGCGGCGATCTGGCGCTCAAGGCCGGTGCGACGCTGGGCTTCAACTACACGACCAGGGACGCGCCCGTGTTGGACCTGACGGACAAGACAGTGACGTTTGACGAGGGCGCGACCACGAACGTCGTGGTGAAAATAACGGCATCAGAAGGCAGGCGCGGACGCGGCGGAGTGCGTACTCTCACGTCCGGCGGCAAGTTCGCGGACGCCACGGTTTCGCTCGCCGCCGGTGCGCCGACGTGGGTGAAGGGCGTATCGGTCGTTGACGGCGATATCGTTCTCAACGTGAAATCGACCGGGATGGTGATCATCTTCAAGTAGTTGGTTGGCTTGTGGATTTGGGTGCTTATGGATGGGATTGATTATTAGCCACAAAGATCACAAAGGACACATAGGCTTTGTGGTCTTTGTGTCCTTTGTGGCTCAACACCATTCATTGCCGGAGTTGTAGGCGTCACATCTTCTGTCTCTCCTGTTCTTTGTGGCTGAAACCAAGTGATGGCAGAATCAACTGGCGAATTTAGGCTTAACGCGACTTTTTGAAAATCTTCCATCACAACGGGGCGAAATTTTGGTATAATACACGGCACAGGACAAACTAGAGGTAGGAGGACGCAAGATGAGCATCATGGTTGATCTGCCTCCTGCGATGGCGCAGGAAGCGCGAGAGTACGCGACCGTCCAGGGGACGACCTTGGAGCGGATGTTGTTTGATTATCTCAAGGCTGAACTGGAAAGAAGGCGCAAGGCCGATGAAATGATGGCTAAATTCGATGCTCTTGTAGAAAAGAGTAGGGGACGGCTCAACGGCAAGCCGTACAAATTCAACCGCGCGGACGCATACGAACCGGAGACGGTATTTGCATGAGGTTCATAGATTCGCTTTTACTTGCCGCCGCAGAGGCGAATGGGGGTTCGGAATTTTGGTCGGAGGATTTGAACGACGGGCAGATGTACTGCGGAATGAAGGCCGTAAACCCGTTCAAGGAATTTGGCAAAAACAAACAAGGAGAAAAACGATGAAACTACTGAAAACGAGCAAAATCAGGGGGGGCGTAACTTAGCCGCTTTTCTCCTGTCGGGCGCGATGGTTGTCACGGCGAACGCCGCAAGCATTACCATCGACAGCGTTGTACAGCGCTGGCCGTGGAACAACAAGGTCGATATCACCTACACCGTCACCGACGGACAGAACCATGCGGCGGGCGTGTACTGCGGCATCGAGTTCAACGTGTCCGTGCCGGGCTACGGCGACATCCTCGTGCATGGCTACTCCCTCGGCGCGAGCGCGGAGGGCGACGCGA
The DNA here is from genome assembly GCA_902779075.1 of uncultured bacterium. The sequence goes on along the minus strand of CACZAK010000105.1, from coordinate 1,818 downwards.
GCGGAAAACAGCACACCGTCACGTGGACCGCGCCGTCGGGTCTCAAATCGACTGACTGCACGATCTCCGCCACGCTCTTCACCACGAACGTCCCGAGCCCACGAACGTCCCGAGCGGCAACGACTACATGATCGTCAACCTCTCGTCCGGCGAAGTCTATTACGAAGGGCTGATGACCACGCAGGAAGCGTCCAACAACCGCTACAACGTCGCCGAGTACAAGGAGGGGAAGCTTGTCCTGCGCAAGGTGCCGAAATGGGCGGACCATGGTGACCTTCCCAACGCCGACGCGCTCACCGCCCTCGGCGGCTATCCGACGGGCGACAACGTGAACTATTCGTCGAACAACAGCAGAAAGAACTGGCAGTCCGCCAAGGATTACTACGTCAGCATGTTCCTGGTGACGCAGAAGCAATACCAGAATATCTACGGCTCAAACCCTTCGGAAATGACGGGCGCCAAGACAGGGGATACGGTTGCCCATCGTCCGGTGGATAAAGTCGCATGGCGGGATTTGCGTGGAAACATCCAATCTACTACATCCATCTCTGCGGTCACTTCCAATACAGGCAATTTCTTCCAGCGTCTCAATTTCAAGACGGGGCTTTATTACGATCTCCCGACCGAGGTGATGTTTGAGATTGCGCAGCGCGCGGGTGCGACGACCGTCTATTCCTGGGGCGATTCGTATGACGTCCTGACGAATTATTGCATCTGCAGCGCGAGCAATGGAGGTGGCACGCAAGCTTCCAAGAACGCCACTTCGGCGGTAGGCTCCAAACTTCCCAACAACTGGGGATTCTACGACACGGCCGGCAACGTGTGGGAGTGGTGCCGCGACAGGGACAATAAATACAACGGTGCTCCAACGGACAATCTTGGAACACGTACGGATGCACTTACGCCGAGTAGTTCAGGTTCGTATTACATTGGCAGAGGTTTTGGCGCGGCAACCAGTTCGCCGTCCGATGGGGGATTCCGTGCATCGTATCGTTACTCAGGAGGCAACGGCGCGGGCTGGAACAGAGGCTTCCGCGTGTCCCATGTCGTCGAAGATTGATCGTACGGGAGGGCATACGACATGAAAACCTGGTACATGATATTCGCGGCGGCGTGTGCGGTGGTGATGCCGGCGTTCGCGGACGGCGACGGTGGAGGGGAAGAGCCTGCGGCGATCCGCGTGACGTCGGAGGCGTTCACGTTCAAGCTGCGCACGGGCGACGTCACGGCTGCCGTATCGTCCGCCGACCTCGCCACATGGCCCGTCACCTACAGGGCGGGCGAGACGGTCACGCTCACGTCCCCGGCGGGCGCATCGACGACGCCGGTCTCGGGCGCGGCGGCGAACGGCGAGACCGCGCTTGCGGGCGCGTTCAATGCGGACGGCGTGTGGCGGCTTGCGAACTCGAACGGCGGCAGCGCGCTCGTGGGCGTCGCGTGCTGAAGAAGCGCGAAGCGCCGCCCATCGCCTATTCCGGCGACGACTGGAAGGGCGACCTCACGAAGGCGTCGACAATCACGTTCACGCCGCCGGAGGGATCCGGACTCGAGGCGACCACGTGGAACAAGACCGGCAAAGGCGCGGAGGCGTTCACGTTCAACGCGAAGGGCGACTGGACGGTCACTCTCGCGTTCGCGGACGGTACGACCAAGACCGCGACGATCACAATCGAGTCTGTGGGCTTCATGTTGATCGTTCGCTGAAACGTCCGTAAAACGGGGCGCATCTCCGTTTTTCACCGTCCCTCCTTTGTAATGGAAACAACCAAAACAACTTTCAAAAACAACTTAGTCCTACGGGCACACCTTGAACATTCT
>CACZAK010000104.1 GCA_902779075.1 uncultured bacterium | reverse complement strand
CTTGTTCACCTTCAGCTCGAAGATGTACGTGCCGCAGGGATGGTCCGCCACGATGTCCGTGCGCCCGCCCGCGTGCGACACCTCCTGCTCCACGCGGAAGCCCTGTCCCTGCAGGAGGAACTTGAGGCAACGCGCGTAGGAAAGCTCGTGCGGCTTCCCCTCAGTGGAACCGTACACCGCGCCCGCGTAGAGCGCGGCAAGGCCGTCGAAGAACGCGGGCCAGTTCGCCTCGCGCAACTTCGTGCCGATATTCACCGCCCAGAGAACATCCTTGTCAGCAACGAGGTTGGTCATCAGCGCGGAAAGGTCCTGCCGCACCTCCTCGTCGGGGATGCCAAGGGTGTAGAACCCGTACTTGTAGTCTTTGATCGTCAGATAGCCGGCCTGGAACAACATTCCCACCACGGGGATGTTGCGTAGATCTGACACGTCGAACACGGCATCGGAAACGCTATTCAATTCGCTGGGATCAAAAGCAAGCATGTCGCCGCGCTTCAGGAAGTTCATCATAAACGACGCTTTGCCCGTCTTCGCCCAGTAGAGCTCGAAGCGCTTTTTCTGGTTCGCCATCGTGAGGTTGATCGAAACAGGGTTGTAGACGTTTTCGCCTTCATCCAACCAGAAACGATAGCCGTTGTAGAGACGCTTGATCTCGGCGCGGTACGACTTTGCCGAAAGCCTCATCACCTTGCGGTGTGCCTCCATGTGCTCGGAGAAGTAGCGGTCGAGTTCGTCCTCCGTGTAGCCGAGCATTGAGGCGTAGGCATCCTCAAAGGAAATATCGACGAGCGACGAGAGCGCGGAGAACACGGATAGCTGCGTGAACTTCGAGACGCCCGTGATCATCAGGAAGCGAATCTTCCCGGAGCGATCCTTCATCTGGCGATAGACAGGAGCAAGGGCGTCACGCACCCGCTCTGCGTCATCGGGGTTCTTGAGCGCCTGCGCAACGGGGTCGTCATACTCGTCGATCAGGATGACCGGCGGCGTACCCTTCTCGGCGAGCTTATCGATTGCGATACCAAAGTTCGACGACGGCGTTTTCTTCCTGTCGTACTTGACTCCCGCACCGGCAAGCCCCGCCGAGATACAGTCTGGGAGACTCTGCTCAAATGTCTTGAACTCGCCCGCCGCGCACATCCCCATGTTGAGGTGGATGACGGGGTACTTCTTCTTCCAGTCCCAGTCGGTGTCCATGATGGCGAGTCCCTCGAACAGCTCGCGCTTCCCCTGGAACATCGCCTCGAGGGTGGAGATCATCAGAGACTTGCCGAACCTGCGCGGACGCGCGAGGAAGAACATCTTCTCGCCCTCTGCCGTGGCGAGACGACGCGGTCTTGTCAACGTACACGTAGCCCCTGCGGCGGATTTCGCCGAAGTCGTTGGAATCTTTGTTTACCGTCTGCATGGCGCACATTATACCAAAAATTTCACCCAATTGGTGAAAACAAATACATGCTCAAGCAATGGGATTACCTCTGCGAACTCTGCCTCTCCGCGCCTCTGCGTGAGATATAACATGGAGTGGTAAATCGAAATGAGGAATTTAGGGTTATAACTCTCCTTAACTCCATGGCTCCCAATCTCCCAATAGCGAAAGCAAGTATATCACAAATATCAATTGCAGAGAGAAGAAAGCCCTTTTTGCGCTTTCAGCGCTTTTCCCTGTTCTCCATGAGGCCCAAAATGTAGCGATGCGTGCGGCCAACGTCCTTAAGGGCGCGTTCACGTACCTCTGGGGTCTTAAGCGACTTAGCCGCCTCAAGAGCGCGTTCCGCCGCCGCAAGCGCCTCGTCAAGCGAACCCTGCCGTTGGTAGACCACCGCGAGGTTGTTCCAAGCCCGGATGTCGTTCGGGTTCTTTTCCACGCAGCGCCGCAAGTAGGAGGCGGCCTTGTTGTACTGCTCCTCCTTGAGGTAGCTCATTCCCATCGCGAAGTTCGCCGGGGTGTAGTCGGGATTGGTCTGCAACACCTTCTGCGCGTACTGCCGCGCCATCACGAAATCAAGCCGTTCCAACCCGATGCGCAGCCCTTCGCGCGGCATCAGCCGCCCCGTCTGCCACACCGTAAGCCCACTCGCCCTCTGCCGCATGCGGCTGAGCGAGGGATTTGCCTCGTCAAGGGCCGTGCCGAGCTTCTCTTCCTTCTCTGACAGCACAAGGTCGTCCGCATGGTCTGCTTGTTCCGAACGCCTGTGGCAGAACCACGCCACGCGCCACTGGATGTGGAGGAAGAGGTCTGCGAGAAGTCGATCTGCGTTGCCGTCGAGGTCGGGATTGTCCTTGCGCAGCGTGAGTATGCGCTCCGCAAGCGCCCACGCGCGGGCGCAGCCGTTGGAGACCGCCTGCGCGTCGAGTCCGGCGGTGCGGGCGAGAAGGCCGGCGCACGTCGGCATCTTGCGCCCCTGCCGCTTCCACAGTTCAAGGCCGATCTGCGTGGCCATCGAGGAAAGACGCTCCGGCTTCGCGTTCGCCCACGTGCGGAGGAGGTCGGCGGAACCATAAGCAAGCATGTCGCGGTCCTCCTGGTCCGCGCCGCCGCGCTGACGGCACTTCTGGCGATAGACGGAGTTGTCCTCCAGGAACGGAAGCGCGACGAGCTTCTTCCCTCGTGCAGCCGCACGTAGCTCCACGCCCCGGTCGAGATATCCGTCCGTGAACAGCACGTCCGCGTCGCCCGCCTCGTCCACCACCTGGTCGAGATAGTCATCCACGATACCCAGCAACACGCGGGCGGTCGTACACGGCAAGCGCAGCGCGACGGCGCAAAGCAGCAGAGCCATGAACGACCAGAACATCCAGCGGAACACGCGGCGAAGCTTGGACACGGATTCCAGAGCGCGCTTGGCGGCCGCCTCCTCCGTATCGTCCGGGAAACGCCGTGCCGCGATGCGGCGAATGTTGCGGAAGTAGATTTCGCAGCAGAACACCACGCATCCGAACGTGGCCGTGAGCGCGTTCAGGATCGCGAACAGGCCAAGAAGGTACCCGCTCACCTGACGATGCACCGCCGACCAGGTCCAGAACCAGAACGATGAAAAAGGCGACAACTGCAGGATCGCCAGGACGGAACAGGCGAGGATGATGAGACCGTCGCCGTAGCGCAGAAATTTGTCATCATCCGCCGCCCTTTTCATCAAATGGAGCGTCACCCCGAACGGAACGAACACGAAAAACACCGCCGCGAACCACGCGACGGGCGTTGCGGCGGAAACGACCTGTATGCCGTACAGGTGGAACACGCGGATCACGAGATCGACCGGTTTCCAGTCGTGTGCCTCAAGTCCGCCCATTTGCGAGAATACCATGCAGTTGGCCGTAACCATTAGGACGTACCCCAGGAGGAACACGCCGATCAGACGCCACATCGATACGAAACGAACGACGAGGTTCGCGAACGTGAACTGCGTGCCGCAGGTCAGGAAAGCGCTGAAGTACGTTGCCACCAGCACCGCCAGGCCTAGCAGCACTCCCGCAACCGACTCCCCCGCGAGGACGCCGCAAAGCGTCACGGCAAATCCGACAAGCAAAAGCCTGCCCGTGCGCAGGAACATCACGAACAGCAGCACGGCGGGCAACGTAACGAGCAGCTCAAGCGTCTCCGGCAGGAACGTCTGCCCCATCCGCCACACCGGCTCCGAAAACGCCACAAGCAGAGTCCCAATGCCCGCAAGAATATAGAGGACGTGCCGCGACCAGTTGACGCGGCGGCGGAGCGCCAGCTGCTCCAGCGGCATAATCACGTTGCCGAAGATCAGATAGATGCACGCGGTGCAGATGCCTATCGCCAAGTGGCCGCACCACATCAACGCAGCGTCGATGGAACCTGCCCCAACCCAGCCAGCAAGCCCCGCAACAATCATGCGCCACAGACCCGGCATCGGATCGTCCGGGGGGATGAGGCCAATCGCCTCAGAAAGCGGCTGCCACACGGCCGGCGCGGAAATCGGGCACCGGAAAATAGCAAGCAGGCTGGAGACGAACACCCCCAGCCCGATCGCAATCAGAACGTCCTTCCGCTTGATGGCCAGCATACCGAACACCTAGCCGCGCCTCCGCCCCGGTAGGGCGGTCGCCCCGCGACCGTTACGCGCCCTACCACGCCGCAGGGAAAGCAATCCCGCGCCGATCAAAATGAGCAACCCGGATGTCGGCTCTGGAACGGCGTACGATGTCGGCGCCCACGGCTGGAAGTTCGCGACATCAATGCCATCCCGCATCTGCAAAATGTGCATGCCGTCCACGGACGTCACGGCCAGGTCACTGTAGCTCATCGTGCCCGATGTCGCAAGCGTCACCCACTCGCCGTTCTCCCAGTTGCCCAGTTCAATCGCGAACGCAAGCTGCGAGGCGTCTGACGCGTTAAAATGCGAATACATGCCACCCCCGGTGCCCACGACTGTTGTAGGCACATTTTCGTCGTTGACGAACGTATCCGTAAACCCAGTGTCAGACCAACGTCCACCCGCGTAGTCATAGATGTTCATCAGCGCCGGCCCGTTGCCACCCGCGTCGTAGAACACGGTGCGCGCGCCGGCAATTTTTCCAGATTTCCCGCCCTCGTCGAAGTCATTGTGCGCCTGTGCGTACCATGAAACATAGTCGTCGAGCAGAACGCCGTCGATTGTGGCGGTGTCCTTCACTTCCCAATAGAGAAGATAGTCGTCCGCACGAGCGCAAAGGGACAATGCGACCGCCGCCAGCGTTAGGAGGATGTGTTTCACATTCTTCATCGTGCTATCCGCTTCTTCCCCTGATATCGCCCGCTTAGCTTATTGCACCTCTTCGGAAGGTGCCCACTTGATTGTAAACTCTCCGCCATGGCGGCAGAACCAGAAGCCCGTTCCAGCCTTGAACGGCGTCTCGTATGGCACGTACTTCATGCCGGCAGGACGCCCACGGCGGTAATTGACCTCTTCCGTACACCACTTTCCATCCGACCACTTCAGGAGGAACGACTGTGAACCGTCCACGACGCGAATGAAGTCCGTACTGTCGGCTGCGGAAGCGTACCCGCTCCAGTCCAGGTCATTGATGGAGTAGTCGCGGTAGTCCGGCACGGAGAGAAGCGTGTAGCCCGGTTCGGACGAAGTGCCGCCCTTGACCGTGATTTCGACGCCGTCCGCGTCGTACTGTCCGACCAGGAAGAACGGCACGGGCTTGCCGTCCTTGTCCAACGGCCTCTGGCGCTGTAACCACACCGCCTGAGTGCGGGCGAATTCCTTCGTCTCCGCGTCCTCAGCAACCGACATCACCGAGTAGCCGGCCTCGGTAGACTTGATCGTCGTCGCACTGGTCCACGTTCCGTCACTTTGCAGCGTCCACATCATATACGTCGCACCACCAGATGCGGATGCGCCCTTCGAGGGAATCTCCTCAAACGCATACACGTGGTCCCCGGGAGTGAGGTTCAGAGAAGAGACGTAGTTCGCCACCGTGATGTTGCCTGCGTGTTTCGGATCGCTCGCGAGCTGCTTCCACGGAACGGCGACAACCGTGTTGGTGATCGCGCTGTCGACCTCCAGCACGCCGATGATATTCGTTGATGGAATCTCGTTCGTAATGGACAGCTCGTGCTTCGGCACGATGAGCGTCACCATGCGGTAGAGGCCGGTCGGCTCCTTCGACTTGCCGTCGCCATCCTCCAGCTCAATGCTGAACTCGGACGAATCGGAGGACTCTGCCGGTCCGGCAACGCGCGTCCATCCGTCCGTGGTCTGCCTGCGGAGTTCGTACAGCACGTTGTACCCCATGTCAACAGGACTCTCCTGGCCGGCCGTCATTCCCACGGGAAGAGCCATACCGTCAGTGACATCGCCGAACTTCGTGCTGAGCAGCGGCTGGTTGGTGGCCGTACCGGTCACGAGGTTCTCCCAGCGGCGGAGTCCGTTCGGATCGAAGGCGTTCAGGATATCGCCGACGGCATCGGTGGTAAGTTCGCCCGCCGGGTCGATGCCGGCTGCAGCCAGCAACCCGTCCGTGACGGGAACCTGAATCTCCAACCCCGTCCCCGTCGCGCGCTGGACCAGATCCGGCAAGCCCTTGATCGTGAACGTGCCGTTCACGAACGTCACCGCATAGTTGCCCTGCAACGCGGTGCCGGACGCCGTAATCACGTACGTGCCCACTTCCTCACCGGCCGCACGGCTCACCGAGTAGGAGATTTCCGGCTCACCTTCGATCAGACCCGTAACCGTCGCCGTCAACGCCGGGTCGTTCCGTCCGGCGAGCTTCTCGGCGTCGTTCGCCGTCACCGTCACAGGAGCGGGCGTGATCTCGATGTAGCCCTTCGACACAACCCTTACCTCTTGAAGCATGAAGCCTTCCGGGACCGTCACGTTCACGTGTCCCTCAAGGGGCATCTCGACCTTGCCGACATTCGTGCGGTACACCTGCTGGTAATTCGGATCGACGGAAACATAGACTTCCGCACTTGTGAGATCGTCGCCCGTGTTCGCGTTCTTCACCTCGTATGTATAGCCCTGGCACACATGCTCCGTGCCGTCGTACGTCGCCGTGACGGTATTGCCAGTGATCTCGACGATGATGGGCGTGCCCTTGATGGTCATCGTGTCGGCCACCGGCGTGGTGACAAGGTACTCCTGCGTGACGTCATTGCCGCCCGCATCGAGTATCGTGTAACGGGCGTTCGAGAAGTCGCCCGTGTATTCGCCGACGACCGTGCCGTGCGACGGCACATGGTGCTCGACGGTCAGAACATGGCCAGGTTTCAGACCGGTCACCGTGTAAGCGTCGGTTTCAACCGCGGTCGTTTTACCCGTCACGCACGAGATGTCGTAGCCGAACTGCTCCGCACCGTTGAAGTAATTCGTGACGCTGTTCATCACGATAACGATGTCGGTCTTGCGCGTGTTGGTCACGCCCACGGAGATCGTCGTGTCGGCCTCGACCGTGCCCGTCGCGTTCGCAGGCATGGTGGCGACGTACTTCTCGTGCGCATGTTCCTCGACCGTGTAGCTCGCACCGGCCGGAAGTCCGGGAAGCGTCATGCCGCCGCCGTTCGCAAGGTTGAACGTGAACACCTTTCCATACGGCCCGATGGTTGCGCCGGCCGGCGGCTTGTAGGTGTCCTTGCCCACCACCGTCTCGCCAAAAGTGACGGTGAACGGGAACGTGTCGCCTTCATCGCCGTCCACGACAGTCTTTGTCACAGTCAGCGAACCTGTCTTGCGCGTGTTCGTGAAGATCGCCGTGTCGAGCGGCATGTAGGTGTAAACTCCCGTCGTGCCGGTCTCCATCTTCGAGGAAATGGTATAGCTACGCTCACCGACATTCTTGACACCGTTGCACTGGTCAGAATCATGATGCGGATCGTCGCCGATCCTCGTCAGAGTGAACAAATCAGCAGCGGAGGTTTCACGGACAACCACCGTCTCGTACCGGTACACGACCCTATGCGTCACGGTCTGCGTGTAGTTCGTCGTCTCCTCTACGACCTTCCTTCGCGCGTTGCTGGAAGTTCCCGTAGTATTTCCGGTCGTATATCTGTAGTAGGTTGTATTACCTTGCGAGAGGCTTCCAAATGTAGTCTGCGCAGAAGCTTCATCGCCTTGATCGGAGCTGCTGAAGTAGATTGTCTCGGGGCGGCGCCCGCCGTCTTTCAGGCTGAAGGCATCTGCGCTGCGTGCGTCAAATGCCACCTCTTCAGGATTGGGGGTCACGGAAGTACGGGGACTCGGCGTTGAAGTCCCGTCGTCCCACGCCCAAGCCGTAACCGTTGAGGGATTTCCCCAAGCCGAAGACGTATTATTACGGGTATATGTCGCCGTACGAGTCGCGGTATATCGCGTTGTCACCGTGTATTCAAACACCTCCACATTTTCTGTGAATTCAGTAGAGAACGTGAAATCCCTGTCCTTGTCTTCCTCTGTGCCCACGATAGTCTTGCCAATCGTCACATGCACGGGAATACGCTTGTAGAACGTGACATATACAGCCGCGTTGTCATAAGGACTCCAGACCTGGGAATAACGCGACCATTCCAACTGCTCACGGTAGAACTTGATATAGGAACCGCCGTCAGGATCGTTCTTCGTAATTGAACGCCATTCATCGAAATCCCCCGTCGCCGCGCCGATGCCGATCGTCGTGTAGCCGTACTGTTCGCGAATCGTTTGAGCGAGATAGTCGTGAACGCCCGCCGTTGCGCTCTTCTGCAGAAGCTTCGCAATGTCTTTTGCGGCAGCACCGATCTGCGTGAGATTCGTTTTCACATTGGCTAGCGATTCCCAATTCGATGCCGCACGCGTGATCTCCGTGATCGTGCCGTCCGGATCATGGATGAAGTAACGCACCGGCACGTCCGTCGTCGTCGGATACGTGGTCTTCGTGAACCGCACCTGTACGGGCGTCGGGCTGACCTTCATCTTGCCCGCGACCATGTAGTCCTCGCCAGAATAGACGGACTGCACGACGTCCGGAATCGCCTCCGCGCCCTCGACCTGCGGCTCGATGCGCGTGACGACAAGCTTGCTGCCCTCGGCATAATTGCATGTTCCCATGACGGTAAAGTCCTTGTCCGCCGCATCGGGCAGAACGAGGCAGAAGCGCTCGCCCACCGCCATGTCGAATGTTGCCTCGCCATTCTGGAACGCGGAGAACGCCTCGCGGCGGTACGTGTCCTCCACGGAGTTGACGCGGAAGATTTCGCCGTCCATCCATCCCGGGATGTAGAGCTTCACGTTGTTCAGCACATTGCCGGTGTCGTTGACGAACTCAATGTAGATCTGCGGCTCCCAGACGGCGTAGAGGATGTTCTCCGCGCCGGTTTCCTTGTCAATGCCGATCGTCTCGTTCGCGTAGTACTTCGGAATCATGGTACCGACATCGCGGTGGGGATCCCAGCCCAGGAGGAAGTAGCCGTTGCTGTGCGCGAAGTCGGGGGCGTAGTCCGCGAGGTTCACGGAGAAGTTGTTCTGCTGCCCGGCGAACCACACGCCCTGGTTGAGGCCGCTCACGGAGGCGGCAGAGCCGTCCGTGTATGTGCCGACGCGCCCGGTCTCGGGCGTGACCGCCGCGCTGGGGGCAAGTCCCGCATTCTCGTTGGAGTCGAGAATCAGGTCCGTCACCGGCGGGACGTGCCGCGACGTGCTGTCGCCGATATGCTTGAAAACGGCGCGGAGGTGGATGACGTTGTTAAGGTCGGCGTGCGAGGCCCTGACGATATAGACGTCGCCAGGCGAACGGATCGTCGTCAGCGGGATGTTGTTGTTGTACGTGTCGATGACCTGCCAACCTTCCCACAGCCACTCTTCCTTGTCGTAATTTGTCGGGGCCTTCGTCAAGGTCGTCTCGGCGTCGGCAACGTAGCCGTCCTCTATGTTGCCGGTGGCGTGGTGCTCCGGGTCGAAGAGTGTTACGGTCGACTGCCGTCCGTCTGGGTCGATCGACTCGTACTTCAACGTATAGATGCCCATGCGCCGCCAGATGGCGCGGAGGGTCACGTTCCTGGTCGGCGGCTCGCCGAAGCTGAACGGGTCGACCGACAGTGTGCCGTCCGCCAACACCTCGAACCACCCCATGAAGGCGTAGGCGCCGGGGTCGTAGACGTAGCGGTTCACGGGGTTGGAGAACTCGTTTGACGTTGCATCCGCTATGTCGAGCGTGTAGTATGCCTTGCGCGAAATGTTGGGGATGAAGCTTGGCGAGTTCGTATCCGTCACGTGCTTGTCGCCCAACGGATCCCAGAGGTCGTGGTGGTAGTAGTAGGTGCCGTTGTGCATGTCGAGGCGGTAATCGCGCGTAGGATGGTACTCCTTGATCGTTTCGTTCTTTTCCGGATCGACGTAGAACCACGTGGAATCGGTACCATGCAGCTCGCCGCCGTTCGGATCGATGATGACCCTGTGCTGGAGCGGCGACCACTTCGCGTAGATGACCTTCTTGCTGTCGGGCATCGTACCGTTGAAGTCGAACTCCTTGGTGAGGGAGGCGTCCTCGTACCATCCGGCGAACGTGCGGTTCGCGATGTCGCACCCGCTCCAGTTCAGATTGGTGTAGGCGATGTTGTACGCGGTGAGCGGTGCCTCGAAGGGCACGACCTTGCCGGTGTCGCGCAGGATGTGGTCTCCAGTGTCGTCGGTGAACTGGTACACCAGTTCGTGCTTGTTGCGCTCAAAGCGGATCTTCAGCTGGCTGTTGAAGCTGGCTGAATCGTATTCCGTAATGGCGCTGGCGGAGCTGGATACCGTGGTGTCCTTCCAGCTGCCGCTGTCTTCCTTGTACTGCACTGCCTTGAAGCCGCTGTACTTGTCGGTGATCTTGAAATTACTGTTGCCGCCCACCTTCACGGTGTTCGCATAATTGTTCGGACGACCGTCTTCACCGTCCTCATAGTCTCCGTTGACTGTCTGCTTGTAGAAATAGACGGGCTTGCTGTCTGAAGCCGTCGCATCGGCTCTGTAGTACACCTTGTTGTCCAGGAAGGAGTCAAGGAACGTCGTGCGGCTGCCCGAGCCCGCATTCGTACCATGGCCATCATACCAATAGTCGCTATACGGCCACTCGTAGCCGTTGAAGGCCAGCGTCTGCCCATAAAGGCCCGTAAACGTATGCGCGTCATCCGCAGCCCAGTTGGTCGTACTGCGCGTATAGCGCGTGCCGACGTATGGATCGGAGTACGAATAGACGGTGACTTCACCATAATTCTCATACCACTTGCCGTCGGCTTCGTTGTAAAAGATTTCGTGGTAATCATAATTCAAGAAACTTCCCGTCCTGCGGTATTGCGTCCCTTCATTGCTGGTTGTCGTTGAATACTCGGGACGCCCCAACCAGTTAGTCCCACTCACGTAATACCGTGTTCCGGTATATTGGGTCGAATACGCATACCCCAGCCCGGAAGTCCGCGTCTTGTACCACTTCCCGTCGTCGTCGTTGTAGTACAACTCGAAGTAGTTCTCTCCGTCGTCGGTGCCGTAGATGGTGCCGGACGTGTTTGAAGTGACCGCATAGACTGTCTGGGCCTGGTTTTGGTAAATGCAGAATTGGATCGTGATGAGGTCGCGGTCGTAATAGACGTTGATGACGGTGGAGGCGTCGGGGGCCACGGTCTCGTCCTTGCATTCCCAGCGTCCATAATGGAAGCCCTTGAAATCCTCGCCCGTGATGTTCGATGCGCCGGAGAACGCCGTGAGGTTCGAGTTGTTGGGGTTGGTCCCTTGCGCCGCCGTTCCGGTGAAGCTCGTGATCAGGCTCTCGGTGATGCGCGTGGTGGCGGGAACCACGGGACTCGTGTAGTGCGTGACGTAGTAGTACTTCTTCTCGGCGTCCGTTGCGTTCTTGTCGTCCGTCGCGCGCTGCCGCCAGATAATCACGCGGTAGGAGGCGTCCGTGTTCGCCGCCCAGGTTCCGTAGAGCGTCACGTCCTCGTTCATGCGGATGTTGCCGTTCGCGTCCGTGTAAAAGGCCACGGCGCCGGTCTGCGGGTTCGTGATGGTCTTGTTGGGGATGAAGTTGCCGTTCGCGTCGGTGACCACCTCCCCGAACGTGACCTCCTTGTTGGCTTCGTCCTTGAACCCCGCGCGCCAGCCTGCGAAGTTGTAGCCCTTGCGGTCGCCGCTCGTTTCCACGGCGCTGAAGTTGCTCGACGAGCGGACGAACACCGGACCGACGTACTTTGCATGTGCGCCGCCGGCGTTCGAGTCGAAGTGGAGGAAGTGCGCGGAGACGTAGTAAGGATACAGCGGGATGACGGAGCCTCCGTTGGCCTCGAAAAGGGCGTCGTCGACGGTAATGAACTGATCCTGCGGCTTGCCGAGTTCCGAATAGACCAGCAGATGCTTGTACTCGCCGTCGGTGTCAAGATACTCCCATCCGCAGAAATACTCGTCGAGACTGTTCTTGAGCGCGGCCTCGACGTCGCTCACCTTGAGCGTCGCCTCGCCGGTCTCGTCGTTGATGGCGACGAGCTTGCGCCTGATGATGCGCGCGCCGGCCCCATGTTCGGTTTCGCTCTTGGCGTTCTCGTTGAACTGGAGGAAGCGGGCGTTCTCGTAGAGCGGCACCAGGTAATAGTCCCAGTCTTCGGTCTCGGTCACCGTCACGGCGTTGGTGAACGACATGCGCATGTCCGTCACGCCGACGGGCCAGTGGAACTGGAAGTACTCGTTCGTGTTGTCGAGCTTGCTTTCGGCGACCGTCGCGGGGCGGGCGTTGGAGCTGACGACGTACCAGCCCTCGAAGATGCTGATGACCTCGTCGTTCTCGTCCACGATGTCGCGCGGAATCGGCGGCTCCTTCAGCATGTCGCCGTCCTTGACGATCTGGACGTTCACGACGTCGTTGGACTGGTCACGATACTGGTAGGGAAGCGCGATGTCCATCCCCGTGCTACTATCCATCGAGGGGTGCCCGTAGAAGTGGTAGAAGCGGCGAGCGGTCTGAACGTTACCGTCCGTATCGACTATCGAGTAGATCGAGAAGCCGTCCGCGTCAACCCAGAAGGAGGTGACGGCGGTTTTGTCGGCGTTGTAGGTGAAACCATAGCGGGAGGCGGGGAGTTCCTCGACCGCGCCGTCGTCGGAAAGATGCACCACTCCAAGGTCTGCGTCCGTCGCGCAAACTACAGGTTCATCCAGCTCCACCGTCACGCGCACGGGGTCGCCCGCATCCGGCTGCCACTTCTTGCCGCCCGCCTTGATCGCGATGTCGTAGGAGGCAAGTACGTTCGGCGAAGCGGCATTTTTGCCGTTTCCTTTGCGCTTAGACCAGCCCTGGTGGATTCTGCGCTTCGCGTCATCGGGACGCGCACGTTCAATTGACACCTCCGCGTCCTTCGGGAAATGCTTGCGCCCAGCGCGGACGTCAATGCGCCCGGCTGCGCCCTTGCGCGTCAGGCGTTGCGACACCTCGTCGCGAGACATGGAAGGCTTGGCGGTGGCAGGTAACGCCAACGCCATAACCTCGGCCATAACGGCCAGAGCCCAAGCCCATCTCCTTTTCATCCTCTTTTGCCTCCTCGTCCTCTAAAAAAACAACACCTCACGGTGGCGAGTACGAAAAACCACCGTAAAAGTTACGAGAATCCTTCAACCGTACTATGCTTCGGGCTTCCAGACACCGTAAATCTGACACTCCCCACCCCCAAAGAAACCCTTTTCAAGGCAGAAAGCAATAGGGATTATACCAAACTCTACGCCCCGAAACAACTGCTTCTAGCGTTTTTTTTTCGCAAAAACCGCAAAATGTTTTGGAGGGGATTAGTGGTTAGTGATTAGTGGCTAGTGGTTAGTTGTTGGTGGTTGGTGGTAATATTATGGTGCGGACCCGTAAGAGGCGAACCCATTCGCAGAAAATCGCAAAAACATTCCCAAAGTGGAAATATCCGCAGGAAATCGCATTTCCCCTAAATTCGGCAGTTGGGGAGTAGGTTTTCGCCATAAAGAAACGGAATCCAACTTCGATTTATTTCCCATGCTTTGCCTTTGAACTGCTTTCCTGTTTGTTATGACCTATAGAGCCCCGATTTCTGACACCTAGGTGTCACACCCTATGACACCTAGGTGTCATACCCACTGACATCTAGGTGTCACAACCTATGACACCTAGGTGTCACGAATCACAGACAGTGATTGGAAGCTCTTCCTTGACGGATTTAGCGATGCCGTAATATTACGGTTCGGACTAGCCTCATATTTCCGTGCCTTTGCTTGAGATTCAACCTCTCTGCCATTGGCGCACGTTCATTGCTTTTTTAAGCAAGAAAGATTTTGCAACCGGCCCGACTTTCAGAACGGGAAGGTCTCTCCAAATATGTATTGTGGCGTGATTTGGGGCGGATTTGGCTTGCGTTTCTTCGCAAGGACGTCGAGAGCGAAATCGCCGATTTTCTGCCCTGCATCAGCAGGATCAATTTCAAAACGTGTAAAAGGCGTGATGTAAACAGGGCCGACACCGGTGTTTGAAAGTGCTACTATTTTCACGTCTTCCGGTATTTTGATACCATTGGCGAGAAAGGCCATAATTGCGCCTTGCGTGAAAAAAGAGTTCCAAAACAGCAATAATTCGGGGAGGTTTGAGCGTGGCATGGCGGCGAACGCTTCGTAGCCGCAGTGTACGATGCCATCGAAACGTCCCCAGCCGGCCTTGCTGCGCGATATGTTCATCCAAGAGCAGTCGATTCCCCTTTTCGCGAGCACGGGCTGTGCGTCGAGCATTTCTACCCCCTCGAACCGCACCTGTACGACATTCTTGACGCCAGCCCTGCAGCAGTGGTCGGCAAACTGCGCGAACGCCTCTTCGGGGGCAAACCGAATCCAAGGATGGTCGTCGGATTCCGGCTTGTCGCCGTACACGAAGAAATGTCTGACTCCTGACTCCGCAAGGACCTTTTGGACCTGAGGCGTGGCGCGGACGGCAATGACAAGATTGGTTGCACGAAGGAGTTCGCTCTTAAGGACAGCGAGATCGTCATTCGCGTCACGGGAAAACGAGGCAATCGAAAACGAATAGCCTGCCGCCGTCAGCCTGCGCCCCAAGATGTCTATCAGCTGGCACGGATGGTATCGGCCCACGTCCTCGTCGGGCAGGATGAACAGAACGCGCCCGCGCAGGATGTTTTCTCCGCGCGACAGGACGATGGTTCCGACGTGTGGCCGGGAACTAACGTAACCCTCCCTCGCCAGACATTCCGTCACGCGCCGCGCCTGGGCGAAGGTCAGCCCCGTCGCCTTGCATATATCGCCGATGGTCGGAAGCTTTTCGCCGCCCTTTATCCGCCCGAAGGTGATTCCCTCCTTTATAAAGCGGCACAAGGCGTCCACCAAGGTAGTGGTGCCATCTGGCACAAACTGAAAATCATTGAGTATATTTTGCATGGGTCGATAGTATATAAGATTTACAGTCCGATTGCAATACCGTAACACTTTACGGGCGCATCTGCGTTTTTCACCCATGCGTTTTGAGATTGGAAACAACCAGAACAACTGGTAAAAACAACTTTGAGAGAGGTGCGTGGGCGCGGGCGAGTTAGCCCGCGCGCCAAAGGCAAGTTGTTTCAAATAGTTGTTTCCAATTATCAGAAGGCTCGGCGGTGAATTTCGCAGATGCGCCCAATTCTTACTATTTCAAAAATTCCCTATTGCGCGAACAAAGGGGTTTGTGGTATACTTTCCGCGTCTGAGGAAAAAAGGCATGATTAAGACCTTTAAGTTTGCGTGGTACTATTACTTCGGCTTTACGGCCGGAGCGGCCCGCGCATTCTGATAAGGTGAATCGTAAAATGAAACCTATCGTATGACGGCCCCGCTCCAGAACGAGCGAGGCCGTTTTCGTTCAAGAAAATCTTAAAAGGAGAAAAAAGAAATGATCATCACACTCAAAAAGAACGCGGACAAGAAGCAGGTTGACTGCCTGCTCGGCTGGTTGCGCGACCACAAGGTAACACCGCACGTGAGCGCGGGCGAGTCGGAAACCATTATCGGATGCGTGGGCGACGTAGCGCGCCTCGACATCGGCCTCGTCCAGGCGCTCAGCGTCGTGGAGACCGTCCAGCGCATCCAGGAGCCGTACAAGGAGGCGAACCGCAAGTTCCACCCGGAGGACTCGGTGGTGGACTGCAGCGGGTTCAAGGTCGGCGGCGGCAACTTCCAGGTGATCGCGGGCCCGTGCAGCGTGGAGAGCGAGGAGCAGGTGATCGCCATCGCAAAGGCCGTCAAGGCCGCCGGCGCCACGATGCTGCGCGGCGGCGCGTTCAAGCCGCGCACCTCCCCCTACTCCTTCCAGGGTCTCGGCAAGCGCGGCCTTGAGATCCTAGTCCAGGCGAAGCGCGAGACGGGGCTGCCCATCGTGACCGAGCTGATGCGCATCGAGCACCTTGAGCTGTTCAACGACGTGGACGTAATCCAGATCGGCGCGCGCAACATGCAGAACTTCGACCTCCTGAAGGAAGTGGGCGCGCACTCGAAGAAGCCCGTCCTCCTCAAGCGCGGCATGAGCGCCACGCTCCAGGAACTGCTGATGAGCGCCGAGTACGTGATGGCGAGTGGTAACCCGAACGTCATTCTCTGCGAACGCGGTATCCGCACCTACGAGACGGCCACGCGCAACACGATCGATCTTACGGTGGTACCCATCCTCCACCGCCTCACGCACCTGCCCGTGATCGTGGATCCCAGCCACGCGACCGGCGTGGCACGTCTCGTGGAGCCGTGCGCGATGGGCGCCGTGGTGATGGGCGCGGACGGACTCATCATCGAGGTCCACAACGACCCGCCGCACGCGCTGTGCGACGGTGCGCAGAGCCAGACGCCCGAGATGTTCGCCGAGACGATGCGCCGCGTGAACGCGCTCCGCCCGCTGGCCTACCAGTTACACGATTAAAGGAATGTAAAGATGAAAGACCTGGATGACATCCGCAAGGAGATCAACGAGATCGACGAGAACATGCGCGAGCTCTTCGTGCGCCGCCTCGCGGTTTCCGCCGAAGTGGCAGAGGCGAAACGCGCGAGCGGCTCGCCGATTCTCAACCCGGCGCGTGAGCGCGAAATCCTCTCGCGCGTCGCGAAGGAGGTGGGACCCGACATGGAGAACGAGGCCCGCCTATTCTTCACCACGCTCTTCTCCATCTCGCGCGGACGGCAGCGGACTGCCATCCAGGGCGAAAACGCGCTAGTGTCGCAGATCGGCGACGCAATCAAGAACACGCCCGACCAGTTCCCGTCATCGGCCACCGTGGCGTGTCCCGGCACGGAAGGCGCCTACTCGCAGCAGGCAACGAGCCGACTCTTCTCCTTCCCCACAATCCTCTACTTCCGCGGCTTCGAGGACGTCTGCCGCGCCGTGGAGACTGGCATGTGCGACTACGGCGTGCTCCCGATAGAGAACTCCGCCGTGGGGTCCGTACCCGCCATCTACGACGCGATGGCACAGCACAAGTTCAAGATCGTGCGCGCGATGCGGATGCGCATCCGGCACGTGCTGCTCGCGAAACGCGGCGTGAAGCTTTCCGACGTAAAGGAGGTGACGAGCCACCCGCACGCGATCGCCCAGTGTTCGGCGTTCCTCCTCGCACATCCCGAGATGCGCACGATCCCCGCGTCGAACACGGCAGCAGCAGCAGCGGACCTCGCGGCGTCCGACCGCATGGACGAGGCCGTGATCGCCTCCCGCGCGTGCGCGGAACTTTATGGACTCGACGTACTCGCGGAGGACATCTCGAACGTCGCCTCCAACTACACGCGCTTCATCTGCATCTCCAAGGACCTCCAGATCTACCCCGACGCGAGCAAGATGACGCTCCTGATGAGCCTCGCCCACCATCCGGGCGCGCTGAGCGGCGTGCTCGCGAAGTTCGCGTCGATCGGCGTGAACCTCTCGAAGCTCGAGTCGCGTCCCGTGCCGGGCAGCGACTTCGAGTTCCGCTTCAC
>CACZAK010000103.1 GCA_902779075.1 uncultured bacterium | reverse complement strand
CTGGGCGTGCTGAAGTTCCTCGCGTTCGAGCAGGTGTTCAAGAACTCGCTCACCACGCTCCCGATGGGCGGCGGCAAGGGCGGTTCGGACTTCAACCCGAAGCAGAGCCCCCATACGCCCGGCAAGCGCTGCAGCGACGCCGAGGTGATGCGCTTCTGCCAGAGCTTCATGACCGAGCTCTTCCGCCACATCGGTCCTGATACGGACGTGCCGGCGGGCGACATGAACGTGGGCGGCCGCGAGATCGGCTACCTATTCGGACAGTACAAGCGCCTCGCGAACGAGTGGACTGGCGTCCTCACGGGCAAGGGCCTCTCATTCGGCGGCTCGCTGATCCGTCCGGAGGCGACCGGCTACGGCGACATCTACTTCGCCGAGAACATGCTCGCCATGCGCGGCGAGAAGTTCGAGGGCAAGAAGTGCGTGATCTCCGGTTCGGGCAACGTGGCGAGCTTCGCCGCGCAGAAGCTGATGCAGCTCGGCGCGACCGTGATGACGCTCTCCGACCGTTCCGGCGCGATCTTCTGCGAAAGCGGCATCACGGAGAAGATGCTCAAGGACATCATGGTCCTCAAGACCGTCAAGCGCGGCGAACTCGCCGACTTCGCGAAGAAGACGAAGGCCGTCAAGTTCTTCGCCGGCAAGAACAGCTGGCAGATCGCGGACAAGATCGACGCGGCGTTCCCGTGCGCCCGCCAGAACGAGCTGAACGGCAAGGACGCCGAGTACCTGCTCAAGCACGGCTGCACGCTCGTGGGCGAAGGCGCGAACATGCCGTCCACCCCGGACGCGATCGCGGCGTTCCTCAAGGCCAAGATCATGTACTCCCCGGGCAAGGCGTCGAACGCCGGCGGCGTGGCCACGTCGGGCCTCGAGATGTCGCAGAACTCGGAGCGTCTCAGCTGGACGGCCGAGGAGGTGGACTCCAAGCTCAAGGGCATCATGAAGTCCATCCACGACAACGCCTGGGAAGCCGCCGCGAAGTACGGCGACAAGGGCAACTACGTGATGGGCGCGAACATCGCCGGCTTCGTGAAGGTCGCCGACGCCATGGTCGCCCAGGGCGTGTGCTAAGGGAATCCGCTGCGACGGATTCCGTCACGGACGCCTCCGGCATTTGTCTGCCGGGGGCGTTTGGCTTTTTGTCTGACTTGCGGAGTAGACTTGCCCTTTGCGCTTGGATTTGGTATCTTTGTGCCACGGAGAAAAAGATTCTAGCGCCCCATGACGGGTAGCGGAAAGGCAGCACATGACAGTGACACTGAAAATCGAGAAGTCCGTCTACGGCGGCGACGGACTCGGACGCCTCGGCGACGGGCGCGTGGCGTTCGTACCGGGCGCGTACGCGGGCGAGACGGTGAAGGCCGAAATCGTAGAACAGAAGAAGCGTTTCGTCAAGACGCGTCTCGTGAACATAGAGGAGCCGATTCCAGAAAGGCTCTCCGAGACCGGACCGACCGTTCCGGGCATGGTGTATGCCGATGTGGCGTACTCCGCCGAAATCCGCTTCAAGCAGGACCAGCTCGAGAACTTTCTCTGGAAGGTGGCGCACACGGTGCTGCCGCTTGAGGTTGTTCCCGCCGTCGCGCCGACCTCTTACCGCAACAAGGTGGTGTACCATACGGAGCACCAGCACGGCAAGTGGGTGCTCGGCTACCGCGAGGAGCCTGACCACCGCGTAGTGGATGTGACACAGGACCCTCTGGCGTGTCCTGCGATCAACGCGGCGCTTCCCGCCATCCGCTCGGCGGTGTTCACGCTCCTCACGCAGGGCGCGCGCGCCGTTCGCCAGAGCGCGAAGGCAGCGGACAATGTTACGATTCGCCACACCGCCCGCGACGGCGTGAAGTGGTGGCTTGGCGAGCCGCCTGCTAACCTTGAGTTGTGCGAGCAGACGGCCGGGCTGAAGTTCGCCGTGTCGGCAGACGGCTTCTACCAAGTCAATCCTCAGATGGCCGACAGGCTTGTGGCGGCCGTGCGTGACGAGTATGCGTCTGGTATCGACACGGCCCCGCATGTACTAGATCTCTACTGCGGCGTAGGCGTGTTCGGACTCTGCTGCGCCCATGCCGCAAAGGCGTCAATGTCCGACCCCATCCGCCTCGTGGGCATCGAGAGCGGGCGTGCCGCTGTCGTCTGCGCGAAGAAGAACGCGGCGGCGCTTGGCATCCCTGCGAACTTCTTCTGCGAGCGCGTGGGCGGCAGCCTCACGCGCATCAAGGCGGGCGCGCACCACACGGTGATCGTGGACCCGCCTCGCGGCGGACTCGAACCGAATGTCGCACCTTGGCTTGCGCGTCTGCCCACCCCGCGCATCCTCTACGTGTCGTGCGACCCGGCCACGCTCACGCGCGATCTCGCCGTGCTCACGCGCACCTACGACATT
Organism: uncultured bacterium; assembly: GCA_902779075.1. The sequence goes on along the minus strand of CACZAK010000103.1, from coordinate 11,351 downwards.
TCGCGCGTGAAGCTCTTCGATCTTTTCCCGCGCACCGCGCGCTTTGAGACGCTCGTGGTCCTTCAAAAGAAATCATAAAGATGAATCTCCGACTGAAGCTCTCCGCTGCCATTGCCATTACTGCGGCCATGGCGTTCGCCGCCGACCCTCTTGACGCGGTAGACACGCTAATCGGCAGTTCGTACCGTGGGCATACGTTCCCCGGGGCGACGTGTCCGTTCTCGCTGGTGCAGGTGAGTCCGGATACGGGCCTGTGCGACTGGGACCACTGTTCCGGCTACGTATGGGATGATCCATGCATCTACGGATTTTCCCAGACGCACCTGAGCGGCACGGGTTGTCCTGACCTTGCGGATGTGCGCCTGTTGCCGTTCACGGACGACTTCCTCTCTCCCGATTCGCGCACGTGGCGTCTTGCGAAAGACTTCCGCACGGAACGGGGGTGTCCCGGATTCTACACGGTCGTCCTCACGAACGCCGGGGTGAACGTGGAGCTGACGTCCACGCCGCGCGTGGGCGTACACCGCTACACGTACTCCGCGGGGAAGCCCGTGAAGCTGCTCGTCGATTTGCAGTGGGTCAACGCAAGCGACATGTCCGGCGCCGTCGTGGAGTTCTCGAACCGGCTTGATGCGGCGCAGAATGCGATTGTCGGCGGACGCCGCACCCATGCGTGGCTCAGGCGCAGCGTTTTTTGGAAAGTTGTGTTCGACCGTCCTTGGACGAGCGCGCGTCTTCTGCCCAAATCGGATCCGCAGGAGAAGGGCGAGCGCTGGGTGCTGGAGTTCGCTCCAGGCGCGCCGCTCGTCGCGAAGGCGGCGATCTCCACGGTAGACGACGAGGATGGTGCGGTGAAGAACTACGCCGCCGAGGCGGAGGGAAAGTCATTCGAGGAAATCCGCGATGCGGCGCGGACGCGGTGGCGTACGCTGCTCGGTCGCTTCGAGGTGCCAGGTGCCACAGACGAGCAGCGCACGACGTTCTACACCGCGCTCTACCATCTCTTCATACAGCCCAACGACATTGCCGACGTCGACGGACGATACCGGGGCGGGGACGCCAAGGTCGCCACGGCGAAGGACGGCGCATACTACACCGGCTTCTCGTTCTGGGACACCTTCCGCGCGGCGCACCCGTTCTACACAATCGCCGTTCCCGAACGCGTGAACGCCTTCGTCAACTCGATGCTCTGCCATTACCGCGCGCTTGGCTTTCTCCCCGTGGGCCCGCACTTCGGCTGGGAATCGTACTACATGATCGGCAACCACTCCGTGCCGGTGATCGTGGATGCCTACAAAAAGGGCTTCCGCGGATTCGACGTGGACCTCGCCTTTGAGGCCGTTACGAACTCGCTCACCGTCACGCACGCAGACCCGTTCGGGCGCCGCAAGATCAAGGAGGACTGGCATCTCTACGACCGCCACGGCTACTACCCGTACGACAAGATCATCGGCGAGAGCGTGAGCCGCACGCTTGAGTGCTGCTTTGACGACTGGTGCGCGGCGGAGTTCTGTCAGGCGCTCGCGCGCGGCGACGAGGCGTTCTTCAGGAGGCGCGCGAACTACTGGAAGAACGTGTTCGACCAGGAAAGCGGATTCATGCGCGGCAAGGACTCGGATGGCCGTTGGCGTTTTTCCTTTAATCCTTTTCGCTTCGGCGGCTATGACGCCGACACGGCATACGACTACACGGAGGGCAACGCATTCCAGTACACTTGGCATGTGCTGCATGATCCAAAGGGACTCATTGAGGCAATGGGAGGACGTCCTTCGTTCGTGCAGAAGCTGAACTTCCTCTTCGTCCAGCCAGAGCGCACTGACGGCATGGGATTCGTGGGCGATGTGACGGGGCTAATCGGACAGTACGCGCATGGCAACGAGCCTAGTCACCACGTGGCGTACTTGTACACGCTTGCGGGGCATCCACGCCGCACGGCGGACTTGGTGCGAAACGTGTGCGAACGCTTCTACGGTGCGAAACCGGGCGGACTCTGCGGCAACGACGACTGCGGGCAGATGAGCGCGTGGTACGTGTTCGCCGCGATGGGGTTCTATCCGTTCAACCCGTGCGGGGGCGATTACGTGCTCGGCGCGCCGCAGCTGCCGGAGGTGCGCGTGGCGCTGCCGGGCGGCAAGACGTTCCGCGTCGTGGCGCGCAACCTCTCGCGTCTAAACAAGTACGTCGAGTCCGTCAAGCTCAACGGAAATACCCTGGAAGGGGCGGTCATCCGCCACGCCGACATCGTCGCCGGCGGCGAGCTCGTTTTTGAAATGGAGCGCTAGGCGTGTCGGGGATTGAAAGCGCACGCAAATCATGGTATAATTCTCACATGCTCTTGGAAGTTAAGAATTTGCGTATTGCGTTTCGCCGCGGCGGACACGAGACGGTGCCCGTGCGGGACGTAAGTTTTTCCGTGCCTGAACACGGAAGGGTGGCCCTTGTGGGCGAATCAGGTTGCGGCAAGTCGCTCACCGCGCTGTCGCTCGCGCATCTGCCGCCCACCGACAGCGCGTACATCTCCGGCACGGAGACGTTCACGGGGAGACGCATCTCCTACGTGTTCCAGAATCCGTCCGACTCCCTCAATCCCGTAATGCGCATCTCCGCGCAGATACGCGAGGCGCTGCCGAAGGGAATGTCCAAGTCCGCGGCCGAGGAGAGGGCGGTGGAGCTGCTCGCGCGAACGGGTCTGCCCGATCCCAGGCGAGCCGCGCACGCCTACCCGTGCGAACTTTCCGGCGGACAGCAGCAGCGCGCGATGATCGCGATGGCGCTCGCCGCCGCGCCGGATTTGCTAGTCGCCGACGAGCCAACGACTGCACTGGACGTGACCACGCAGAAACAGGTGCTTGAGCTCATCGATTCTCTCGCTGCGGAAACCGGCATGGCGGTGCTTCTCATCACGCACAACCTCGGCCTCGTCGCGGGGCGCATGGATGAGGTCAACGTGATGTACGCGGGGCAGATCGTGGAGTCTGGCCCTGTCCTTGAAGTGCTCGCCAACCCCCGCCATCCATATACGCGGGGGCTGCTCGCGGCCGTACCGGCCCTAGACGCTCCGCGCGATGCTCCGCTCGCGGACATCCCGGGCACGGTCCCTCCGCCCGACCAGTGGCCGGACGGCTGCGCCTTCGCGCCGCGTTGTGCGTTCGCCGACGACCGCTGCCGCGCCGAAAATCCGCCTGCCATCGTGACAGGCGCAGTCCGACACGCATGTTTCCATTGATGGCGGTGCAGCCGAGGCTTGCGCTTCGGCGGTCTTTGTTCTATAATACACGAAACACCATAGGAGGCCAAAATGGCGGAACCAGAAGAGAACAACGAGGAGTTTGAGGCGACGGCGGCAACTGAGGTTGCCAATGAGAATGCCGCCGCCGTAGACGAGGAATCCCTTGCCGAAGCGGACGCGGAAGAAGAAGGCGGCACGGTGATCCGCGATACGGACATCGTGTTCGACTGTCCCCACTGCGGTCACAACCTCGCGATCGACTACCGCGGCGCCGGTCTCCAGATCGAATGCGTGAACTGCGGCGAGTCCGTGCTTGTCCCCATTCCCGACGGCATGAAGATCGACGACCTCGACATCGAGCCGGGCGAGATCCTCAAGCAGCTGTTCGCCGCGCGCCGCAACCTTCAGCGCGCCGAGGCACGCATCGCGGAACTTGAGCTCGAGCTGCGCGGCGTCACCATGCGCAGCGATTCGCTCCGTGCGTTGCTGGAGTCCTTCGCGATCCAGCTCGAGGAGCTGAAGGAGCTATCGCGCAATGAGGTGAAGCTGCGCGACAAGTCGGCTGCGCTCATCGGCCGCCTTGCAGGCGACATCTCGGCCACGATTGGCGACACCGCACACAGCGAGATGCTGAATGGTGTGGACGAGACTGCGTCGGAAGCTGAATGAAATCGCGTTTCCATTCGCTCTTCGTAAACGCGCTCACGTTTTCGCGAGTGCCGCTGATTTTTGCGTTCATGGCGTTCGCCGTGACGGCTGAATGGCGGCAGAGCTGGGTGTGGACGATTCCCGCCTGCGTCAGCATGTTCCTCGCGGGGATCACCGACCTCTTGGACGGACGCCTCGCCAGACGATGGAAGGTTGTTTCCACATTTGGGAAGTTGGCCGATCCGCTCATGGACAAGGTGTTCTTCATCGTCTCTTTCCCCACGCTGCTGTGGCTGATTGGGATACAGGGCGATAACCGCGTCCATCTGGTCGTAATGCTGGCCTTCACGGTTCTCTACATCCTGCGCGACCAGTGGGTCACGTTCCTTCGCGCGGTTGCTAGCACGTACCATGCGGACGTGAGCGCGATGTGGCTGGGAAAAGTACGCACGGCGCTGTCTTTCCCCGCCGCCGGGTTCATCTACTTGTATCTCGCGTACCACAACTATCTGCCAGACGCATGGAACGGCCCCATGCTGGCAGCAGTCTACCTCGTCGAGGCGTTTCTAATCGTGCTGAACATCTATTCATGCGCGGTCTACACGAGAGCCTACTGGCCCTACATTCGCCGTGCAATTGAATCATCGTCCGAAGATTCCGAAGCCTAGGGCAGGAGGTCTTTTATCGGCTCCGCGCACTTTTCAAGCTGGCGGAGAATTTTGACGAGGGCGGGGTCTTTTTCGGGATTCGGCTGTTGGGATGCGTGCTTCGCCTTCCAATCCTTGTGCTTCTGGTTAAGCTCCTGCACCTTGACGCGGAGACGCGACACCTCGTAGGTTATCTTGCGAAGGGTGTCGGCATCTGCGGTCGATTTGCGCTCCGCTGCGGTTTTCTCAAGACTGCGGAGCTGGCGCAGGGCGGCGGCGGCATCCTGCAGATATGGACTGCTGCTGGCTCCTTGCTGCAGTTTCGCCTTCAGCGCCTCCGCCTCGCCGGCCAGCTGGTAGTACTTGCCCAGGCTTGCCAGCTGGTTGGTTGGGAGAAGGTCAGGGGTGCCGGAGAAGCAGTAGATGTTGTCGGCGGGGATGCGCACGGTGCGGGTGATCTTCTGGGAGATAAACGTGCCAGCTACTTTGAGTCCGTTTGTGGTGGATACTGTCTCCTTGATCATGAAGAACCGTCCGCTTGGCGCATTCCCGATCGGCTTGCCATCCAGCTCCTCCACGGGCGTGACGCGTTTCAAGACTCCCCACGTCGCGTCTTTCAGGTCAACGGGGCGTACGCGAGCGCTCTTCTGTTGAACGACTTTGCCGTTCTGGGGCGTAGAAACCGGTTTCTCCGATTTTGACAGTCCCTTGAACAGCGAGGTCGTGGAATCAACGACCGAGCAGATGCGTGCATGCACCTCGGGCGGCAGTTTCTCGCCGATGGTCGGCGCAAAATACCACACGAGAGCGCCTGAACCCGCCGCCAGCGCGACGTAGGTTGCCAAGAACTTCATCCCCATGGCCGACACCGTGGCTTACTTGACTGGCACGAGGCGGTCCGCGCCGAAGTAGGGGCGGATGGCTTCCGGCAGGAGCACGGAACCGTCCTCCTGGAGGTGCTGTTCAAGGAGCGCCACCATCAGGCGCGGCAGGGCCACGCCGGAACCGTTGAGCGTGTGGACGAGCTTCGTCTTGCCGTCCTCGTCCTTGAACCGGCAGTTCAGGCGGCGGGCCTGATAGTCGGTGAAGCAGCTGCATGAGCTGACTTCGAGCCACTGCTGTTCGCCGGGAGCCCAGAGCTCCAGATCGTAGCACTTGGCTGCGGAGAAGCCCATGTCGCCGGACGAGAGCATCAGCACGCGGAAGTGGAGTCCGAGGCCGGTGAGCACCTCCTCGGCCTCGTGGACAAGCGTCTCAAGCTGCTGGAACGAGGTGGAGGGGTGGACGAAATTGACCATCTCGACCTTGTCGAACTGGTGGACGCGGAGCATGCCGCGCGTCATCTTGCCGGCGCTTCCGGCCTCGCGGCGGAAGCAGGGCGTGTAGGCGGTGAGCTTGACGGGGCTCTCGGGCGTGATCTTCGGGAGCTTCACGCCGTCGAACACGTCGTCGCGGTAATAGTTCGTGACGGGCACTTCGGCGGTGGGGATGAGCCAGAAGTCGTCCGCATTCGAGTGGTAGAGGTCCTCGGCGAACTTCGGGAGCTGTCCGGTACCGGTCATGGACGCGGAGTTGACGAGGAAGGGCGGGAGCATCTCGGTGTAGCCCTGCTTCTGGCAGTGCAGGTCGAGCATGTACTGGATGAGCGCGCGCTGGAGCTTCGCGCCCTGTCCGAGGATGATCGGAAAACCCGTGCCCGTGAGCTTGACGCCGCGCGGGAAGTCGAAGATGCCGAGGCGCTCGCCGATCTGAGTGTGGTCGGGGATCGGGTAGGCGGGGTCCTTCCATTCGCCGACGAGGCGCACGACCTTGTTGGACGAAGAGTCGAGTCCGGTGGGGATTTCGGGAGCGGGGATGTTGGGAATCATGAGGAGCGTCTCGCGGAGGTCCGTCTCGACCTGGGCGAGCTCGCGGTCGATCTCGGCAATGCGGTCGCCGATTGCGCGCATCTTTTCTTTTGCGGCGGAGACGTCCTGCCCCGCCTTCGCGGCGGCGCCGATTTCCTTCGACGCGCTGTTGCGCTGCTGCTTGAGCGATTCTGTCTCGCCGATGAGCGCACGGCGCTTCGCGTCGAGGTCGCGCGCGCGGGCGACTTTCTCCTGTTCCACGCCGCGCCGCGCGAGCTGGTCGGCGGTGGCGTTGAATTCTTCCCTGATTCTCTTGATGTCAATCATGATTGATTCCTTCTTTGCGAGAGACGCCTATTATACCACAATCCGATTCGGATTACCAACGCCTGCGGCAGATTTCACGCTTATCCCGACTTTTTCGGGATGAGTTATCCTGAAATCGCGTCATACCTTTGAAAACATTGGCTCAAAAATATTTCATTGCATGAACCGACCCACACTCATGCACGAAGCCTCTTTTTTGATATACTATTGCCCGTCAGGACAGGAGGTGCATCAATCAGATGGCGAAAGAAAGACTGACGGAAGATATCGTACGGACACATTTCAGAGAATATCCGCTCTTCAAGTCGATACGGCTTGAGGAACAGCGGTTGTACAGTCGCAGAGTGTCCCGTCTCCTGAAGTCCGCTTCCAAGACTGGCGGGAAGGGTCCGGGACTGCCGGAGTTACTGATTCAGAAGGCCATCGAGCTGAACGAGGAGTACAACAACTACTCCATCAACGAGACGATGCGCAACACGATGGTGAGCGCGATTCTCCTCGCGCTCATCAACAAGCCGTTCCGCGCGTCGTTCGAGATGGAGCCGACGATCCAGTCGCTCTCCAGTGCCATGATGCACGCCATCGACACTACGCTCACGGCGGGACGCGTCCGCAACAAGGCGGCGATTATCGGCGAGTTCGCGAAGATCACGAACGACCCGCTCTTCGTGAAATCTTTCTCTGTACGCTCGTCCGCCAAGAGAAATACCGCTACAACTACGGTCGCAAGTGGCATGCGGAAAAGATGCGTGAATCCGTCATCCGGTTGCTCGCCCGCAACGGCGCGCCGGATTGGGAATGGATGGAGTGCTTCGTCAAGGGGTTGTCCTACAGTGCCAATTTTTGAGAGTGGAGGTCGGTGAGAAGGATGGTTGGAATCTCAAAACTATACTGCGGCACGGTCGAGGCGTCGGACCGCCTGCGCTACCGCGCGGGCGCGCATCGGCGTCCCGTGGTGGTGTGGAACTGCACGCCCGCGTGCAACCTCGCCTGTTCGCACTGCTACGCCGCCACGTCGGGCGCGCAAAAGGTGCTCACGACCGAGCAGGCGCTCGCGGTGATCGACGACCTCGCGGCGTTCGGCGTGCCGGTGCTGCTCTTCTCCGGCGGCGAGCCGTTCGCGCGCCCGGACATCCGCACGCTCGCTGCCCACGCGAAGGAACGTGGGCTGCGCGTCACGTTCTCCACGAACGGCACGCTCATCGACGACGACTGGGCGGACTGGATCCGCGACCTCGGCGTCGCCTACGTGGGCATCTCCATCGACGGCACGGAGGCAATCCACGACGCGTTCCGCCGCCACCCCGGCGCGTACCAGTTGTCACTCGCCGCCATCCGCCGCCTACGCGACCGCGGCGTGAAGGTGGGTCTGCGCGTGACGATGACGCGCGACAACGTGCGCGCCATCCCTGCCATCTTCGATCTCATGCGCGCCGAGCGCGTACCGCGTATCTGTCTCTACCACCTCGTCTACACGGGACGCGGACAGGAGATCGCCGCCACCGACCTCGACCACGCCGAGGCGCGCGCCGCGCTGGAGACGATTGTCGCCGAGACGAAGGCCTGCTTCGACGCGGGTTTCCCCGTGGAGGTGCTCACCGTGGACAACCCCTGCGACGGCATCGCCCTCTATCTGAAGATGAAGGCGGAAAACCATCCCAACGCCGCCGCCGCGCTCGAGTTGCTCACGCTCAACGGCGGCAACTCGTCAGGCGAGGGAATCGGCTGCATCTCGTGGGACGGCACGGTCTACCCCGACCAGTTCTGGCGCAACCATCCTGTCGGCAACGTGCTGGAGAAACCGTTTTCGGAAATCTGGGGCAACCCGCCGCCCGGTTCGCTTCTCGATCTCCTCCGCTGCAAGAAGGAGTTTGTGAAGGGGCGTTGCCGCACGTGTCGCTGGCTCGACCTCTGCGGCGGCAACTTCCGCGCGCGCGGCGAGGCCGTGACGGGCGACATCTGGGGTGAGGACCCCACCTGCTATTTGACAGACAACGATCGAAGGAGGGAATGAAATGGGAAATCTAATCGGTGTGGCAGTGTCCTGCCTCGTGCAGGCGGCTAAAATCGCGCTTGACGTGATCACCCACGGCGCCGGTATCGTTGGAAGCATTGCTTCCTGAGGAACCTGGACTGACGGTGCAGCTTGGGCAGAACGGGCGTATCGGGCAGCCTTGGCAGTCGGGGTTGCGCGGGAAGCAACGTGTCTGTCCGAACGATACTAGGTGCGAGTTCCACGTCTTCCAGTAGCGGACGGGGAGTATCCTGCGCAGTTCCATTTCAGTTTCGAGCGGCGTTTTAGTGCGAATTAAGCCGAGCCGGTTCGTGATGCGGTGGACGTGTACGTCTACGCAGATGGCCGGTAGGTTGAAGCCCACGGCGACGGTGAGATTAGCCGTCTTGCGTCCCACGCCTGGCAGCTCGCAAAGTTCCTCAACCGTGTGCGGCAGCACTCCGCCGAAGCGCTCGCGCAGGACCTTCGGCAGGGCGTGCAGGTGACGGGCCTTGTCGTGGTAGAAACCGACGGGGAAAATGAGCTTCTCAAGTTCAGGTACGGGGATTGCCTCCAGTGCGTCGGGCGTGGCCGTGCCGCCCATGCGCGAGAAGAGACGCTTCACGGCCCCGGCCGTACACTGGTCCTTCGTGCGGGCTGAGAGGATTGTCCCCACGAGGACGCAGAAGGGGTCATGTGTCTGCGCCTCGATCAGCTCGATGATGGGCGCGGCGTGCGCCTTGAATTCCTTCTTTAGGAGGCTGTTCACCTTGGGGATATTTTCAAGCGTCATTTCGGCCACTCTTTCGTTCGTTTTTTCTCATGCGCCCCATTATACCACATTTGCTGAATCCCGCGCTTGAACGCGAGGGTCTTTTTTTATATAATATTCACTTTTAGCGGAAATCCGCCCATTTCTAAGGCGGTAGAAAGACCGAGACAGACATGAAAACCATGACCGACGCCAACCTGGCTGTCGCGCGCGTTGCATACTCATGCAGCGACGTGGCGTTTATCTATCCTATCACGCCATCGTCCCCAATGGGCGAGAAGGCCGATGAATACATGGCGACGAAACGTCCGAACATTTGGGGCGCGGTTCCTGAAGTGGTGGAGATGCAGAGCGAAGGCGGCGCAGCCGGTGCCGTACATGGTGCGGTTTCCGCTGGCGCGGTGGCGAGCACGTTCACCTCGTCGCAGGGGCTTCTGCTGATGATCCCGAACCTTTACCGCGTGGCGGGCGAACTGCTCCCCGCCGTCTTCCACGTGGCCGCCCGCGCGCTCGCCGTACACGGTACGTGCATCTTCGGCGACCATTCGGACGTGATGGCGTGCCGTCAGACGGGCATCGCGATGATGGCCTCCTCCGGCGTGCAGGAGGCGCAGGACCTCGCGCTCATCTCCCATGCGGCGACGCTTGAGTCGCGCGTGCCGTTCATGCATTTCTTCGACGGCTTCCGCACCTCCCACGAGGTCCAGAAGATCGACCAGGTGGAAACGGCGACGATCCGCGCAATGATCGACGACCGCTTCGTCTCCGAGCAGCGTGCGCGCGGTCTTTCCCCCGAACATCCGATCATCCGCGGCACCGTGCAGAACTCGGACGTGTATTTCCAGGGGCGTGAGGCGTCCAACCGCTTCTACGACGAACTGCCCGGCATCGTGCAGCGCACGATGGACCATTTCGCCGAACTCACCGGCCGCGCCTACCACCTCTTCGACTACCACGGTGCGCCGGACGCGGAGCGCGTGATCGTGGTGATGGGGTCCGGCTCCGAGACCGTCCGCGAGACCGTGGACGCGCTTGTGCAGGCGGGTGAGAAGGTGGGCGTGGTGACGGTGCGGCTGTACCGTCCGTTCGACGCCTCCGCGCTCGTCGCCGCGCTGCCCGCGACCGTGCGCGCGATCACCGTCCTCGACCGCACGAAGGAGTGCGGCAGCGAGGGCGAGCCGCTCTACCTCGACGTCCTCGGCGCGGTGGATCGCGCGTGCCGCACGGGGACAGCGAAGTTCAAACGCCCGGCGATCTTCGCCGCGCGTTACGGACTCGGCGGCAAGGAGTTCGCCCCGGGCCACGTGAAGGCAGCGTTCGACAACATGGACGCGAAGGCGCCGCTCGACGGCTACGCGCTCGGCGTGGACGACGACGTGACGGGCCGTTCGCTCCCGCCCGCGAAGGGTTACCACATCGTCCATCCCGCCCGCCACGAATGCGTGTTCTGGGGGCTCGGCTCCGACGGCACTGTGGGCGCGAACAAGAACTCGATCAAGATCATCGGTGCGCACACCGACTTCTACGCGCAAGGTTACTTCGTATATGACTCGAAGAAGGCGGGCGGCCTCACCGTGTCGCACCTCCGCTTCGGCCCCGCGCCGATCCTGAGTCCGTACCTTTGCGAGTCGCCGCTCTTCATCGCGTGCCACAACTTCTCGTTCCTCCAGAAGTACGACATGCTCTCGAACGCCCGCGAAGGGGCCACGTTCCTGCTCGCCTCGCCGTACGGTCCGCTGGAGACGTGGGCGCACCTGCCCGCCGAGACGGCGAAGGAGATTGTCGAGAAGAAGATCAACTTCTACGTGATCGACGCGGCGAAGATCGCCCGCGAGAACGGCATGGGCACGCGCATCAACACCGTCATGCAGGCCGCGTTCTTCCGCAT
>CACZAK010000102.1 GCA_902779075.1 uncultured bacterium | reverse complement strand
GCGAAGCACACGCCGCACTCCTGCTGGCCGGTGACTTCCTTGACCTCGTCCTTGAAGTGGCGCAGCGTCTGGAGCTTGCCCTCCCACACCTTCTCCTTGCCGCGCAGAATACGGTAGCGGGCGGTGGAGACGAGCTTGCCGTCGAGCATCTGGGAGCCGGCGATCTTGCCGACCTTGCCGATGTCGTACACGGCCTTGATCGTGGCGTGGCCGAGGATATTCTCGGTGTACTCCGGCGGGAGCAGGTCGAGCATGCACTGCTTCACGTGGTCGATCAGCTCGTAGATGATGCGGAACGAGTTGATGCGCACGCCGTCGTGGCGGGCCTGCTGCTGCACGCCCGAATCGCAGCCGATGTCGAAGCCCACGATCACGGCCTTGCCGGCGGAGGCCGTCTTCACGTCCGTAAGCGACACGTTGCCGGTGCCGGTGGCGATGACCTTGAGCGACACCTTCTCGCTCTTGATGTTGTTGAGCGCCTCGACGATCGCCTCAAGGGAGCCCTGCGTATCGGACTTCACGACCACGCTGAGCTCGCGCTTCTCGTTGGCGTCCATCTTGCTGAGGAGGTCGTCGAACGAGACGGCCTTCGTCTGCGAAAGTTCCTGTTCCTTGCGGGCCTGCGCGGCCTGTTCGGCGAGCGTGCGCGCGCGCTTTTCGTCGAGCATCACGCGGAACTCCGCGCCGGCCTCGGGCACGCCCGAGAGGCCCGTGCACTTGACGGGCGTGGCGGGCGGCGCCTCGCGGATGCGGCGGCCGTGGTCGTCGATGAGGGAGCGCACCTTGCCGAAATGCTCGCCGATGAGGATCGCATCGCCCACCTTCAGCGTGCCGCCAGTGACGAGCAGCATCGCCGTGGGACCGAAGCCCTGCTCGAGCTCGGCCTCCACCACGTAGCCGTTCGCGCGGCGGGACGGGTTGGCGGTGAGCTCCAGGACGTCCGCCTGGAGGAGAATCATCTCGAGGAGCTGGTCCACGCCGTCGCCCGTGATGCCGGAAACGGCGCAGCACACGATGTCGCCACCCCACTCTTCAGGCGTAAGGCCCTGCTTCTGGAGCATCTGCTTCACGCGCTCGGGGTTGGCGGTGGGCTTGTCGCACTTCGTGATGGCCACCATGATCTGCACGCCGGCCTGGCGGGCGAACTTGATCGCCTCCTCGGTCTGCGGCATGATGCCGTCGTCGGCGGCGATGATAATCACGGCGATGTCCGTGAGCTGCGCGCCGCGCTGGCGCATCGCGTTGAACGCGGCGTGTCCGGGCGTGTCGAGGAACGTGATTTTGCGGCCCTGGACGTCCACCTGGTAGGCGGAAATCTGCTGCGTGATGCCGCCGGCCTCGCCCGCCGCCACCTTCGTGTGGCGGATGTAGTCCATGAGCGTGGTCTTGCCGTGGTCGACGTGGCCGAGGAACGTGACGACCGGAGGACGCGGCTGCATCTGCTCGGGCTTGTCCTGCGGAATCTCGTCGTCCGCGTCGATGGCCTTGAGGACGGGCTTCTTGTTCGCGGCGTCGCGGGCATGCTCGATGTTCACGCGGTAGCCGTACTTCTGCGCGACCTTCGTGGCCACGTCCGGCTCCACGCGCTGGTTGATCGAGGCGAGCACCTTCAGCTGCATGAGGTCCGCGATCAGGCGGTTCGGTCGCACACCCAGCTTGAGCGCGAGCTCCTTCACCACCACGGCGCCGCGGATGGAGATCTCGCGCGTCGAGACGGAAAGCGAGATGGTCGGTTTCTGCGGCGGTGGCGGCTGGGGCGTACCAGTTGAAATAGTGGCAATCGTGGGACCGGCCATCGTGCGCGCAGTGCGCATTGAGACGGATGAGAATCCGGCGCGTGTTCCGCCAACGCGGGTGACGGGCTTGGGAGGACGCACAGGCGGCTGCTTGGACGCCGGAGCGGCGGGAGTCTGCTTCTGCGGCTCGCCCTTCTTGGGCTGCTGCTGCGGCCTCTGCATCGGCTGCTGTCTCTGCGCAGGTTGTTGCCTTGCAGGCTGCTGCCTCTGAGAATCCCTGTCCCTCTCCTTGTCCTTTTCCTTCTCCTTGTCTTTGTCCTTCTCCTTCTTCGGCTTCGCGGACTGACGCTCGCGCAGGTCTTTGCCATGCAGGTAGTCACGCGCGTCGACCTCGGCCTCGTCTTCATCCTCGTCCACGTCCACGTCATCGTCCTCGATCTCCTGCTCCTCTGGCTCGGACATCTGGATCGACACCTTGGGCATTTCAGGCAGCGTTGCGCCGATTTCCAGCGCCGGCTCTTTCTTCTTCTTCTCTGGTGCCGGTGCCGGCTTCGCGGCCGACTTCAAGCCATGCGCGGCGAGCGCGCGCTGGCGAGCGGCTTCCAACGCCTCTGCCTGCGCCTTGTTCTTCTCCGCCTGAACGGCGGCTGCCCTGGCGGCCTTTGCGCGGCCACGCTCCGCCACTGCGGACGCCTCGGCCTTCAACTCTGCGGCGTCACCTCGCAGAAGGCTGCGACTCAACACCTCGACGTCGCCGTCCTCAAGCTGGGACAGGGCGGAGTAGACCTCCACGTCATTCGCCTCGGCCATCTTGATGACCGCGGCGGACGTAATGCCCTTCTCCTTCGCGAACTCGTAGACTCTCATCTAATTACTCCTCTTCCTCCGCCGGCGCGAACGATCCCACGCCCGTGAGCTCGGCGACGGCCTGCGCCGCCGCGTAGAGTCCCTTCGCCGTGACCTCGTCCAGGCCCGTTGCCGCGATAAACCCTTCCTCATCGCTTTCCACAATCCCCTCGACCGTAAGGAATCCTGCGTCCGCCAGTTTCGTGGCAATTGCCGTGGACACCGACGTGAGCTTCGAGGTGAGGCGCACGTTCTGCCCGCGCTTGCCGATCGCGAGGGAGTACTGGTCGGGCGCCACGGTCACGTGCACCGTGTTGCCGCCGTCGGGATCCACCTCAACGCTCTCAAGCTTCGCCGGGGCGAGGGCCTGTGCCACGTAGTGACGCACGTCCGCGTTCCAGCGCACGATGTCGATCTTCTCGCCGTTCAGCTCGCGAACGATGTTGCGCACGCGCGCGCCCTTCAAGCCAACGCAGGCGCCCACGGGATCCACCTTCTCGTCCAGCGTGCGCACCGCAAGCTTCGTGCGGTAGCCCGGGTCGCGCGCGATGCCCATGATTTCAACCACGCCGTCGGAGATTTCACCGACTTCAAGGCGGAACAGTGTGCGCACGAACTCGGCGGAGGCGCGGCTGAGCGTCACAGACGGGCCCTTCGCGTCCGACTTCATGGGCTTCACGCTGTGCACGATGGCGCGGATGGAGTCGCCCACCGAGAACTCCTCCGTGGGGATGCGCTCCTTGCCTGGCAGCAACATCTCGGTCTTGCCCACAAGCACGTAGAGGTCGCGCCGGTTCACGGCGCTCACGGTGCCGGAGACGATCTCGCCGATGCGGTTCTTGAACTCGGTGTAGACGTTGGTCTGCTCAATCTCGCGGATTTTACCCATGACGACCTGGCGCGTGGTCTGCGCGGCGATGCGCCCGAGGCGCGCGGCAGGCATCTCGATCTCGATCTTCTCGCCCAGCTCGGCGTCCGGCTTGATGCGGCGCGCGCGCGCAAGGGAGATGAAGCCCGCGCCCTTGTTCTCGTTGGACACCACAGCCGTGTCGTACACATGGAGGGAAAGGTCGCGCCGATTGATGACCACGCGCAAATCCTTTGTCACGTCGGGATTGTGCTCGGCGGCCTTCTTGATGGCTTCCTCAATGGAGGTCAATACGTCTTCGCGCTCCACACCGCGCTCGCGCTCGATGTAGGTTACAATCGCCGCCAATTCGTTGTTTATGGCCATCTGGTCGCTCCTATTCTGTCAAAAAACAATAATCCGCCCTCGGTGATCCCGCTGAATCACCGTGAACGCGATAGATATTACCGAATCGCGGGCGATTTGTCAATCACAAACCGCAACTTGTCATTTTGACGACAAACCGTGGCGGTTGCTGAAGCCTCGGATAAGCTCGCGGAGGTTGTTGCTAGGATGCTCGCGCAGCGCGGCTTTCATCTCCTCAAGAGCGCGTGGCGCAAGGCGCGTATCGGCGTTGGCCTCCAACATCAGTGTCAAGTACACTGCCTCGCGGAGTTCGGCGTGGGCGTGCGGCGTACGCGCGCACGGCAGGCCCTTATGCGCCCAGTAGAGCGCGCTCGCAAACGGATGCGTCCAGTCCTGCGCGCCATACGCGGCGTCGACCTCGCGCATCGTCTCCGGGTCGAGGCGCACCGACGACCAGTCGCCGGTGGACTGCGCGGACAGGATTTCGGCCTTCCACTGTTCGCGGTAGTACGACGCGGCGTCGTCGCTGTCCGTGCCGAGCTTGAAGCGGAACATGTCGGACAGCGCCTTGTACAGCTCCGGGTCGGACGGATTCAGGCGCAACCCGTCATCGAGCAGAAGACGCAGCCCGGCCTTCACCCAGCGCCAGCGGTCGGACGGCGTGGACATTACTACCGACACGTTGTAGGCGAGGTTCCACGCCGCGTATGACCAGATTTCGGCCGTGTGCGGCTCAAGGAAGGTCAGCCAGCTCGCCAACTGCGCGAGCTCGCCGTAGCGCCCTTCGTCCCATAGACGGTCCGCACGGAACCAAATCACTTCCGCGGCAAGTCCCCGGAAACCGCCCAGCCCCGCCACGATCAGCTCCGCAGCCGGCGAAGGCGGCGGCACCGCCTGCTCCGTAGGCGCAACCTCTTTCGGACGCTGCAGACACCATGCGCCAGCGCCAAGCGCGCCGAGCAACAGCACAACCCACAGTATGGAAAGTACACGTTTCATACGAAACCGTTCTCCTCCAGCATCTCCATCGTAAGGCCACCGCCTTCCGTCTCTTCGGCGGATTCACTCTCCGCGCACCGGATCGCGTACTTGCCCAACACGTCGCTCTCCAAGTTCACGCGGTCGCCCGGACGCAACGCGCCGAGGTTCGTCTCGGCCGCCGTGGTGGGAATCACGTCCACGCGCAGCCAGTCGTCGCCGAGGCCGCTCACGGTGAGCGACACGCCGTTCACCGCGATCGATCCCTTCAACACGCTCGCCGCCGCCACCGCGCGCGGGCACTTGAACGTAAGCGCAAAGTCACGCCCTTTCTGCTCGCGTTTGATCAGCGTGCCACGGCCATCCACATGTCCCTGCACAACGTGTCCGCCGAAACGGTCGCCCGCCTTGAGCGCG
The DNA here is from genome assembly GCA_902779075.1 of uncultured bacterium. The sequence goes on along the minus strand of CACZAK010000102.1, from coordinate 11,964 downwards.
CGCTCGAGGTTCACGCGCGCACCCGGAAGCAGTTCTGCGAGCCCAGTACGCTCCTCCGTCTCGCGCAACACGTCGGCCGTGAAGCGCGTCGCGTCACAGTCCGCCACCGTGAGACACGTACCGTTCACCGCGACGCTCTCGCCTTTCACGAGCGGTTCGGCCCACGGCTCGAACGAAAACTCAAGCACGAGGCCGCGTCCGCGCGACACGCGCTTCACCGTGCCGATGCGCTGGATCAATCCTGTAAACACGTACACCTCCCGATTGGTACGGCGTCGCCAATGCGGCGCGAGCCGATCACCTTCGACGCGAGCACGGTGATCCATTCATCTACCAACCCCGCCTCCGCAAGCGACCGCGCAAGCACCAATCCGCCTTCACAGAGAACATGCATGAAACCGCGCTTGCCGAGATCATGCACGGCCTCAGCGGCGTCGCGGTAGACGAGCGTGCGCGCCCGCGCAGCATCGGTGAACACCTGCGCCTCTGCGGGCAAGTTCCCGCTACGCGAGACCACGGCACGCCAGAGGTCGGGGTTAGGACGCGGACGCGCAAGCAGAGACGGATTATCGCGCCGCACGGTCTCAGCGCCCACGAGCATCACATCCACTTGCGAACGCAGCGCGCACGTCGCCTTGCGCGCGCGCGGGCTCGACACCCACTTCGCGTCGCCCCAGTCATCGCAGATTTTCCCGTCGAGCGACATCGCGAGTTTCACGGTCACGTACGGCAATCCCGTCGTCACGTGTTTCGCGAACGGACGGATCACGTCAAACGCATCGTCCTCGCAGAGGCCATGCGCTGTCTCAATGCCGGCGCGGCGCAGTACGCGCGCGGCCTTCCCGCGATTGGTTGGATTCGGATCGGCGCACGCCCACACCACGCGCTTCACGCCGGATGCGATCAGCGCATCGCAGCACGCGCCCACGCGACCGGGCTTCGAACATGGCTCAAGCGTCACGTAGACGGTAGCGCCCTTCGGCGAGACCTTGCAGTTCTTCAGCGCCGCGACTTCCGCGTGGTCGCCGCCACACCGGCGGTGACGGCCCTCGCCGATCAACTTGCCGCCCTTGACGACTACAGCGCCCACAGGCGGGTTGGGGCGCGTGTGTCCCGCGCTCCGCCACGCCAGGGCGATTGCCCGCCGCATGTAGTCGGCTTCCGTCACGGCGTAAAGGTCTCCTTTTCGGGAGCGTCCTGCTTCGCCTCTGCGCGCACGGCCTTGGCGAAGCGGTCCATCACGCCATTCACGAACCGTCCGCTCTTCGACTCCGAGAACCACTTCGCGAGGTCCACCGCTTCGTTGACCACAATTGGCGTAGGGATGTCATCGCAGTTCAGCAGCTCCCACGCGCCAAGGCGCAGCACGGCGCGCTCGACTGTGCCGAGACGGTACAGCGACCAGTGCTCGAGATACGGTTCAAGCGCAGAGTCGAGCGCGTCGCGGTCTGTCCATGCGCCGCGCACGCGCACCTCGGCGAACTCGCGCGCAGTGGCTAGCGACGAAAGCTCGCGGGGATCGGTGGACGTGAATATTTCGCGTGCACCGCGCTCCTCCGCCGACAATGCGTCGGACTCCAGTTGCGTCTGCTGATTCCAGAAATCGGCAATGGCGGAATCGACCGACTCCGGCGGGTTCAAATCAAACTGGGCGAGCATCTGCAGCGCCCATTCACGGCTTTGTCTACGTGTGACCATCTCAAAGAGCCTCTTGTTTTCTCCGCGCCCATTGTACCAAAAAAAAGGAGACTCGGCAATGCCGAGCCTCCTTTTCGACAGATCGTCGCACGCGAAGTTACTTCGCGAGGACGGCGTCCTTGCACGCCTTGGCGAGACGGAACTTAACGACCTTCTTCGCCTTGATCTTGATCGTCTCGCCGGTCGCGGGATTGCGGCCCGTGCGAGCGGCCTGCTGCTTCTTGACGAGCTTGCCGAGGCCAGGGAGCATGTAGCCCTTCTCCTCCTGCTTCGCACCCTTGACGGCGAGGTCAAGGAGCTTCTCGTACACGGCGACAGCCTGCTTCTTCGTGATGCCGGCAGCCTCCGCGAGCGCGACCATGATACCACTCTTGGTGGTCGGGACGATTTCTTTCTTTGCCATGTGATGTTTTTCCTTTTTGCTGCAAGGACGATATGCCCTGCTACGCCGCATAGAATAGCGGTTTTTTCGGGGGTTTGCAAGCACGAAATGCGTTTTCCCTAAAATTTTTCCTTATTTTCCGGCTTCAGGGCCGCCAACAGGCCCTTCTGGAGGGAATTCTGCGCGTGGATGATAGGTGCGGTGGACGGCGTCAAGGCGCGCGCGGTCTACGTGCGTGTACACCTGAGTGGTCGCAATCGAGGCGTGTCCGAGCATTTCCTGTATCGCCCGGATGTCCGCTCCGTGCGCAAGAAGATCCGTCGCGAAGCAGTGCCGCAGCACGTGCGGCGACACCGCGTGCGCGTCCACGCCCGCCGCGGCCGCACGCTCGCGCAACATCTTGAAAACGCCCATGCGCGTGAAGGGACGCCCCAGCCGCGTGAGGAAGATGCGCCGCTCCGCCGTGTTGCCGCGCGAGAAGGATTCGCGAGCCGACGCGAGGTAGCGCGTGAGCGCCGTCGCGGCGGGAACGCCGATCGGAACGATGCGTTCCTTCGACCCCTTGCCACGGCAACGCACCACGCCCGCGTCCGCGACAACGTCCTGCAGTTCGAGTCCGCAGAGCTCGCTCACGCGCAGTCCGCACCCGTAGAGGAACTCTAGCATAGCGCGGTCGCGCAGGTCTCGCGGATCGCTGCCATTGGCGGCCTGCAGTATCTTCAGCGTGGTCGCCTCGTCGAGGACGCGCGGCAGCACGAGGTTTTTCTTCGGCGCCTCAAGTCCTTCGGAAAGGTCGTGCGCAGTCGCGCGCGTTGAGGCAAGGTAGGCGAGGAACTCGCGCACTGCAACGAATGCGCGTGCGCGCGTGGACGCCTTGCGTCCCTTGGCACGCATGGCCCCGACATGGTCTGCAACATCCGCGCGCACGAGAGCCTCCGGCGCGGTCTTGCCACGCGCCGCGAGGAATTCTAAGAACGCGCGCACGTCGCGTCCGTACGCCTCCACCGTCTTCGGCGAAAGTCCGCGCGCAAGCGCGAGGTCGGCCGCGAACGACTCTGCACAGCTTTCAAGGGGCGTCATCCTAGACCTTCCCCCGCAGGGATCACTGGGCCTTCGTCTTCGCGCCGATTGATTCTGGCGTCACGCCGTTCGCGGCGTAGCCGGCCTTCGCGATGGCCATCTCGATGTTCTTCTTCGCGGTCTGCATCGAATCGTACTTGAGCGTCACACGGTGGTTCGCGGCGTCGAACTGGATTGAGGCCATGTCCACGCCGCTGCACATCACGAGCGCGGCGCGGAGGGCGCCGGACACTTCGGCCTCCTTCTCCTGCACAAGCGCTGGCACGTCCACGGTGAAATCGCGCACGTCCTTCTGTCGGCATCCCGCGCACGCGAAAAGCGCGAGCGCGAATATCATCATAGTCTTCTTCATGTTGTCTATCCTTTCTTTTGAATTGCAGGGGGCGTCTTGCCGAGACGCGCGAGCGCGAACTTGAGCGTGTTCCAGACCTCCAGTTTCGCCTTGCGCAGACCGACGGGGTCCCGCGCCGAGTCGAAGCGCAGGATGTAGGCGGGGTGGAACGTGCCGATGGCGGGTATGCCCTCGTACATCTGCCACTGTCCTCGGCGCATTGGCGCGTCGGGGAAGAGTCCGCGCATCGCGGTGTTGCCGAGGAGGATGAGGCACTTCGGCTTGACGAGCTTGATCTGCCGCTTCAGGTACGGCACGCATGCGGCCATTTCCGGCGGCGACGGCGTGCGGTTGTTGGGCGGACGGCACTTGCAGATGTTCGCGATGAACACCTGCTCGCGCGTGTAGCCCATCGCGGCTATTATCTTCGTGAGGAACTGCCCCGCCGCGCCGACGAACGCAAGTCCCTGACGGTCTTCGTCCGCCCCAGGCGCCTCGCCCACGAACATGAAATCGGGGCCGTTCGCGTTTCCCTGTCCCGGAACGACGTGCGTGCGCCCAAGCCCGTGCAGATCACACCGCGTACACGCGGTCAGTTCCGCCACCGTGGGAAATTCAGATGCCGCAACGGGCGAGACGCCCGTTGTCCCAGTCGGTGAAGCGGCGCTCTCGCCGCTTCGTCCGACTGTCAACGGGCGGGACGCCCGTTGTCCCAGTGAGGAAGCGGCCGCGCTTGTCGCGGCCGACGGTAGGGCGCGCGCCCCGCGCGCGCCGCCGGGCGCAAGAAGCGCACGGTCACATTCGACCGTGCGCGTCCCGAGCTCGCGTTCCAGCTCCAGCGCCTGTTCAAAGGCGGTTAGGATTTTTGGGAAATCGGCCATGTCCAGTTTCTCGACATTCGACATCCGTCACCCAACATCCCGTAATACGATTCTAACCGAAGCTCTAAGCTTCAAGCTCAAAGCTCCAAGCTATCCCCGATATCCGTTCGGATTCTGCGACTGCCAGCGCCAGGCGTCAGCACACATCTGCTCGATGCCGCGTTCAGCCTTCCAATGCAGCTCCTTCGCGGCGAGCGCGGGATCGGCCCAGCACTCGGCGATGTCGCCTGGACGGCGCGGCTTGATAACGTACGGCACCTTCTGTCCGCTCGCGGCCTCGAACGCCTTGACGATCTGGAGCACGCTGTAGCCGTTGCCGGTACCGAGGTTGTAGATCTTGAAGCCGGGCTTTTCGGCGAGCTTCTCGATGGCGCGGAGGTGTCCGATCGCGAGGTCCACCACGTGGATGTAGTCGCGGATGCCCGTGCCGTCCGGCGTGGGATAGTCGTTGCCGAACACGTTGAGTTCCTTGAGGCGTCCCACCGCCACCTGCGCGACGTAAGGCAGGAGGTTGTTCGGAATGCCCGCGGGATCCTCGCCGATACGGCCGCTCTCATGGGCGCCGATTGGGTTGAAGTAGCGGAGGAGAATCGTGTTCCACTCAGGGTCGGCCTTCTGCACGTCGCGGAAAACCTGCTCCATCATAAGCTTCGTCCAGCCGTACGGGTTCGTGCAGCCGGGCGTGGGGAAGTCCTCGCGGATCGGCACGCTCTGCGGCTGGCCGTAGACCGTCGCCGAACTGGAGAACACGATGTTCTTGCAGTTGTGCGCCGAGAGCACCTTGAGGAGCGTGAACGTGCCTCCGAGGTTGTTCTCGTAGTACTTAAGCGGAACCTGCGTGGACTCGCCCACCGCCTTGAGGGCGGCGAAGTGGATGGTGGCGTCGAACGGCTTCTCCGCCGCCACCACCTTGTCGAGCGCCGCCGCGTCGCGGATGTCGAGGTTGTAGAACTTCGGGGCCTTGCCCGCGAGCTCCGCCACGCGACGGAGGGACTCCTCCGACGAGTTGCAGAGGTTGTCCACCACCACCACGTCGTGACCCGCCTTCAGCAGTTCCAGCGTGGTGTGCGAGCCGATGTAGCCGGCCCCGCCAGTAACAAGTATCTTCATGGCTACCTGGTAGAGATGCGGTCGTTGTAGTCGCCAGTCTCGGTGTTGATGCGGATCACGTCACCCTCGTTGATGAAGAGCGGGACGGCGCACACGTAGCCGCCCTCGACCGTGGCGGGCTTAGTGACCTTGCCGCTCGCGGTGTTGCCCTTAACGCCGGGCTCGACCTTGATGACCTTGCGCTCGACGAGCTGCGGGAGGTCCACGCCGATCACCTTGTCGTTGAAGAACAGCGCCTTCACTTCCATCTCGTCCATGAGGAAGTACTTCTTGTCGCCCATCACCTCGGGCGTCACGCGGATCTCCTCGAAGTTCTCGTCCGTGAACACGAACGCCGAACCGTCGTCGTAGGAATACGTGACCGACCGCTGCAACAGCTCGGGACGCTCGAACTTGTCGCCCGAACGGTAGCTGCGGCTCATGCCGCCGCCCGTGATCATGTTGCGCAGCTTGCAGTTGTAGATGGCCTGGCCCTTGCCCGGCTTCGAGAAGTCGAACTCCGTGATTTCCCACGGCTCGCCGTCGATCAGCAGCTTTACGCCTTTGTGCAGTTCGCCCGCACCGATTACATCGCCCATTTTTTACTCCTTCTTTGTGAAAACATGGTGTGTATTATACACGAAAACGCCCCCACAGGGCAAGCCGAAAGTGCCCGTCAGCGCGAAGGCGTGGCGGGCGGGCGTCTGTTGAGCGCGCGGCGGAGCGCGCGCCAGCCGGGCAGACGGACGTCCATGAGCGCGTAGAACGCGGGGCCGTGGTTGGGCACGCGCAGGTGCGTGAGCTCGTGCACTACGACGTATTCGGCAAGCTCTTCTGGGACGCGCGCAAGCTCGCGGCTGTAGGTGACATGGCGCTTTCGGAAGTGACACGACCCCCAAAGCGTCTTCATCGAACGGAGCTTCCATGTCACGCCTGGTTCGCCGAGGCGCGCGCACCAGTCGGCATGGATCTGTCCGAGGCGGACGGCGAAGGACTGCACTTGCTCCGGCGTGGGCGGCGGTGGCGCGGCTGCTCGGCGCGCGATGGCCCTTGCGCGGGCTGCGACAGCCCATTTCCAGTTGGCACGAAGGAAAGTCTCCCCTTCTGCAATCGTGCAGCCCCAGGCGGGGATGGAGAGGTGAATCACGCCGTCCGCGGAAACGCGGACGTTTATGCGCCGGACGCGCTTGCGGACGACGTCGACCTCGATGCCGTCGATGAAGTTGCGTCCGGTCCGAAACATAATCTCAGCCGATGGATGGCTTGCGCCCTTCAAGCGCGGGATTGTGGTGAGCCCAGAGAGCCTGGCGCGCCACGCCGAGCATGATCGCCGCGTCGTCGCGCGTCTGCACGCCGCGCGAGAAGATGCGGTGGATGCCCTGCATCATGTGCTCCGTCTGCTTCTCGTTCATGAACCCAATGTCCTGCAGCATGGTCTGCCAGTTCTTCATGAGCTGCATCTTCTGCGCCTGCGGCGCGGGCGGCGCCTTCTCGTGCGGCGGCTGGTAGCTGCCGGTGGCGGTGAAGAACTCGTAGCAGGTAATGAGAACCGCCTGCGCGAGGTTGATGGATGTGTAGCCTTCGTCCACGGGGATGCGGATGAGGTGCGTGCATTGCGCAACCTCCTCGTTGAGGAGTCCCTTGTCCTCGCGGCCGAATACGAGCGCCACGGGACCCGTGGCGGCAATAGAGAGAATCTCCGCCGCACAGTCGCGCGGGGCCTTCACGTGCTGACGGTAGAGCCCGCCGCGAGCAGTGGTGCCGACAACGGCCACGCAGTCCGCGACGGCCTCCTCGAACGTGGCGGTCTCCACGCGGTCGCGTATGATGTCGGTGGCGTGTACTGCCATTCGCTCGCCCTCGTCCCAGGAGTTCTGGAGATTGGGTGCAGCAAGCACGAGGTGGTGAAAGCCCATGTTGGCCATGGCGCGGCAGGCGCTTCCCACGTTGCCGGTGTAGAGCGTACCGACCAGCACCACCTTGATGTTGTCAAGGGGATTCATCATCACTTCCTCTCGTTCGTCACTTCGCGCGGACCGTTGACGTCGCGCCCGAAGCCATGTGGCGTTGAACCGCCGTTGCGTATGCGGTCGCGCTTGGTGTTGACGGGGTTGCGGACCGTCGCGCAGAGCGATCCGCGGAAAAGCGGAACGTAGCCGGAACGGTCTTTTGCGAGACGCGCCACGATGCAGCCCGCTCCGCTTTCGAAAAACTCCCACTCCTCGTTCTCCGTCTTGTACAGGTTGCCGGCGGGCGCAAGGTTCTGGTAGGCGATGAAGCTGGTACCGTCCGGCAGCTCAACCCGCACCATGTTCTTGGTCTTGAAAGGCCAGCGCACGCCGTTGTCGAGGATGGCGACGGACTCATGGTCCTTCGTATCGCGTCCGTAGTCAACGTGGAGGTAGTTGTTTTCGTCGTCCACGAATCGCGTGGAGCGAAGAGGTTCAAAGGAGGCGCACCCCGCAAGGAACGCCACCGCCGCAAGTGATATGATACGCAGTGTCATGGCGCGTATTATACCATAATCTGGACGCGCCGATTGATACCAAGTCAATTTTGACGGTGGTATTCCTGAAGGCTGTAAACAGACCTTTCCGCGCGTTCTTCGGCCAGCCCCGCGACGGCGGCGGCGAAGCCCGCGAGCGTCCTCGTGGAGGTTCCCGTCATGTTGGCCCGGTTGAAAATAATTCTGGTTCGTTCGTGATGAGATCATCGACAAGATAGTCGGCGGAAAGATACTGGATGCCAAACGCACCACTATCGATCTGTTTGGCAAGACGACTTCGGTAATATGCATCCATTGCATCGGACAGTCCGATTCCCTTGATCTCCGCCAATTTGGAGATTATGTCTTCCTCAAGCCGTTCTTTGTATAACGAGGTAACGTCAGTCATTGTTAACCTCATACGATCCGGTGAATGTGAGCAGTGCCGATATCGCCTCGGCGTTATTTATCGCGATTTGGCTGCTGTCCTCATAGTATGTGATTTCCTGAAGCGTCCTATTCTCGTCCCAGATCCCACGACGATACATGTCAATGGCCTGAAACACTCTGTCGTTCGCGACTTTGCCACTGATGATGTCGTATGACAGATATGGGGTCAACCCGTTTCTGCAATCACAGACAAAATCCAACCACTCCTTGCTCGCTTCAGGAAATGTCTTAACCCTGTAGCCAAGCCAATCTTCGTTCAGTGAATATGTCGAAACGATTGCCTTTCCCCCGAATCTAGCGGCCTTCCGCCTGGCCCAACGTTCGGCCTGCCGCTGAATGTCCGTAACATAGAATCCCGGCCCGAAATCTATGTACCTCTTTGATCGAGAGAGGTCAGGGCATCGCACTTCGCACACGGAACCGTGAAAAACCGTCATGTTGCATATCCCCTATCCGCAAGGTAACCAGTTATGTCCTCAACCAGATAATTCTTCCCGCAGGTGTGCAGAACATCGTAAAACGGCACAATATATTTGTCCAATGCACCAGACTTCTTAAGAAGCGAATAGACCTTGGGCGCACCAACACCCCACGCTTCTTTCAAAGCGTGTATCAGGAAAACCACAAAGGTCAGCTGGTCACCATTAGTCATTCGGTCCTCATCTTGCGGCATTGCAGGATATTCTCCGCAGGTTCCCCAACGGAAAACGTGGCTAGTTTACCACAAACCGCCGCCCGTGGCAATAAGGGTGACCACATTCATCATGCTAGCCGATCGCTTTCTAATCCAGCCCTCGAGTCCGAATGTCATGAATCACTCTCCATGATGATGTGGCGGCATACAGCTGGACATAGGCTCCCTATCGCCAGGCGAAAGGACTTCCGATTACCATAGTGAGACGCGGCTCTCTAGGCGGCGCTCGAGCTCTCGACCTGGCTCTTCGAGTAGGGGTGCATGATGAGGTGGTATTCCTGAAGGCTGTAAACAGACCTTTCCGCGCGCTCTTCGGCCAGCCCCGCGACTGCGGCGGCGAAGCCGGCGAGCGTCGTGGTTACAGGAATGCCGGCGGCGACGGCGCAGGAACGAAGCTGGACTGAATCTCCTGTCGCCTCGCCGTCTGATTCGGACGTGTTGACGACCCAGTCGATCTCGCCCTTGTGAATGAGGTCAACCACGTTTGGCCGCCCGCGCGAGATCCTGAACGCCGCCTTTGATTCGACGCCGCTGTTCCACAGATACGTGGACGTGCCGAGCGTTGCATAGACGCTAAAGCCCAGCGACGTGAGTTTCGCCGCGAGCTTGGAAACTAGCGGCTTGTCCTCGTCGCGGACGGAGAGGAACACGTTACCGCCCTTCGGCAGGGGACTTCCGCAGGCGATCTGGCTTTTGCAGTATGCGTCGAAGCGGTCGAAATCGATCGCCATCACCTCGCCCGTCGATTTCATCTCCGGCGACAGCGTGATTTTCGCCCCCGGGAACTTGACGTAGGGGAACACCGCCTCCTTGACGCAGTAGTAGCGCGGCTTGGCTTCAACGACATCCGGCTCGCGACATTCGACAGTCGACTTGTCGGATGTCGGCCTTCCGATCTTCTCGCCGACCATTGCGAGGGCTCCGAGATCGGCGAGGGGGACGCCCGTCGCCTTCGAGACGAACGGCACCGTCCGCGAGGCGCGGGGGTTGACCTCGATCATCCAGATTTCGTCGTCCTTCACCGCCAGCTGGAGGTTCATGAGCCCGACCACGTGAAGGCGCTGCGCGAAGACCTCCGTGTAGCGCTTCACCTCCGCCAGGACCTTCTCCGACAGGCTGACCGGCGGCGTGATCGCGGCGGCGTCGCCCGAATGGCAGCCCGCCGCCTCGATGTGTTCGAGGATCGCGCCGATGCGCGTCGTCTCGCCGTCCGAGACGGCGTCGACGTCCAGCTCGATCGCGTGTTCGAGGAACTTGTCGATGAGGATGGGCTTCCCTTCCGACGCCGCAACGGCCTCCGCGACGTAGGAATCGAGTTCCGCCTCCTTGTAGACGATTGCCATGCCGCGTCCGCCAAGGACAAACGACGGCCGCACGAGAACCGGATAGCCGATTTCATTCGCAATCCGCCGCGCGTCCGCGATGGAATGCGCAATGCCGCTCGCGGGCTGCTTCATGCCGACTTCCGCGACGAGCGCGCGGAAGAAGTCGCGGTCTTCCGCGCGCGCGATGTCCGCGGGCGAGGTGCCGACGATCCGCGCGCCCGCCGCCTCAAGCCGTTCCGCGAGATTGAGCGGGGTCTGTCCCCCGTACTGCACGATCACGCCGTCGCACTTTTCGCGGTCGTAGATCTCCATCACGTCCTCAAAGGTCAGCGGCTCGAAGTAGAGCTTGTCGGAGGTGTCGTAGTCGGTCGAGACGGTCTCGGGGTTGGAGTTGACCATCACCACCTCATAGCCGCGCGCGCGCAGGGCGAACGCCGCATGGCAGCAGCACCAGTCGAACTCGATGCCCTGCCCGATCCGGTTTGGGCCACCGCCCAAGACCATGATCTTGCCACCGGATTTTCCGGATTCTCCGGATTCTCCGGATTTTCCGGATATTCCGGATTTTCCGGGAAGATAATACGAGTAGTAATACGGCGTCACTGCCGCGAACTCGCCCGCGCACGTATCGACCTCGCCGAACGCCGGGCGGATGCCCAGCGCGATGCGACTGTTCCGCACCGTAATCTCATCGCTGCCGATGGCCTCGGCGATCTCCCGGTCGCTGAAGCCGAATACCTTCGCCTGGCGGAGGATTTCCGCTTCAGAGCCCTTGATTTTTTCGCCACAAAGATCACAAAGGCCACAAAGCTTTTCTTCATTTTCATTCCGCTTTGCGCTCTTTGCGTTCTTTGCGGCTAAATGGAAATTGCCCAGCCATCCCCTGAACGCCTCGATTTCCTCCAGCTCGCGCTTGAACCACGGGTCGTAGGTTTCCGCATGGTGGTACTTGAGCGGCGCCTCCAGCGAGCGCACGGCCTTCAAGTAGGCCTGCTTGAACGTGCGGCCGATGGCCATGACCTCGCCGACGGACTTCATCTGCGTGCCGAGCGTCGTGTCCGCGCCGTGGAACTTCTCGAACGCGAAGCGCGGGATCTTCACGACCACGTAATCCAGCGCGGGCTCGAAGCAGGCGAGCGTCTTGCCGGTGATGTCGTTCGTGATTTCGTCGAGCGTGAAGCCGACGGCGAGGAGCGCGGCGATCTTCGCGATCGGGAAGCCCGTCGCCTTCGACGCGAGCGCCGACGAACGCGACACGCGCGGGTTCATCTCGATAATGATACGCCGTCCGTCCTTCGGATTGACCGCCCACTGCACGTTCGACCCGCCCGTCTCGATGCCGATCTTCTCCAGCACCTTGATGGAGTCGTCGCGCATCGCCTGGTACTCGCGGTCGGTGAGCGTGAGGATCGGCGCCACGGTAATGGAGTCGCCCGTGTGGACGCCCATGGGGTCCATGTTCTCGATGGAGCAGACGATCACGGCGTTGCCGGCCTTGTCGCGCATCACCTCCATCTCGTATTCCTTCCAGCCGATCAGCGACTCCTCC
>CACZAK010000101.1 GCA_902779075.1 uncultured bacterium | reverse complement strand
TGTAAGATACTACGACAGGGCCGTGATTACCGGCGTGTCCCCCGCCACGGGCCGTCTGACGACCCCGACGACGCTTGGCGGCAAGCCCGTGACGGACATAGGGGAGGGCGCGTTCCGGGACTGCGCGGCGCTCACAGGCGTTGTGATCGGAGGCGGCGTCACGAACATTGGCGACAATGCGTTCTTGGACTGCACGACGCTCACCAGCGTGACGATTGGCAGCGGCGTGAGGAATATTGGTGAGTCGGCGTTCTCCGGTTGTTCCAAGTTGACGGGCGTGGTGATCCCCGATGGTGTCGAGTACATCGGCGACAATGCGTTTAACGGCTGCGATTCGCTTACCAGTGTGCAGATTGGATCGAGTGTGAAGAGCATTGGTGCGAATGCGTTTTCCGGCTGCACGGGCTTGACATCCGTTGTGATACCCGACAGCGTGGAGAGCATCGGCGAAAAGGCGTTCTACAACTGCAGTTCACTAGCCAGCATCTCGATTGGCAATGGGGTGAAGAGCATTGGGAAGGATGCATTTAACGGTTGCAATGCCCTGACGAGCATCAAGATCGGCTCCGGACCAATCGTTGACGACATGTTCTCCGGCAACTCAAAAATCACCAGCGTGACGCTTGGCGACGGCGTGAAGAGCATCGGGCCCAATGCGTTCTCCGGTAACAGGAATCTGACGTCCATTGTGATACCCGACAGCGTCACGGACATTGGCGACAACGCTTTTCTGGGCTGTGATTTGCTTACCAGCGTCGTCATCGGCAATGGGGTTAAAAACATAGGCGCGAATGCGTTTTTCGGTTGCTCCAGGCTGGCAGGCGTTAAGATACCCGACAGCGTGGAGAGCATAGGGGATTATGCGTTCAACGGCTGCATCGCGCTAAAGAGTGTTGTGTTGGGCAATGGTTTGAAGTCCATAGGTATTGGTGCGTTTCAGTTTTGCAGCAGCATAGCCGAAGTGACTTTCCCGGTGGGCATTGAAAGCATAGGAGATGCGGCATTTAATGATTGCAGTGCCCTTTCAAGCGTAGTATTCAGCTGGAACGCCCCGTATGTGGGATCGTATGCGTTTTCAAATGTGGCTTCAGGTTGCGTTGTCTACGTGCCGTACGGAGCGAGCGGATTCACGGTGGATTCCAGCGGCAAGTGGCTGGGAATGAAGGCCAAATACTATAACTCGACAGTTAAGCCTTCTTCGCCGTCTCCCTCTAAACCGGTCGTGGATCCGGCATCGTTACCTTACGGGGCGTTGACCGAAAGCGATATTACTGATGCGTATAGGGCTCCAAAAACGACTACATTGATGGGTGCGGTGTATGACAACGGCAAAGTCGTCGGCATTGTGGAGCTAAAACTAGCAAAAGTTAATGCAAGGAATCGGTCTGGGCGTGTTTCAGGCTCTGTTACGGGCCTTGACGGAAAGAGACGTGCGGTTAAGGCCGGCAAGGTTATGAACATTGACGGCGTTTCGCCTAAAAGGGTATCGTTGGAAGTCAAGAACTTCGGGACCATGACCGTGACGATAGGAGGCGGCAAATTCGCGGGTTCGCTTGGCGGCTACCATGTTCAGAGCGCTAATGTTGGCGGCAGCTGGTATGGTTCCAACGCCAGCGTGTCCGTGAATGCGGACGACATATCGATGTTCAAGGGCGACGTGGTGGAATACCTTCTGCCGCTGGACGAGACGGCAAGCGTGTCTGGCAGAAAGTGGGATTTTGGCCGTGCCGCAACTGTCAAATGGGCGAAAGTCAAAGATGGCGTGACGCCGCTAGTATATGATGAGTCAACCGGATATGGCCTAGTGGCCGATACGAAGAAGGGTACTAACCTTTCGGCGATCAAGGTAACGTACACTCCCAAGAAGGGTACTTTTAAAGGTTCTTTCAAGGTGTACGAACTGCAAGGCGCATCGCCTCGGATCAAGCTGAAGAAGTACACGGTAAAGGTGTCGGGAGTTGTCGTTGACGGAGTGGGCACTGGTATGGCTACATGCAACAGGCCTGCCATCAATTGGTCTGTCACGGTTACGGGCTTCTAACATAACATGAGACTTGCCAAATCCGCAGAGAGACAAGGAAATTATAGGACAGACGCATGAAACCGATCGCGACAGCGAACTATGACTTTGAGGGGCTGATAAAGGGCGGATACGTGTACGTCGATAAGACGGACATGCTCTATCGGCTTGCCAAGCGTGACAAGGACGCCATCTACTTCATCTCGCGTCCGCGACGGTTCGGCAAGTCGCTGATGCTCTCGACCTTCAAGTGCCTGTTCGAGGGCAAGAAGAAGCTCTTCAAGGGCCTTAAGATCGAAAAGAAGTGGGACTGGTCGAAGACATATCCGGTCGTCAGCCTCAACATGCGTTCGGAGGCCGCGCAGGACCTTCCTGGGCTTGAGAAAAATCTCTGGGGTGTGTCGAAGAAGATTGCGCGCGAATACGGGCTCAAGGTCAACTGGCGGGAATGCGGGGACTGCGGCAAGGCGTTTTCGGAGACGCTCGAGGCGCTCGCGAAGAAGCATGGGCAGTTCGTGCTGCTCATCGACGAGTACGACGTGCCGCTGCAGACATTCCTCCGTACGGGAAAGATCGGCCCCGCGCGCGCGGTGTTGCACGACTTCTACGGCGGCATCAAGGACAATGTCGGGTCGATTCGCTTCATGATGATGACGGGCGTCTCGAAGTTCACGAAACTCTCCGTGTTCTCCGCGCTCAACAAACTCACCGACCTCACGATGGACCGTCCCGAGTTCGCTGGGATGCTCGGCTACACGCGCAAGGAGATCGAGACCACTCTCGCGCCGCAGCTCGGCGCGTTCGCGCGGAAGCTCCGCTGCACGCGCTAGGTCGCGCTCAAGCGGCTTCTCGCGTGGTACGACTCCTACCGCTTCTCGCCCTACTCGAATGTCAAGGTGCTGAATCCCGTCTCGGTCGGTCAGGCGTTGCCTTCAGGCATTCTCACGGACTACTGGTCAAAGACGGGCGTCCCCACGCTCGTCGTGGAGCGGCTCCAGGCCGGCGGCAAGATGCCGTCCGACCTCGCCGAGGTCGCGACGACGCCGGGCGACCTTGACGTGTGCGACGCGAACGACCTGCCGTGGATTCCACTTCTCTACCAGAGCGGCTATCTCACCATCAAGAAGGTCGTCTGGACCGACTCGCCCGACGGACGCTACGTTTCCGGACTCGTCCTCGGCGTCCCGAACTTCGAGGTGCGCGAGAACCTGAAGTCGAACTTCTGGCGTACCATCATGCACATGGACGAATCTTCGTTCACGGTGTTCGTGGACGTCGCGAAGCGGCAGTTGGCGGAAGGGAACGTCGACGCGCTGACGAATGAAACGCTTTTCTCGCTTTACGCCGCGCTTCCGTCTACATGGCGCGTGAAGGACGAAGCAGAGGCAAAACGATATTTCCTGATGTTCATGAAGTTCTTGAGTGCGACGGTCCATGCGGAGCAGACTTCTGCACGAGGCTACGCCGACGCGATCGTGGAGACGCGGAAGGGCGTGTACGTGTTCGAGTTCAAGTTCAATCGCTCCGCGAAGGCGGCGATCCGGCAGATACGCGAGAAGGGCTACGCGGACGCCTACAAGGCGGACAAGCGCCCCGTCACGCTCATCGGCATCAACTTCAGCGCGAAGAAGCGCAACATCGACGAACCCATCATCGAACCTCTGTGAAGGCACGAGCCATGGCAAACACGGAACCCTAAAGAATGCAAAACGTGAGATGAAGAAGTTTATCTGGAATGGCCTAATTGCATTCGTGCTTCTGGCAATCGCCTGGCCATGCGTTGGTGGCGGCGTGCAGCGCGAGAGACTTGCGGACGGATGGGAGTTCATGCGCGCGGACGGTTCCGCGAGCGAAACCAACTCCGCCGCATGGCGTGCGGTGCGCGTGCCGCACGACTGGGGCGTGGAGAAGTCGTTCGATCCCAAGAAGCCCTACGGCGACGCCTACCTGAGTCGAACGGCATGATGAGCCACTCGAAGGTGTGGGTGAACGGCAAGTACGTGGGCGGCTGGCCCTACGGCTACACGGCCTTCCGCTGCGACCTCACGCCGCACCTGAATCTCGACGGCGAGAACACGCTCGTCGTCCGCTGCCACAACTACACCGACTCCTCACGCTGGTACACGGGCGGCGGCATGTACCGCGAGTGCCGGTTCGCGTATTGTCCGGCCGACTACCTCATCCCCGGCTCCGTCGCGATCACCACGCCGGAGGTGACGAAGGCGCGCGCGACCGTTCACGTGACGTGGGAGATGTCGAAGTCAGGCAAAAAAGAACGCACGTTCACGGTGGAGTCGCCGCGTCTCTGGGACATCGACGATCCGCACCTCTACACGCTCGACATCGCGGGCGAGACGTTCCGCTACGGCATCCGCATGATCGCGTTCTATCCTGACGCGCGCGGGTTTCAATTGAACGGACGCCGCGTGGAGCTGAAGGGCGTATGCCTCCACCACGATCTCGGCGTGCTGGGTGCGGCATACAACCACGCCGCGATGAAGCGCCGCTTTCTGAAACTCAAGGAGGCGGGCGTCAACGCCATCCGCTGTTCGCACAACCCGGAGGATCCTGACTTCCTCGACCTCTGCGACGAGCTCGGTCTGCTCGTGAAGGACGAGGTGTTCGACGAGTGGAGGCGCATCGGAGCCTCGGGCAAGCGGAAGGACGGCTACTCAAAACTCTTCGACAAGTGGCACGAGCGCGACGTGCGCGCGTGGGTGCGCGCCGACCGCAACCATCCGTCCGTGATTATGTGGTCGATCGGCAACGAAATCCCCGAAGGACACCCCCGCATCGCGCCCACGCGCGAGTTCATCCGTCTCGCGAAGATGCTCGACGCGATCGTGAAGAGCGAGGACCGCACGCGTCCCACGACGAACGCGAACAACGAACGCGCCAACGCGACGAATGAATACGGGCAGACCCTCGACATCTACGGCTTCAACTACTCCTGCTACATGTTCGGTCCGTTCAAGAAGAAAAACCCGAACAAGCCGTTCTTCGGGTCCGAGACGCAGTGCGCGATCGCGAGCCGCGGCGCATACACCTTCCCTGTCAAATGGGGCTGGACGCAGCAGAAGACGGGTGCGCTCCACGTCTCCGGCTACGGCGTGGAGGCATGCGGCTGGTCGGGCGATCCCAAGAAGGGCTGGGCCTGCGCGCCCGACGCGCAGTGGTTCAACATGGACGCGCATCCCGAATGCATGGGTGAGTTCGTGTGGACCGGCTGGGATTACCTCGGCGGCCCCTATTGGGCCGATTCGATGGTGAAGAAATTCAAGATCAAGGGCATCCACTCCTGCGCGACGGGCTTCATTGACCTCGCCGGTTTTCCGAAGGACACGTTCTGGCTCTTCCAGTCGCGGTGGCGTCCCGACCTGCCGATGGCGCACATCGTCCCGCACTGGAACTGGCCCGACCGCGTGGGCAAAGTGACGCCCGTCCACGTCTTCACGTCCGGCGACGAGGGCGAACTGTTCCTCAACGGCCGCTCGCTCGGCCGCCAGAAGAAAGATCCCAAGAACTGGAAGAAGGCGTATCGCCTCACGTGGGATGACGTCGTCTATGAACCCGGCACGCTCAAGGTCGTCACGTACAAGAACGGCGCGCCGTGGGCGGAGAAGACCATCTCCACCACGGGCCCTGTCGCCCAGCTCAAGCTTGAGGTCGAGGATAACGCGGAGCCGGGGGCCGATCTTGTGTTCGTCAATCTTGAGGTGCAGGACGCGGAAGGGCGTTTCGTGCCGGATGCGGCGGTGGATGTGACCTTCTCCGTGAAGGGCCCGTGCGAGCTCGTCGCGACGGACAACGGCGATGAGGCGGATTTCGCGTCGTTCCACTCGCCCGCGCGCCGCACCTTCTCCGGACGCATCCAGGCCATCGTGCGCAAGAATCCCAATGCGTCCGAAACAATCGCCCTCACGGCTTCATCTCCTGGATTTACGAGCGTTACGACCACCTTGTCCCGATAGGAGAAATTTTCACTTTTCATACGCTTGCTCTTGACGGCGCAGAAAAAAGAGCGTAGAATATATACTGTGAAATCGTCTTAGGCGGGTGTCTGGGGTCGATTTCCATTGATAACAAGTAAGGATAAAAGAAGATGGACATCTATGTTGGTAACCTCGCGTACGCGACGACTGACGATGGACTCAAGGCCGCGTTTGCGGCGTACGGCGAAGTTACCTCAGCGCGTGTTGTGGCTGATCGCATGACCGGCCGCTCAAAGGGCTTTGGCTTCGTCGAGATGCCAAACCGCGAGCAGGCTCAGGCCGCAATTGACGCGCTCAACGGGCAGCCGCTCGATGGTCGCCCCATTCGCGTGAACGAGTCGCAGCCCAAGCCCCGCCAGGAACGTCGTGGTGGCGGTTTTGGCGGCGGACGTCGTGACCGCGGTGGTCGCGGTGGTCGCGGCGACCGTGGTGATCGCGGCGATACGCGCTGGTAATTGCGCAAATCAGGGCGAAAAAACCAAGGTATAACTGAAAGAAACTCGGCGTTTTGTCGGGTTTCTTTTTGTCTACAAAATATTCATGTTTTTTACATGAAAAGGGGTTGCGCGCTGAAAAGGAATGTGATATACTATCGGCGTTTTCCACTACTGGAGAACACGAGTGAATTGCGCGTACAGGTATCCCCCATGCTAACCTGTATGCGTAGGCACCCGGCCGGGAGCAACGGTCCCCCCCCCTTTGGGCCGCCCGGTACGGGTGCCACTTTTTTTCCCTTGCCCCTGAGGGGGGATTGTGGTATCATGCCCATCGTTTCCTCTTTCAGACGCATAAGGAAAAAGACATGAACAGTGAAGCAGCTACCTCCTGTGCCGGATGTGGGCGCAGGGATTTCATCTACGGCCTTCTCGCCGCAGTCGCCGCAGGCAATGCCTCGGCACATGAGCTAGGCGACTTTTTTGCAGCTCTCCCCGCGCCTACGCCGGCTGGCGCGATCCCCGACAAGACGGGTGCCGTGAAGGTGCGCCTCGTGTTCTCCATCTGGGACGACGTGCAGGTGAAGAAGACGTGGCCCAACGCCGGCTTCGACTTCCGTCCCGTGATGAAGAACATCACGGACGCGCTCAACGCGGGCGTGAAGGGCGTGAAGTTCGTGCCGGGCATGGCGTTCGACGCGAAGGGCGCCGCCGCAATCCTCGCCGAGGACGCTAAGGCGGGCGACGTGAAGGGATACCTCGTTATCCAGATGAACTCGTGGCCGAACGCGCTTGGCGGCATCGTCAAAGCTGGCAAGCCCACGCTCTTCTGCTCGTTCCCGTATTCCGGCATCGGCGGATGGGACGTGCAGAACGCCGCGATGCTGCGCAAGAAGCAGAAGAACTATGCGTTCATGAGCTCGCTCGACTTCAACGACACGATCGGCGCTGCGCGCGCGTTCGAGACGCTGAAGAACGGCACGGGCGAAGATTTCGTGAAGGCAGCGACTGACTACCGTCTCGCCCACACGCCGCCCGAAACCGGCATTAAGCCCTGCGAGGGACCGCTTGACTGCCTCTCCCCCGAAGAGACCCTTGCAGCCGTCAAGGGCAAGAAGATTCTTTCCGTCGAGGGCACCAACAATAAGACGAAGGCAAAGATTCTCAAGGACTTCGGCATCATCGTCGAGGACGTGAAGTTCGAGGAGCTGAACGCCGCGTGGGAGAAGGTGCCGGATGCGCTCGCGCAGGCGAAGGTCGCCGAATGGAAGCGCACGGCGCGGAAGATCGTGGACGTCTCGGATGAAACGCTGTTCGGCTGCGCGAAGCAGTTCTACGGCATGAAGGAAGTACTGAAGGCGCACGGAGCGGTGGCGATCTCCGTCAACTGCCTCGGCGGCTGCTACACCGGCAAGCTCCACGCATATCCCTGCCTCGGCTTCATGGAGCTTCAGGACCTCGGCCTCTTCGGAACGTGTGAGAACGACATCCGTTCCACCGTGGCGATGGTCGTGTTCCACACAATGACGAAGGGACGCATGGGCTACATCTCCGATCCGGCGATCGACAGCTCGCGCCGTGCAATGATCTTCGCGCACTGCGTTGCCACACGCAAGTTCCTCGGACCCGACGGCGCAACCGCGCCGTACGAGATCGAGACGCACTCCGAGGACCGCATGGGCGCGTCCGTACGTTCGATCGCGCCGCTGAACTACCCTGTCACGACCGTGCAGTTCCACTTCTTCGGCGACGGCGGCAAGGGCTGCGCGCTTGTGCAGACGGGCCGCACGTTCTCGAACGACCCAGACGACCGCGCCTGCCGCACGAAGATGGTGGTGGAGGTGACGGGCGACTTCGAGCGGTCGTACAAGCTCTGGGACCTCTGGGGCTGGCACCGCGTCACGTTCCTCGGCGACTTCAAGAAAGACGTCGAGGCGCTCGCGAAGAAGATCGGCTATCGGGTGATCTACGAGTCGTAGCTGTTTTCCCTAACGTCCGTCTGGGCGCGTTATCATAAAAGAGGCAATTGAAATGGAAAAGAGTTCCCTTGGTTTCAAGCGCATGGTTCGTGCGGTGATTCCGGCCTTTCTGCTGGCGGTCTCCGTAGGGCAGATATACGCGTTCACTAACTTCTCCGACCAGATCGCCGCGCACATCGGCGAGTCGAAGAGTGCGGTGCAGTTCGCGTTTTCGCTCGGCATATTCTTCCTCGGCATGGGTGCGGCGTTCTTTGGGAAGATCGTGGAGAGGAATATCCGCCTCTCCACGATCATCGGCACGACGCTCTTCATAACGGGGCTGCTCGTGACGGCGCTCGGCGTGAGGATGAAGTCGCTTGCGCTCATCTACCTTGGTTACGGTTTTCTCGTGGGAACGGGCACGGGAATCATCTACATCTCGCCGGTCAAGACGATGATGCTGTGGTTCCCGAACGCGAAGGCGATTGCCGCCGCCGTGCCGATCATCTCGTTCGGACTGGGCTCAACGCTCTCCACGATCCTCTACAAGGGATTCGGCTTCGGCGGGGCAGACACCATGTTCTCCATGCGCTTCCTCGGATTCTACGACTACTTCGGAGTTGAGGCATGTCCCGGAAAGATAGAGTCCGTGTTCCTCGCCTTCGCCGTGTTCTACCTTTTCCCGATGGCGGTTGCGGCGTTCCTCCTCAAAAAGCCGAAGATCGAGCAGATGTCGTTCGCGCACGGCCTGCCGCAGTGCGAGTTCACGTACGTGGGGCTGGCGAAGGACTCCTATTTCCTGCGCGCGTGGCTCTTCATGTTCCTGAACATCTCCTGCGGACTCTGCCTCATCCCCCTCGCGAAGCAGATGATGAAGAATCCCTCCGTCGGCTACAGCGAGGGACTGATCACGTGGATCATCGCGCTTTCGGGTCTCATGAACGGCGGCGGTCGTTTCCTCTTTGCCTGGTGGAGCGACCGTCTCGCGCGCCGCGTGAACATCCTGCTCATCATCCTTTCCATCTCGGCCGGCGTGATGGCGGCGAGCTGGTGGCCGCCCCTGATCGGCGTGGCGCTTCTCGTGATCAACGCCTGTTACGGCGCGGGCTTCTCGGTGATTCCCGGCATCCTCGCGGACCACTACGGCATGACGAACATCTCGAAGATCCATGGCGCGGTGCTCTCCGCCTGGGGCGTTGCGGGACTGGTGGGCAACCAGGCGGCGATTCTCGTCAGCGACAAGATGGGCTTCGGCAACATGGGCGTCGTCACGATGCTCGTCATCTTCTACCTGCTCAACCTCGCGAACGCCGCCACGCTCTGCCGTCGCGCCGGCTAGAGGGTGAGGTGAAGGTAGGCAAGCCCCACAAACAATCTAAACGGATCTAACTGAAAGGGAGAAAAAATGGCAACAGGAAAAGCAATCAACGAAGCACCGTATGCGGGAGATCCGCACGTACGACTTGAAGAGGTGAACAGGGCATTGCGAATGCTGAGACTATTAACTCTATGTACTGGCATACTATCAAGAAAATTGGCAAGGTGCATCTTGACCGCAATGATGCTAATTATGCCATTTTATGCAAACGCGGTATCGACAAAAATACCAACGTATGATCATGTATGGAAACCACATGCTACATCGCTGAAATTCAAGGGCGTGCCGAAGCCGGCTTATGGGGAAGCGGTAAATACTATCGTCGAGGACGGCATGTGTATTAAACCTACAGATTTTCTTGTGGCCGGTTCTAATGCCATGGCAACAATCACAATTGACGAGTTTCGATCCCATAAGGAATCGCAATCATATTCTGCGAAAATATTCTTTAGAGATAGTATGTTATATATGAGTGAAGGGAGTGAAGGTATCGATGGAAGCGCAATGGCAGATGTTTATGAAAGGATGAGGGAGACATTGGGAGAGGATGAGTGGGAAAACTATCAAAGTATCATCGGTGGAACTAGTCTATATTGCCCAGATATCGGCGATTACGATTATTACCATGGTCAGTTCAGTCACAAGTTGACGCGAATAGTAATCACTGGGTTGGCTGCCGGCGAGTTGTTTTCTAATCTTGATTCCGTACTGGAGCAGTATGGATATAAGGATTTGTCAGTTGATGCAAGAGATCTATATGCCATTAGTGCCACTAAGAAAGAATTGGGGGACGCTATACATTATGGTCTTTATGATCTTGTTCAATATCTTGTTGGGGACAACGTTATAGACAATTCCATCAGAGGACTTCTTTTTCCAATTTATTTTGTAACAGAAACTGACAAACCGCCTTATTTCAAGATAGTTGAGCCGGTAAGATTCATTTCACCTGCCAAAGAGGATTTGAATTTTACATATCCCTTATTGCTGTGCTCAGAAAAAAAAGACGGTAATGACCAATATATGATTGATACGGAGAACGTTCAATTTACTGGATACAATATGACGCCAAGTTCAATCGCCAGACAGCTACAGGATAAAGTTGTGCTGCGAAAGACGGGAAAAGACGGACAAGTTGAGCTTGATTTGCCTATGATTTTTCCTTGTGGTACGGGACGCCATGGTAGATACTACTGGACGGTGACCGTTGTTTACGAAGAAGAAGGTGAAAGGTATAGAGACAGTTACAGCGTCAGTTATGACTACGACGACGATGATGATGACGATGATGATGATGATGACGACGATGATGATGACGATGATGACGACGATGACTATGCTTGGAATATACGGAAAAATGGCATGCGCGAAGAGTGGAGGAAATCGAGTTGATCAGTAGTAGTTGGTGGTCTCCTGAAAATGGATGGTGTGATTTTGAGGAAGATGATGACGGCCGCCCTATATTTGAGATAAAGCGTTACAGCCCCATTGAGATGGTTGGCGCGGCAGACTGTGACGACAGAGGCGATAGGCACTTGATGGGGAAAAGTACTACGACTGGCCCAGCAAGGTGGGAAATGGTTTGTGAAAAAGAGGGTTTCTTGTCCCTTTTGCTCGTCACAAACGAGACAGGCTGGGTGTTCTTCGATAAGTATGGGCATGATGGTAAGGACAAAAAAGGAAATCCAGTCCCAAACTGGTTTTCATATTGGAAGGAGGATGGTGCTTGTCCGAGTTTGAAAGAATTAGACGGAATAGGGTTGATAAAACTCGATTCAAGTGTGGAGGGTTATGGTGCTTGGCTTTCAGACACGGATTTTGATGCAAAACTTGTAGCGCGAGCGAATGTGAAAGAAAGTGGCAGAACCATTATTGGGCCAATAGCTAATTTTTTCCTTGATTTTAAGGGAGACGGGAAAGTCCATTTGTCATCACGTATCCCATCTCCAACGGCTGAAGAACATTATGATCATGTTGTGTCTTGCGGCACAAAGAATCCAGAAACAGGTGCATATCCTTTTAATTTCAGTGGCCCGCATATCTACGGTATATATACAGTTGAGGAGGTACTTGCCCATGAGATGCAACACAGGGATACACATCAAAAATATGAGAAATTACATAAAAGTGGAGCATGGTATGACGAATTACTTGGCCTTAAGACTTTTGATATAGACAGTGATTTAGATTTGGAATATGACCGTATGGTGCCCTATTCTGTTGCAGATATTAACGGGCAGACTAAGACGAAATATCTATGTAGATGTGATTTTCTGATGGATATTAGCGAACGGAGCTTAAATGCGTTTTCATTAGAAGTTGGTAAAACTGATACCTACAATCTCGGCACTCTCAAAAATCCGCAGTACGAAGCTTATGGTGACGATGAGTTTTTGGCAATGATGGCGGCAAATATAGCGACAAAAGACCCCGTTACTAAAGAATGGAGATCTAGGGCGGTTCTTACGAACGATTGGGCGTTTCCCGGTGAGCAATCGTACTTAACAAATGGAGTCATACAGGCACGAAATAATCTTGCAAAGGCGCTTCCTACGCGAAATGATTG
Source organism: uncultured bacterium (assembly GCA_902779075.1). Next base: position 6,012 of record CACZAK010000101.1, on the reverse strand, counting down.
GCCAGAAGGATGGAACCCACCAGAAAAAAGGCAGAGCAATACAATACAGGCAAAGGCGCAAAAAATGTCATCCCAAGCGAGGCAAGTTCAGCCCCAACCGGTGAAACTTGCGAAAGACGTTTCTCGGCCATCTATTACCATACATGGAATGTCGAAAGAAGTCGAACATGATGAAAAGACTGGGTTGGTTGCTGCTATAAGCTATAAGGTTGACATGATGGTTGGAGGTTTACATGAATTGCATCTGACAGGTGTAATGACTGATGATAATGGTGATATTGTTGCTTATGCGAATGCAAAGGTTTCTAATGGGGAAGTGTCACCTACATTACGGTTCCTAGGTAGGGATATATATGAGGGGGGCAAGTTAGGCCCATTTAAGCTCGATAGAATAGAGCTAACGGAGTTCAATGGGGTTGATTTTTCGGAACTAGACATATTGAACGAATTTGCGGATAATGAAATTGATTTGCGTCGGGAGAACTTTGCACGAAATGAGGTATATCTGCTAGATGTCGTGGATGAGACGGTCACGACAAATGGAATTGTGGTTTCCGTGAACATGGAGGTCAATACAGCGGGAGAATATGGGCTTGTGGCGACACTCGTAAACACAAATGGAGTACCAGTCGCTTCTGTCAATATGACTACGAACTGCACACAAGGAACAAATCGCGTGAGTGTGGTTTTTGCCGCAAACGAGATTCTCCAATCTGGCGTTGACGGGCCTTATACAATTGGCAACCTCGTATTGTTCAAGGATGGGGAATGCGTGGATTCGCGGTTGTATTTCTATTCATTGCGCAAGAAGTACCGTGCCCAGGCATTTGCGTTTGATGGGAAAACAGACATTGACGCTGAAGAGTTCATGGCGCAATTTGAAGATTACACGCCACCGTCTGAGATTCCGCCACCCGAAAGGTTTTGGGTATTCTTCAATCCAAACGGTGGTACGATTTCTGAATCCGCCCGCGAAGTGATAGGCGGCGAGAAGGTCGGGACTTTGCCGGTTCCGACATTGGAGGACGATGAATTCCTTGGATGGTACACGGAATTGGAAGGAGGTACGCAAGTATATGATTCAACAATCGTGACGACTAATGTGATGTATCATGCTCGTTGGAAGAAGGGCGGTATTGTAGTTCCGCCCCCGACGCAGCAAGTGTATACAGTGACTTTCAATGCTAATGGAGGTACGGTCTCGCCTACTACGCGCACTGTGGCGAGCGAGGCGGTCATTGGTGAATTGCCGATACCTACATGGAACGGACACGCATTCGAGGGTTGGTTCACGGCAGCGGATGGTGGCACACAGGTGACCGCTTCCACTAAGGTTACGTCGCACATTACTTTCTACGCGCATTGGTCTGCCGAAGGTGGTGGCGTTTCCGGTGCCGGCGGTGGCGGTGGTACCGATGCCGGTGGTGGTGGCTCTGATGCCGGTGGTGGCAGTGGTTCCGATGCCGGTGGTTCAGGATCTGGTGGTGGCTCTGACGGGGGTGGAGATGTCCCTAAACCGGATCCATCCGTACGTCATTTCCTTTACGGCGGTGTCGCCGGCGCGGTGTCCGGTACGGCCGCCACGACATACGACGGCTACCTGTGCGACGCCAACGGGAACGTGAAGGGCACGATACAGGTGAAGGTTGGTAAGCCTGGCAAGGACGGCCTCGCCGCCGTGAAGGCGACGGTAATCGGCCTTGACGGCAAGAAGAAATCGCTGAAGGCCGTTGAGAAGGGCAAGGTGAAGATTGATGGCGACGGCCCGACCACGGTCTCGCTCGCAGGCGGAGACGCCTGCGAGGTGACGCTTGGCTCGAAGGGCATGTCCGGGACGTACGGTAACTACGCCATCGAGGGTGCGCTGAACGTGTTCACGTCGAAGGACACGGCGGACAAGGCCATTGCGTCGGCTGTGCTCGGCAAGTGGCAGGGCGTGGTGAACGTGGCGTGGGAAGGTGCACAGGGCTGGAACGGCCTCTCCGTATCCATCGCCGCGAAGGGCAAGGCGAAGGTGTCGGGGACGCTTGCGGATGGCACGAAGGTGTCGGCGAAGGGCCAGCTGATCGTCGGCGAGGAGTGGTGCTGCATTCCGGTGCTGGAGACGAAGAAGGCGCATCTTGCGTTCATCGTGTGGCTGCCGTTGGCCGCGACAAGCGCGGCCGCTCCCGTGGTGGTCGGGCTGGGTGCGGACGTGAAAGTGGGCAAGCCGGGGACGCTGAAGGGAGGTGCGGCGTTCCGTCTGGACACGGCGCTGGGCGACGCGAAGTACGAGACGTACTTGCCGGATGGTCTGGCAGTGGCGGGTGGCGCTAAGTGGACGCTGCCGAAGGCGGGTAAGGTACAGCTGGCGAAGAATGGTGCCGTTGATGCGTCGAAGCTGGGCGAGAACCCCTCCGCGCTGAGACTAACCTACAAGGCGAAGGACGGCTCATTTAAGGGTTCGTTCAAGGCGTACTCGGACGTGGGCGGTAAGCCGAAAGGGACGACCGTGAAGGTCACGGGCGTGCTCGTGAACGGCGTCGGCTACGGCACGGCGTCAGTGAAGGACGGCAACGTGCCCGTCAAGGTTGAGTAGCGCTTCGGTTAGCGTGCGAGGAGGGCGTCGTAGACCGCAAGGTCGGCGGCCTCCACGCACGGGACGGCGCGGGGCACGATACAGACAGGGATCGTGGCGGCCCTGGACGCGCAGGCGCGCGTTTTCGCCCGTCTGGAGGTTTACGGAATCCTGTTCGATCGCGATTGACGACGTGGGCTTCACCGCCACGCGGAATGTAATCGGCTCGCTCGCGGCAAAGCCGTCCCCGAACTCGATTCCCTTCACGCCGGGAATGCCGAACACGGCCTGCGCGATGCGATTCTCAAGTCCGCCGCCGGCCACGTCCTGGAAGCCGCCGAAGCGCACCTGCGCGGGCCAGTCGGCGTGGCCGGGACGCGGCACCGCGCGCAGCGCGTCGTAGTCCTGCGAGCGCGTGTTCGCGTTGCGGATGATCGCCGTGAACGGCGCGCCGCACGTAACGTCGCCAACGAGTCCAGAGAGGAACTCCGGCTCGTATGAACGGCTTCTGGATGATTAGATGTCAGAAACGTGCATGGTGGAATCCTATGCCATGTGATGCGTAAAGACATTACAGAGAGAAGTTGGGAGCGAGTCATGAATAGAGCCGAATCTCAAAAGAAGGCGCAAGTTGTGTTTGCTTTGGCGGGTGAAACGGTGGCGAAAGGTGTGGAAGGGCTGAAGAAGTGTACTACCATGAACGGAATCGTAAGAGCGATAGCCATATTTGCGGCCATGTTTGCCATGACAGGATGTAGTGACGACGATAAACCTACTGTCAGGGACGATTGGAAATGGATTGATCCGAAACGATGTGCCGCAGTTATACGCGATTTAGCTGGAAAAAACGCTTCTGCTTCCAAATACAAGGTGAACGAGAAGGTAGTATTGGACTTGTGCAAGTACATGTTAGAACGGCAGAAGGAGTTTGCAATTACGGCAGAACAGATAGAGTCGTTTCGCAATTCGGAAGAAAGAGCAGCAAGGTATTCAGGATTTTATGAGGTACTTACTTCAGTTGGCATTCCTGGAGACGTAGCAAAGTCCGAATTGGCGAAGTTCGTGTTCCACGGCAAAGCATTTCGCTCGTTGGTTAAGAAATACGATGCTTATGTTGGAGATGTGAAATCCCAGAAGTCCGAATGTAAGAGGATAAGAAAGGTTTTGAAGTCTGGCAATGTTCCTGATGCACGGATTGCGCGTTACCTAGTAGGATTTCTCGTGGCGACGCCGGAAGACAGGCGGCAGCTTGAAAAGGATTGTTCGAACTTTATCAAGATGTACGGTATTGTTGCGGATTTTGTCAGGGAGACTGTAACCGAGGCGGAGGATGCTGAGACGATTTTCACTAATGGTACCCTTGACGAAGAGATTCGAGACGAGAGCAGGCGGCGACGGAAGAACCTTGAAATTTGTTCAATGATGGCTCCAATGTCCAAAGAAGCTTATATAGAGAAGATGACGAATGGTTCAGCGGTTGCGCAAATGGGATTTGAAATTTTTATACGGAAAGGAATATCTGTTTCCTTGCTGGGATTTTCAGGAGTCCTTTACAGGCATGTGGGGATGTCGGATTCGGTGCGGCTGAAAGGCATTAAGGCTGCGGAAGAGATGGCGGAACGGATTCTTGACCTCCAGAAAGCGAACGTCGTAGATTCTTTCAAGGACGAAGAAATGAAGGAAAAGGTTCTGTGTGTTCAATGGCGCATCGCAAGGATAGCCCGTAGAAAGGCGCAGCAAGAACAATGTCAGGGGTTGACAGAGCAGGCAAGGCGGTCTGTTGCGATGGCGGATAGCTTGGACGAATGTAATTCCGCGTTAAAAAGGATATTGTCCGATATGGATGCTGCGAGGACGAAGGCGGAAAGTAAGATGACGCCACGGGAACGATTGCAGGCGGCATTGCGCAGAGCGGATTTTGAAAAGGCAAAGGAACATGCAAAAACGGTACTCGCAGCTGACCCTGATGATCCAGACGCGAATTTTGCCATGGGCATGTGGCACTATCAACATGAGAGGTGGGAAGAAGCGGAGAAGTATCTTTTGCGGTGTAGGAAGCGAAAGCCTAAACAAGTGGCATTCTTGAATAACCTTGCCATGATTTACCTGAAAACGGGCAGATATGATGAGGCAATGCGGTATGCCCGTCACGCTCTTTCAGTGATGCCTGATTCGCCGGACGTCAAGGACACGATTGATCAAATCGAAAAGGCCCGTGCAAAGTAAGGACTCTGCCGGTTAGCGTGCGAGGAGGGCGTCGTAGACCGCAAGGGCGGCGGCGGCCTCCACGCACGGGACGGCGCGGGGCACGATACAGGGATCGTGGCGACCCTGCACGCGCAGACGCGCGTTCTCGCCGGTCTGGAGATTCACCGAATCCTGCTCGATGGCGATCGACGACGTGGGCTTAACGGCCACGCGGAACGTGATAGGCTCGCCCGTGGAGAGTCCGCCGAGGATTCCGCCCGCGTGGTTCGTGACGGGCTTCACCTTCCCGTCCTCCATGCGGTAGGGATCGTTGTTCTCGCTCCCGCGCCGTTCGCTGGCGGCAAAACCGTCGCCGAACTCGATTCCTTTCACGCCGGGAATGCCGAAAACGGCCTGCGCGATGCGGTTCTCAAGACCGCCGAACATCGGGTCGCCCACGCCCACGGGCATGCCACGCACCTCGCAGGCGATCACGCCGCCCACGGAGTCGCCCGCTGCTTTGGCCGCGAGAATCGCCTCGCGCTGACGGTCGGGGTCGGTCTCGCCGCCGATGCGTTCGGTGCGGGCTTGAACGGTTACGCCCTTCTGCGCGAGGATCTGCAGCACGATGCCGCCCGCAATGCAGAGGGGTGCCGTGAGGCGTCCCGAGAAGTGTCCGCCGCCCGCCACGTCCTGAAAGCCGCCGAAGCGCACCTGCGCGGGCCAGTCGGCATGGCCGGGACGCGGTACGGCGCGCAACGCCTCGTAGTCCTGCGAGCGAGTGTTCGTGTTGTGGATGATGGCTGTAAGCGGCGCGCCGCACGTTACGTCGCCCACGAGGCCGGAGAGGAACTCAGGCTCGTCGGCCTCGCGGCGCGCGGTGGACGTCTCGTCGCGTCCCGGAGCACGCCGGTCGAGGAACGCCTGCAGGGCCGCGCGGTCGACCGAAAAGCCTGCGGGCAGGCCCTCGATCGTCACGCCGATGGCCGGCGCGTGGGACTGACCGAAGATCGTGATGCGGATGTTCTCGCCGTAGCTGCTGCTCATTGCGCCCTCACTTTTCGTCGTACGCGCCGAGGTAGGTGAAATGCTCGATTTCGGGATCGGAGGCGAGGCCGTCCAGGAGCTTCACCACGCGCGGGTCGCGCGGCGAGGCCTCGATGTCTAGCGTGAAGCGGAACTCGAAGTCGCTGCCCGGCACGGGACGCGACTCGAGCTTCGAGAGGTTCACGCCGATCGACGCGAACTTCGCGAGCACGCCGCTCAGC
>CACZAK010000100.1 GCA_902779075.1 uncultured bacterium | reverse complement strand
ATGGCTTCATCGCATCTCCGTTATAAAAAGAAAATCCCCGTCGCAACAATAGGCCGAAGCCTATCCGGCGGGGTTACTGATGCAAGTGTATCAAATCGCACCGACAGACGCAACGGGAAATTCGGGAAATTTGATTTTATGTCAACAGTTCGTTGACAACGACACTGGCGAATGGGCGGACGGCAGCGGTGTGCTATGCGCTGGGGCTTGATCCGGCGGATACCGCGAATGACTCCGCATTGTGTCCATTGAATTGGTGGATGGTGAGCCGAAGGTGGAGTGGGAGCCGAAGGTGAACCGCTGGACGGGCGCGGAGATACAGGCCGTGCTGAAGGGTGCGGCGACGCTGGATGGCGAGTGGAAGGCGGTTGAAGGTGCGACGGCGGCGGAGAAGGCGGCTCGCCGGGGACGGCTCGCCCCACCATGCGGTTCTTCAAGGTGGTGGTGGAGGTGCCGTAGGGGGTACGGCTCGCCCGGAGGGCTCGCCCCACCGCTGTCAGGATGGCGGCGTTCCCAGCTACCTTCTTCGTACCCATTCGCGGAAGAACGGGTTCTCGAAAAGGTATTCGTCGTTGAATTCGTAGATTATCTCGTCGGCTACGAGGCGCTTGAGCGCCTTGGAGATACTGCCGACATTCCTTATCCCGTATGTTTCCATGAACTCGCCGGAATACATCTTGCAGTGGTTGGGTTCCGCAAGTCCTTTCAGTACGTTTGCCTGAACGGTCGTGAGCTTTCCGAATGTCGATATGAATGTACGGGATTCGCGCGCAAAGACCGCTTCCAGTCCATTGGACACGTCCGCACCGGAAATTGTCTGCCCGTCATCCGTGACAAGCCAGGTCGTTTCGCATAGTTCCTGGATGTCCCCTGGAATGAAGTCCGCAGCTTTCATTATCCCGCCCACGGTCTCGCGGTCTATGCGACGGTTGCCCGCCTTGAAGCGTCCGATCAGGAAGTTTGTCATCGCGTTCTCGTCTATGCGCTCCACACCAAAGGAAATGGCACTCTTGAAGAACGGACTCTTCGGCGAATCGAATATGTCCCGCATCCTGTTTCTGACGCTGCCGAGAAAGATGAATGGCGTGTCTGGCAGAAACTGTATCTTGGAGCGAAGCGCGGCAAGGACGGCATCGGATTCCGGAATGTTCAGGACGTCCTGGAATTCGTCGAACACGACGCAAAGCCGTTTTGCCGCAGAATGGCTGGCAATCATGTCCATGACCTCTTCTACCGACTCCACGTTACGTGCGGCCTTGACGTCGACGGAGATTGTCGGCGCACCCGTGTCCCGATCCACGGAAAAAACGGGCCGGAGCCCTTTGACGAGCTCGGCAGTCCGCTCCAGAAACGAACGTTTGCCGCATATTATACCAAATGGAATAACGCCATGTGGTATAAAAATTTTGAAAAAATTATCTCCCCTTATCTCCCCGTTCGAATGGCGTTGAAGGAGTGTCGGCGGCGGAGAAGGCGGCGATGCGGTTCTTCAAGGTGGTGGTGGAGGTGCAGTAGGGGGCGGCTCGCCCGGAGGGCTCGCCCCACCTGGCGGCGCGCTCGGTGATCGCGCCCTACCACTTTGCGGCTCGCCGGGAGGCGAGGGTGGAGCGTCTTGGAACGGAGGGATGTTCAGATCTTCCAGCCGCCGATGCCTAGAGTGCGGCAGATTTCCGAGACGAGGATCGTCAGCACCAGAAGCGGCGCGATGAACTTGACCATCACTGCGTAGAACGTCTTGAATCCGACGGCGCTGCCGTCGCGTCGGCATTCCGCGAGGATGCGCTTCGGACGCAGGACCCATCCCGCGAACACGCAGATGAGCGCTGCGACGATCGGCGTGAGGACGTTCATCGAGCTGTCGAAGAAGTCGAGCGCGGGGAGTCCGAACGGCTTGAAGTCCTTCCAGCGTCCGTAGCCGAACGCGGAGAGCGAACCGAGCGCAATGGACCAGGTACACACCGCCGCGACCGACGAGTTCCTCTTCACGTGGAGGTAGTCGCACACGGCCGCCACGCACGCCTCGGTCATCGAGATGGCGCTCGTGAACGCGGCGAACAGGACGAGCGTGAAGAACGCGAGGCCGATCCACGCGCCCGTCGCGCCGAACTCCGCGAACACCTTCGGGAGGGTGACGAACATCAGCCCCGGTCCGGCATCGATGGTGGCGCGTCCCGCGCCCGACTTCGCCGCGAACATCACGACGACCGGGATGATCATGAAGCCGGAGAGGACGGCCACGAAGGTGTCAGCCGCCACGATCCGCACCGCCGCCTTCGGCACGGAGTCCTGCCTGCGCATGTAGCTGCCGTAGGTGATCATGATCCCCATCGCGAGCGAGAGCGAGTAGAACATCTGTCCCATCGCGCCGAGCACCACCTTGCCGATGTTGTCGCACGAGGAGAAGTCCGGCACGAGGTAGAACTTGATGCCCTCGCCCTCGCCTGGGAGGCATCCGACGTACACCGCGAGGCCGACGGCCATCATGAGCAACAGTGGCATCATCACGATGTTCGACCTCTCGATTCCGTTCTTCACGCCCATAACGATCACCGCGCACGTCACGACTGTGAATATCGTCATGCAGACGAACGGGTCCCACGGCGCGGCTACGAAAGAATCGAAGAACGCCTGCGGGTTCTCGATGGCCGTGCCGCCGCCCGCGACGAGCTTGACGTAGGCGACGAAGTACTTGACGACCCATCCACCGATGACGTTGTAGTAGGGGAGGATGAAGAGGGGGACGACGGTGGCGAGGACGCCGAGGAAGTTCCACTTCGGGTGTCCGAGCTTGTTGAACGCGGTGAGCTGGCTCTGCCGCGAGTAGCGTCCGATCGCGATCTCTGTCACCAGCAGGGTGAAGCCAAGGGTGAGGGAGAGGGCGATGTAGACGGCGATGAACACGCCGCCGCCGTACTTCGCCGCCAGGTACGGGAAGCGCCAGAGGTTGCCGAGGCCGATGGCCGACGCGGCGGCCGCCAGCACGAACGCCAACTGACCCGACCAGCTTGATCTGTTCTGTTTGTTCATGTCGCTCATTTTGGAAAGGCAAGCAGTATAGCATGAGCGGGGATGAAAAAGCAAGAGGGAATGATTTACTAGGAATATGCGAACATGGCAATGCGCAAAGGGTGAAAATGTGCTATACTTCCCGCCACGAGAAAGTGTATGCGGTGTTTCCAACGAAAGACATGCGAGGAGATCTAGCGATGGACCAGCTGAGACTCAACGGCATAGAGGTCGAATGCATCATCGGGGACCTGCCCGAGGAACGCGAAAACGAGCAGCGTCTGCTCGTTGACGTGGCGCTTGACATCGACCTCGAGGACGCGGCGGATTCGGACCGCCTTGACGACACTGTGGACTACGCGCTCCTGGTGGGCAACATCCGCGAGGCGCTGGAGGACGCGCGGTGCCGTCTCCTGGAACGCGCCGCCGGCGTGGTGGCGGACGTGTGCCTCGCAGACCCGCGCGTGGAAAGCGTGACCGTGGGCGTGCGCAAGTTCGGCAGCGTGCCAGGGCTGGGCAGCGCGGAAGTCAGGGTGACAAGGAAGTGATTCCTCGGCCCTCGATTCATTTTGCCAACAGCTCGCGGAAGCGTCGGTTGGACGCGGCCTCGACCTGCGCGAAGAGCGAGGTGCCGTGGCTATCCATCGCCACCACGCAACGGAAGTCCTTCACCTCAAACTCCCAGCACGCCTCGGCGGCACCGAATTCCTCGAGGAAGTAGACGTTCGTCACGCGCGTGATGGCGTGGGCGGTGACGGCAGCCGCGCCTCCGACGGCCTGCAGGTAGACCGCGCCACACTTCGCGCAGGCGTCGAGCGTGCGCGCGTCCATCCCGCCCTTGCCGATGATGAGGCGCACGCCCGTCTGTTCGATGAATGCGGGTTCGTAGGGGTTTTCGCGCACGGACGTTGTTGGACCGCCGGCGACGACGCGCCAGGAACCGTCGGGGTTCTTCACCACTACGGGACCGCAGTGGAAGAGCGCGCCGTCGCGGAAGTCGCAAGGCAGTTTGCCGCCGTCGGCGAAGAACTTGTGGAAGCGGTCGCGCCCAGTGCGGATCAGACCGTTCACGCTCACGGCGTCCCCCGCCTTGAGCGCACGCACATCCGCTTCCAAGAAAGGATATGTCAGTGTTGTCATCGCTTTCCTCTTACCAACTGATTTCGCGGCGGCGGGCGGCCCAGCAGAGATAGGCCACGGTCACGAAGAAGCTTGCGGGCACGCGCGGACGCGCCCCGATCTTGACTGCGAGAAGCGTTGTCTTGCCGCCGAGCCCCATCGGGCCGATACCAAGCGAGTTGGCCTCGCGGAGGAGACGCCGCTCCAGCTTCGCGAGCGCAGAAACGGGGTTTGTATCCGCCAAGTTGCGCAGCAGCTGGTGCTTTGCCTCCTCAAAACCGGCTGCACGGTCGCCGCCGATGCACACGCCGAGGATGCCGGGCGCGCAGCCGTAGCCCTGCGCGTGTTGGACGGCCGCGAGTACGGCGCGCCGCACTCCCTCGAGGTCGCGTCCCGCGCCGAGTGAGGCGTCGGGCAGGGAGAACTGCATGGACATGTTCTCGCTTCCGCCGCCTTTCATGATGAGGCGTACCTTCGATTCCGAGTCGAGCGTATAGTGGATCACGGGCGCACCGGGGCATACATTTGAATCGATGGATTTTCCTGTCACGGCGTCGTTCGTGTTGCGGCGCAACCAGCCCTTTTCGGTGGCGGCCGCGACGGCGGCGGCGATGCGTTCTGGCGTGACGGTGCGGCGGAGATCCTCCGATACGAAGAACGTGAGCGTGCCCGTATCCTGGCAAACGGGCGTGCCGGCGGTGCGGGCGAGCGCGACGTTCTTGAGGATCGTCTCCAGCACAAGTCGTGCGGAGGAGCCTTTCGCCTCGCGGCGCAGGGCCGCGCGCAGTGCCTTTTCCGCGTCGTCCGGCAGCGAACTCGACGTCTCGTGGATCAACTCCGCGAGTCTGGTTACGGTCTTTGTCATTTCCCCAGTTCCGCGGAACGGTCGGAGGCGGCCTTAAGGGTGGCTGCGACGACGGACGCAAAGTCGCTTGCGCGCAGCACGTCCATGCCTGCGGCGGTCGTGCCGCCGGGAGTGGCCACGCCGGAGATGAAAGTTTCGAGGTCTGCGCCGGACTGACGCAGATAGGCGGCCGTGCCGAGCATTGTCTGTTCCGCGAGGAGGCGCGCGGCGTCCTTCGGGAGGCCGAGTTTCACGCCACCCGCCGCCATGGCCTGTTCCATGAACGCGAAGAATGCGGGACCGCTGCCGGAGAGGGCCGTGACGGCGTCGAAGCATTTTTCGGGCAGCACGACGGTGCGGCCTGCGCCGTTGAGGATCTTCGCGACGCGCTTCACGTCGGCGGGCGTCGCGTTCTTCGCGGGACAGATCGCGCACATGCCCTCGCGCGCGCGGAGGGCGAGGTTCGGCATCACGCGCACGAGGCGCACGCCAGTGCCGAGCAGCTTGCGGAGCGTGGCGAGCGACTTGCCGGCGGCGATGGAGACGACGAGCGTCTTCGCCGTGAGGAGCGGCTTCACGTCCGCCGCGAGCGCGGCGAGATCCTGCGGACGCACCGCGAGAAAAATCACGCGCGCGGCGCGCGCAACGTCCTTTGCGTCAGGCGTGGTGCGCACGTGGTAGCGTTTCGCGAGTTCCTGCGCGCGTGCGGGAATCTTCTCCGCCATCAGGACGGTCTGCGGGTCGAAGCCCTTCTGGCACGCGGCGGCCGCGAGGATGCCCTCGGCCATCTTGCCGGCGCCGAAAAATCCAAGTGAAGTTTTCATGGCGCACATTATATCATATTTGCGCGGGGCATTGCACAGACGGGGTAGAAAATGGTAGAATATTAAACATGTTTTCAAGCAAGTTCAGAATTTGCGACGTGTTCGGGATACCCGTGTATCTCGATATGTCGCTTATTGTCCTGCTCGTGTTGTTCGTGCTGGACTTTGGGTCCTTCTCTTTCGGTCTTGCGTGCGCGCTTGCGCTCGCGGTGTCGATCACGCTGCACGAACTTGGCCACGCGCTCACGGCGCGCGCGTTCGGCTACCAGACGCGCGACATCACGCTGTCGCTCCTCGGAGGGTGTGCGTCATTGATTGGCATGCCGCGAAAGGCGTATCAGGAATTTCTTACGGCTCTCGCCGGACCACTCGTGTCGTTTATTCTGTCCGGCATCGGTTGGGTGTCGGCGCGGTACCTGCCCATAGAGAACGAGTGGCTGTGGAACGTGCTCGCGTACGTCTTCTGGATGAACCTCATCCTCGGCGCCTTCAACCTGCTGCCGGGGTTCCCGATGGACGGCGGGCGCATCTTCCGCAGCGTGGCGCGGATATTCACGACGCGCGCGAAGGCGACGTACGCGGCGATGATCGTGGGGCGCGGCTTCGCGATCCTGCTCGCGCTGCGGGGACTGCACTCAATCTTCACGCGTGGCCCTTGGGGCTTTATCTCCATTCTCATCGCGTGGATGATCTGGCGCGAGGGCTGGCGGGAGTACGTGCAGGCCGTGCAGGAGGAGCGCTGGGGAAGTCCGTGGGAATTTTCCGCGCGCGTGTCGCCGCCGCCGTATTCGGACGATGACGACGATGACGAAGTGGAAGTGCGGAGGAGGCGATAGCTCGTTTAATGATCAACAATCTTCAATCCTCATTGTCCACCAATCGGCAATACAATTTGTATTGGTGGCAATGCTGATTGGTGGACAATGAAGATTTGTGAACAATTGAAAGAAAGGAAGCTTATGGATGTCGTTGAAACGCTAAAGAAGGCCGGGGTGGTTCCGGTGATCGTGATCGAGGACGAGGCGAAGGCCGTGCCGCTCGCCCGCGCGTTAGTGAAGGGCGGGCTGCCGGTTCTCGAGGTGACGTTCCGCACGAAGGCCGCTGCGGGGGCGATCGCCAAGATCAAGGCCGAGGTGCCGGAAGCCGTGGTGGGCGCAGGCACGCTGCTAACGCCGGAGCAGGTGCGCGCCGCCGTGGCGGCGGGAGCCGCGTTCGGCGTGGCGCCGGGTTTCGACCCCGTGGTGGTGGCTACCGCAAAGGCGGTAGGACTTCCGATGGTGCCTGGCATCGCCACGGCGAGCGAGCTCTCGCAGGCGCTCACCGCCGGCGTGCCGATGGTCAAGTTCTTCCCGGCCGAGGCGGCCGGGGGCGTGAAGATGATCAAGAACCTTCTGGGGGCATTCCGCTCCACCGGCGTAAAATTCATGCCCACAGGCGGAATCAACCTCTCGAACCTCAAGGACTATCTCGCCGTCCCCGAGATCATCGCTTGCGGCGGCACGTGGATCGTGCCGAAGGACGCGCTTGCGTCGAACGACTGGGACGCCATCGAAAAACTGGCGGCGGACGCCGCCGCGCTTGCCAGCGCACGCTGACAGGGGGGCTGCCATGGAAGAAGAAATCCGGGATAATAACGTTGTCGTGAAGGTCGTCTGTGCGGTTGTGCTCGCCGCAATTGTCGTGGCGGCCGGGGTGGGTCTGCTCATTCAGCACAGGAGGTTGGATGAGCTGCGGAAGGCGCGGGCAGATCTGGAGAAGTCGAATTGGCAGCTCTCCGTTGGACGGGAGGAACTTGTGTCGGCAAACGGCAAGCTGGCGGAGGAGCTGCGCCAGCTGCGGGAAGTCGGCCGTGCGCGTGCAACCGACAAGGCGACGCTGGAGAGGGAACGGGCTGCATGGAAAGCCGAGCGGGAGAGCCTTTCCGGACGCCTCGCGTCGGCGGAGGCCGACCTGAAGGCGGCTCGCGAGGCCAGGTCCCTCGCCGAAGCCGAAGTGGCGGGTTTGAAGGCGGCCGTGAAGGACATGAAAGCGACCGTGAAGGACATGAAGGCGGTGGAGAAGAAACTCCGTGCGGAACGCGATAAGTTCCGCATTGAGCGTGACCGTCTGGAAAAAGAGCTGAACGAGGCAATGGAACCGGCGATGGGGGCAGACGACGCGCAACCTCCCGCGACATCGCCCGCTGCGGAGACGGAGGATGTAGCCGTTCCAGTCCCTCCGGCACCTGATCTGAACAAACTGACGCCAGAAGAGCGCGCTGCCCACGAAAAGAAAGAACTCAACGACCTGATTGGACTATGAAAGCACGTAAGGTCGCCGTTGCGGCATTTCTCCTTTTGCTCGCCGCAGGCTGCACGACAGAACAATACATCACTGACGCACGCCATCCCGAGGTTGCGATTGCGGCAGACGGCGGTGTCACGTATAGGGGAAAGTATGTCGAGCTGAGGGACCTGCCGGGTCTCCTGAGAGACTCGGGTCTCACGAGGCAGGACACCATCAACATCCATGTCTCCGACGACCTTAGGGACATGCGCGCGCCCCGCCGCGTAATGGCCTACCTCTCGCGCCACGGCTTCACGCGGCCTATCTTAATCAGCGAACGCAGGTCGTATACACAACTCGGTAAGACCGCCGACGAGCGCCGCCTTGATCGAGTACGCCAGCGGCAGGAGCAGATGAAGCTGCCCCCATCCAAGCGTACCATCCGCTACAAGTGACGAAGGACAACAGGGAATACCGATGTCCGCTGCCGCCGAAATCGCCGAGACACCAGCAGTTTGGCTCCAGACGCTCACCGAATGGGTGAATGCGGCGAGCGACTGGGTGTGGGGGCTCCCGCTGATCGGAGTCGTTCTCGTAACGGGGATGCTGCTCACGCTCATGCTCCGTTTCGTACACATCTTCAACCTCGGGCGCGCGTTCAGGTACATGTTCCAAGCCGAGACGGAATCCGACGCCAAGGGTGAGGTGAGCCAGTTCGGCGCACTCTGCACGGCGCTCTCCGCGACGATTGGCACGGGTAACATCGTGGGCGTGGCGACGGCGATCGGCGCTGGCGGTCCCGGCGCGCTCTTCTGGATGGAAGTTGCGGCGTTCTTCGGCATGGCCACGAAGTACGCCGAGGGTCTGCTTGCGGTCAAGTACCGCGAGGTGCTGCCGGACGGCCACGTGCTAGGCGGTCCGTTCCACTACATCGAACGCGGTCTGGGGCGTAAGTGGAAATGGCTGGCGGTCCTGTTCGCGTTCTTCGGCGTGACGGCGGGCATAATGGGAATCGGCACGATCACGCAGATAAACGGCATCACGACCGCAGTGCAGAACTTCTTCGATCCGGGATTCAACCCGGAAGTCTCGTCGGGACTGCACCTGCTCGGCACCACGTATCCCGTGGCCGTGGTTGTAGCTGGCGCCTTGGTCACGGCGTGCGTGGGGCTCGTGGTGATCGGAGGCCTCAAGCGCATCTCGACCGTGTCCATGGTAGTAGTGCCGTTCATGGCAGTGTTCTACGTGGCGATCTGCGTGTTGCTCCTGCTCGCCAATATCTCCAAGGTACCTGCGGCGATGGCGTTGATAGTGAAGGCCGCGTTCAATCCGGCGGCGTTCACGGGCGGCGTGGTGGGGTCGCTGTTCATCGCGATGCAGAAGGGCGTGGCGCGCGGAATCTTTTCGAACGAGTCCGGACTCGGCAGCGCGCCGATCGCCGCGGCTGCGGCTCGCACGAACGAGCCGACGCGCCAGGGTCTGGTGTGCATGACGGGCACGTTCATAGACACCATCGTGATCTGCACGATGACCGGCCTCGCAATCATCGTGACGGGCGCCTGGGAGCCGTCGCTAGGATTAAAGGGCGTGGACATCACGATTGAGGCGTTCACCCGCGGTCTGTCGTTCCTACCGCATGCGCACGTGGTTGCGCCCTTCTTCCTCATGGTGGCGCTCGCGTTCTTCGCGTTTACCACTATTCTCGGCTGGTGCTACTACTCCGAACGCTGCCTTGAGTACCTCGTGGGCGTGAAAAGGCAGGGGATAGTGAAGCTCTACCGGCTCGTCTACGTTCTGGTGGTGTTTGTAGGCCCCTACCTCACGGTGAGCGTGGTGTGGGGCGTTGCCGACGTCTTCAACGGCCTGATGGCCTTTCCGAACCTTGTCGCGCTCGTCTTGCTTTCACCCGTCGTGGTGCGTACTACGCGCGACTACTTTGGCCGTATGGCGGCATCTTCAAGGTGACGTCGGCGCTTGTCCGGACTGTGCGGCCAGCTTGATCTCTATGGGCACGAAGAGGTCGGGGTTCGCGGCGCGGCGCATGATCTTGTCCGCATACTCGTCGCTGTAGTAGCGGTCGGTGTCGGTGCGGTCGCGCCGTCCGTTGTAGCGTCTGCACGCCTCGCGCCAGCCGTCGAACGTGCTGCCGGGACGCGCCGAGGCGGGACGTCCGGACACGCCGAATCCCTTGCGCGAGAGGTACTTGATCGCCGCGCGCACGTTCGCCTCGGCAGTCCCCTCGTTGCGCTTCGCGGGCTTGACGAGCCCCACGAGCTTCTTCTCCTCGCCCCAGTCTCCCGGCACGTTGACCTGAAGCGGATCGGCCGCCCACGCCGACTTTGAGCGCGGACCGTTTCCGCCGGACTCCTCGATCATGTGCGCCTTGACCTGAGCGGGCGTGAGGTCCTGGATCTTCGCCGCCTGTTCGGGAGAGCCTCCGCACCAGGCGGCTTTGTTAGCGTTGAACTCCGCCGTGAGGCGCGCGATGAGCGCATCGTGCTGCTGGTAGCGCGCGGACTCGAACCCGCAGAACACGGGAACGCCTGCGGCGCCGCCGGCTTTGGCGCGGGGGATCTTCCGTTTCGCCGTCTGGCGCGGGAACCACTTAGCGATCCACCTTTCGATGGCATAGACGGTCTTCATCTCCTCGTCCGTCACGAAACGGCGGTCGATGTAGATTTCGCCACGGTCGTCAAACACGAGCTTGCCGAGTCCGGCGGTGTTTACCGTGTATCGCGCGCTGCGGGCGGGCGGCACTTCGGCGATGCCGCGTCTGCGTAGCTCGGCGGCGTGCTTCGCTTCGCGCGCCGTGGCACGCTCGAAGATGTCGGCGGCCTCCAGCGCGAGCGGCATGAGCTCCTTCACCGCCTGCGGATCTAAGCTCATCCTCTGCGCGATCGCGCTTGTCGCGACCGCCTTACCACCTTCGGCCCCCAAAAGGCCGAATGTCGCCAAAGCCAAAGCTAAAACATAAAGAGTGCGTTTCATGCCGCACATTATCGCAAATTTTCGCCATCAGCGCAAGTGTCGAGATGTGCAAAGTCAACGTTGGACGCGCACTCGCGGCGAATTCATGCTTCTCCTGCGTATCAAAGCAGCAAATGATGCGCATCAAAACAGCAAATGATGCGCATCAAAACAGCAAATGATGCGCATCTCATAATTCCCCCTTGCGCAACAAGGTTTTACAGTTTGGGGACGGCCAAGATCAGATATGCTTTCCTGCCCCCAGCGTTTTATGGTATACTGTCCACGTTCTCTTGAAAAAAGGAAAGGAAATGGCACATGATAAAGAAGTTTACAGCTATAAGAGCAGATTGGCGTGTGGTGCTCTTTGCGGTGGCGGCAATTGTGTTGACAGGTTCCGCACTCGCGGGACCCGATGCAGGGGAAAAGGCCGATCAGAAGAAAATGTCAGAAACGTGTACTCTGGACAAGCAAAAGTATTTGGATGCGGCAAGGCATCGGCTCGAGTGTCTGGATGCAGAGATGAAACGCGACGCGGAAGCGGCACTCAAGGGGGCGACGAATTCGATGTTTAAGACGAATTCGTCTTTCATGCAGATACGTTTCACGCATTTTCTTGAAACCTTCAAGGAGAAGGTGCCGAAATACAGCTCCAGATACAGAGCGCAGCGCACCGAGATTATGAACAAGGAATTGCCCAGTGAGCTTTCGGGCGCGAAAAACGATTTACTGTCCAGTATTGACACGAGTTTGTCCAAATTGGAAAAATTGCAGAAAATGGACTTGGAGGGGCTGGTTCTCGGTCTGCTTCACGATATGGAGAAGAGCATGCTGAAGGATGCTGACGCGGGAAAAGGCGATGTCCACGTTCGAGACTGGAGCCCTCTGGCACTATCCCTTGTGCCGGCCTGTGAAATTCCATGTAAAGAATGGAATGTCTACGGCATCCGGCTGAACTTGGTGGGCGGTTCGCACCACGATGTCGCGGGGATGGATGTCGGAGGCGTGTTTAACCATGTTTCCAAGGACTTGTATGGCATACAGTTTGGAGGATTGTCCAATATCGCGAAGTATCGCGTGGAAGGGATTCAGTTAACAGGTTTTTTCAATCTCGGAGGATGTCGATTTACCGGAATGCAGGGTTCTGGGGGTGTCAATGCCGCAGGGGACGTTCAGGGAGTCCAGTTCGCCGTGATGGGCAATCTTGACATGAGGATACGGGGGTTCCAGATTGCTGGCGGTGGGAATCTCACGATAATGGGCAAAGGTTGCCAATTCGCGGGGATCGGGATGAATTTTGCCGATCAGCTGACTGGAATGCAGTGCAGTGGATTCTGGAATGTCGGCCATGTCCTTGACGGGATGCAATTGGCGCTGGTAAACTCCTCGGACAACTGTCGAGGCGTACAAATAGGTGCCGTAAACATGGGCAGGAAAATGGCGGGGCTACAGGTCGGGGTCTTAAATTGCACACATAGATTTTCAGGGTGCCAGATCGGTCTTTGCAACGTCATAACGGATTCTTCGGTGCCGTTCCTTCCGGTCGTCAACATGAGTTTCTAGTGAGGGCTGCGGCACGTTTGGCTATACTATAAGGCGTAAAGGAGAAAACAACCATGAAAACAGCAAATAAGATCATTCTCGCCGTTGCGGTGGCTTCCGCAACCACCTACCTTGCTGCGGGCGTGCCCAACGACTACAAGAAGACCGTCCAGCGGCGCGTCGCGCCCGCGACGGTTGAGACCCGCATCCCCGGACGCACGCTCGTCGACTTCGGCAAGATGGCGTTCGGGTTCCTCGAGCTCGTGCCGCCGCCTGGCGCGCGCGGACCTTACGAGGTGCGCCTCGGGGAACTGATCAAGCCCGACGGCAGCGTGAACATGAAACCCGGCGCGACGATCCGCGCCGCCCGGGTGACGGGCACGATCGAGAAGGACGGCGACCTGCGCGTGCCGCTCGTGGCGGACAGGCGCAACACGAACGGCGGACGCGAGGGAGCTGCGATCCAGATTCCGCCCGAGCACGGCGTGATCATGCCGTTCCGCTACGTGGAAGTGTTTCGCGCGCCGTTCACCGTCACGCCGGAGACGGTGCGCATGGTCGCCGTCAACTACCCGATCGACCTCTCCGAATCCTCGTTTTCCTGCAGCGACGAACGCCTCAACCGTGTCTACGACCTCTGCAAGCACACGATCCTCGTTTCGTCCTTCGCGGGACTCTACGTGGACGGCGACCGCGAGCGCATCCCCTACGAGGCCGATGCGTACATCAACCAGCTGAGCGACTACGCCGTCCATTCCGACTACTCCCTCGCCCGCGCGAGCCACGCCTACCTGATGAAGCACCCCACGTGGCCCACGGAGTGGAAGCAGCATTCGATCTTCATGGCTTGGGCGGACTGGATGTGGTCGGGCGACACAGGTGCGCTGGCCGAGTTTTACGATCCCCTGCGCAACGACAAACTCTTGGAGAAGTACCGTCGCGCGTCCGACGGCCTGCTCGTGACGGGCGGGGAGCGTCCGCGCGGCAAGGCCGTCCGCCCCAACGGCGCGGCGGACATCGTCGACTGGCCGCTCGGCGAGCGCGACGGGTTCGTCTTCACGGAAGTGAACGCCGTCGTGAACGCGTTCTACTACCGCAACCTCCTGCAGATCGCCGAGTTCTCGCTCGCGCTCCACAAGCCGGGCGATGCGGGCTTCTACGGACACCGCGCGCGCGACGTGCGCAAGGCGTACAACGACGCGTTCTTCGACGCGAAGCGCGGCGTGTACCGCGACGGCATCGGCACGGGCCACGCCTCGCTGCACGCGAACGCGGCGGCGCTCGCGTTCGGGCTCGTGCACGCTAAGGACACAAAGCGCGTGGCGAAGTACTGTATCTCAAAGGGCATGGCGTGCAGCGTCTATTTCGCGCAGTACCTGCTCGAAGGGCTGTTCAAGGCGGGGGAGGCGGATGCGGCGCTTGCGCTCATGACGGCGTCTGGCGACCGCAGCTGGCTGGGAATGATGGACTTTGGATCGACCACCACGATGGAGGCGTGGGCGGTGAAGTACAAACCGAACCTCGACCTCTGCCACGCCTGGGGTACGGCGCCGCTCAACGTCATTTCGCGTTTCGTCCTCGGCGTCACGCCGATGGAGCCGGGCTTCGCGAAGATCCGGGTACGTCCGCAGGTCGGGTCGCTCACGCGCGTCGAGGGCAAGGTGCCGACGGCGAAGGGTCCGGTGAACGTGCGCGTGGAGGGAGGCATGCTCACAGTTGATGTTCCAGCCCCCGCGCGCGTAGAGTGGGCGGGCAAGATCCACGACGTCGCCGCCGGCCACCATGTGTTTTCACTCAAATACTGAAAATGACGCGAATTCAATCGCGCTCCTGTTTCCTCTCGCGAAGGTTCCCCGCCCTCCATTGCAGAGATTCCAAAACTAGGGAATCCTTCTATGTGAAGTGACGCCTTTAGCGGCGTTTTTACGGGGCCGTTCCGCCACGAGGCGGGGCGGCCCCCGAAAA
>CACZAK010000099.1 GCA_902779075.1 uncultured bacterium | reverse complement strand
CCATACCCCGTTTACTGTCAGTATTTTCTGCGCGGAGGTGGTGAAGGCGGACGGACACTGTGGCAATCAAGTGTGATCCTGTTGGCTCCGAGCTGCACGGCCTTGGCTCGTCCATCAACTGCCTCGGCCGTCGCGTTACTTCCTACACCACCCGCGACGCGAAGGAAATCGCCAAGCTGATGGCAGTCATTGCGTGTTCTTCTTTCGCCATTCGCGCATGGTGAGGCCGGTGACGCGTTTGAAGTAGGTCTTCAAGTAGGCGGGGGCAGCCGCATAGCCGCACTGGAAGGGGATTGAGTCCAGGGGGATGCGAGGGTTCTTGAGAAGCGAGAACGCCTTTTCGAGCCGTGTCTTTCGGATCGCGTCCAGCACCGTCATGCCTGTGTAGCGCTTGAACAGTATCTGCGCGAGATGGGAACAGCATCCCATCTCGCGCGCGACCTCCGCGACGGAGAGCTTGCCGCATCCGCGCTCGCCGATGAGCGACATCGCCTTCGTGACGCGGATGTCCTTGTAACTCTCCAACGTCGACTCGCGCCTTACGATTCCAAGCACTCCGTATGTTGCCTTCGCCTTGGCTTGCGAAGGGTTCGCGAGCCGCTGCTCCAGAAGCCGTATCGCGTTTACGCCAGACTGGAAGAAGTCTGGCTTCACGCTCGTAAGCGTTGGCTTCATCGATTTGCATATCCTTTCGTCGTCATCGACTCCGACCGTCGGGAGGTCTGCGCCGATCTTTCGACCGGCTTCTGCCGCCGCTGCATAGAACGATGCGGCAAGATGGTCAGCCGCGAGAAAACATCCGCAAGGGCTGGGAAGGGCGCTAATCCACTTGACCATGGCCCGTCTGCCGCGCACCGTGTCAGGATTGGGCCCCGCGTATTCCAAAAAGGCGCTGTTGTACCCCACGGACTTCTTGAAGAACTCCCCGCGCTCCATGCTCCAGAACGGCTTTGCCGGATCGCCCACGAACGCGAAACCTGCTGGCTTGAGCCGTGACAGCTCGGCATACGCCATGTCCACAGGCGCTTGGCAGTCCTGAAACGAGCAATCAAACTTTTCCCACTTCAGATGACCCTCGCCGCGCCCCATTAGAACCGTAGGAAGTATCTTGAAGATCTTCCCGTCAAGGTGCTGCGTTATAACCGAGGGGTCTATAAGGCATCCTATCGGATTCCACAGCCGCATGCATTTTGTGATAAGCTCTTTCGTCGGCACCTCGGCCACTTGCTGTATCTGCCAGCCGCGCTCTATCGCGGCGGCATAGACCCCGCTCGTGCGCTCGCGATGCGAGTGAAACGTCGGACGCGTGAAAAGAAGCACCGGCCCAGTCGCTGAGTTTGCCCCTGTCTGCCTCATAGTGGCTACATTATATCAAATTCTACGCCCGAAGGACAAGGGGATGTTTTCCAATTGAGAATGTTTTTGTTTGCCTAATGGAAATCTTTTGCATGCATGTGCGTGGTATAATATCTATGTCGCAATTGGAAGTGGCGACAGCAACGATTTGAAAGGAAGAACAAGCATGGAAATCAACAGACGAGCATTCTTGACTGCAAGCGCACTGGCTGCGGCGACTGCCGCGACTAAAGGGGCCTTTGGGACGGCTGAAACCCCGCCGCATGGACGCCGCCGCGCCGCCGCGTGTCCACCCAAGTCTTCTGAATACGAGGCGAGGCGCCCCGGTCCGCCGCGAGTGATGGTGATAGGCGCACACCCCGATGACGCGGACATCATCTGCGGCGCCACGACTGTCCGTCTCGTGGAACGCGGCTTCAAGGTCAAGTTCGTCTCGGTGACTGACGGCAGCATGGGCCACCACAGATTGCCCCCGGCGGAAATAGCGAAGGTGCGCCGCGCCGAGACCGAGGAAGCGGCTCGCCGTTTCGGACTCGACGGCTACGACATCTATGGCTATCCGGACTGCGGCCTCTATCCGACGGACGAAGTTCGCCGCCTCGTGGCGAAGAAGATACGCGAATACGAGCCCGACTTCATCTTCACCCATCGCACGAACGACTACCACGCCGACCACCGCGCCACAGGCCAGGCCGTGATGGATGCGGGCTACCTTCTCGGCGTTCCGCACTGGTGCGAGGAAGCGAAGCCAATGCGCTTGAGGCCGGTAGTCCTCTACATGTGCGACCTCTTTACATATCCACGCGAACTGAGACCTGATGTCATGTTCGACGTCGACGAATACATGGACAAGTGGTGTGACGGACTCGACGCGCAGGTGTCGCAGTTCTACGACTGGCTTCCGTGGGATAAAGGCACGACCAGGGAGGTCAAGGCACTTGGCGACCGCAGCGACATAGCGAAGCGCAATGCGTATCTGCGCAAATATTGGGCGTTTCGCAAGGTCGCGGACGCGGAGCGCTTTGCGGACGCTTGGCGCGAGCGCTATCCCGGTCGGCGCGTTCCGAAATACATGGAGACTTACGAAATCAGCGAATACGGTCGCGCCCCGACGCAGGAAGACCTCGATCTCCTCCTTGGGTGAGGAAATCATTTCTGGTGCCTTGAGGCGCTTAGGCGCGAACCAAAGCCCCTTGCCCCCGGCGAGACAAGGGTTTATACAGTCGAAATCTCAATTTCCTATGAATTTATGAAAGAGGGCGTGGAAGAGTGATTTGGGCATAAACATGACAGTTAGCAAGTTTTTCTAAAAGTTGCCGCTTGTCATTCAAACAATAATTTGCTACACTTCTTGACGATGAGGCCGAGCAAGGATCTGGAAAGCGTCGTCAAGAATGCGTTCAAAGAAAGGCACTATGTTCCAAACATAGTGTTCAGAACCTTTGCCGAGAAAAATGGCACTCTTCTTTCTTATGGTTCTTCACGAAATCTTGTCAGCACTCTTTGGAGAACTGGCTTGATGCGATCTGCCGGGAGAGGTTGGTCGACCATTTGCGAAAAGAGCAAGTTTGACTATGTGTCTCCAGTAAATACATTGTCCGCAAAGCTGAGCGAATGGTTCCCTTATGCAGAATCAAAATGCTGGTCGACTCATCAGCTGGTGGATTTCTTCCACCATCTCCCCGGAATGTTTTACACGTACGTGTATATTGACCGATCGGTGATGGAGCAACTTAGGGATAGACTTGAAGCGACTTGGCCAAAGCCTCGGGTGATTGTCAATCCAAGTGCGGCATCGTTCCTGTCCGAGCGGAAGACGGCAGAGAATTTCATTATACGCCCCATAACGCGTGATGACGAGAATGAAAGCGGGAAAGCGCTCTCGCTTGAGGGGATCCTTGTCGATTTAGCGTCTGAAGCCGAATTGATCATCGATGAATGGGACTATAAGGAGATCGTGCGTGGTGCGATACAGGGTTTTTCGATAAATGCACAATCTATTCTCCGTCGTATTTCCAGGCGGAGATTCGCAAGCCGGAACACGATCATCCTGTGTGATGCTCTGTTTGCAGAGGGCATTGAGAATGATGCGGTCAAGAAGTTCTACCGGCAATTGAAGAAGAAGTTCGGGAGTTTGCCATGATAGCGAAGGACACGCTGAGCAAGAAGCACATCGAGGCAGAATTCAAGCGCATGAAGATGGCGGATCCCGCCGTCCTCGAACGGACGATGCATGCTTTCGTTCTTCTTGAGCGATTGGCGCTTTCGGACATGCCGTTTCTCTTCAAAGGCGGAACCTCGCTCCTTCTGGCTCTTGGCAAGCCCGAACGGGTCTCTGTAGATATTGACATAGTCTGCCAAGTGCCAAAGGACAAGTTTGAAAGCGAGATGAAGGAATGGGTCAGGCATCCGCCGTTCACACGGTGGGAGAATGATGTCCGGGAGTCTGACTCGGAACCGCCGACGCGTCGCCATTACAAAGTGTTCTATCGCGGAAAATACGGCTCGACGGCTACTCCGCATTACGTCTTGCTGGACGTTGTGGAGGAGGCATGCGGAATAGCCATGAGGAACACCCGAGAGGTCGAGATTGATTGTCCGTTTCTTCTGTTGGAAGGCGCCAAGTCAAAGGTACGAATCCCAAATGTTGATGCATCGCTTGGCGACAAGTTGACTGCGTTTGCGCCAAACACGACAGGTGTCCCGTTTGCCAGTCCGCGACGAATGGAAGACTCTGCCCATCAGGTGTTCAAGCAGCTATTTGACGTAGCGCAGCTATTTGGGTGTTTTTCCGATTTTGGTGTCTTTCGGACAACATTCTTGGATGAGGTTCGGCTGGAAGCCGAATACAAGAATGTAAAAGGTGTTCCAGAATCCGTGCTAAATGATATCGTAAAGACTGCATTTGACATTACGACATTTGACATACGGCGCAGGAAGCTCGATTCCAACTATGAACGACTGATCAGGAGCGGAATCGACAAGATGCACGGCGATCTCATCAATGGCGGGAGGTTTGGCGTCATTGAAGCGAAGACTGCTGCAGCTAAGGCCGCATATTTAGCGGCTTTGCTACTGAGACGGAAAAGGTCGGTTACGCGCTATTCGGGCAGTAAGGATGTGATTGAGAAGCTTGTCGCAAACAGAATGTCTGGACAGTTCCTTGTGCTGGACAAGTTGAAGAAAGCCAATGCACTGGAGGCGTATTTCTATTGGAACGAGGTCTTGCATCTGCTTCCCGACCTGCCAATGGTGTGACGAGCTGATTTTCTAATCGACCCTCTCCTCCCTCTGTTTCCAATTGAGAATGTTTTTGTTTGCCTAATGGAAATCTTTTCCGAGGTGGGGTGTGGTATAATTTATATCGACAAACTTGGCAGGGGTGTCTTGCCTGAACGCGTTGCGGGATATGCCGATAATCTCCGCCGCGCAAAACCGGAACCCTCCAGAGGAATAAAGGAGTCAATATGGTAAATGCCGCCGTTTGCATGATGGTGCTGGCCGCGACCGTTGCACCCACGCTGGAGGCCGCCACGATGGTTGCGCGGCCCGACGCGAAGAGCTGGGAGAGCCCGGCTTTCCGCGGCCGGCCGTTCTGGCCCGTGTTCGAGAAGATGTCGCACAAAGACGACAGCCCGTACACGAACCGGCTCGGCGCGGCGAGCAGCTTGGGTCTCGAAGACCTGCCGCTGACGAGGGAATACGCATCCAGCATCGTCGCGCACTACTACAAAGCAGGCGTTGCGAAGTACAGAAGAGTCTTTTTTCGTTTGGGAATATGCTATACTACAAAAGCAAACCGTACAACAGGAGAAGACAAATGATGTGCCGTCTCGCGTTATTCGCTTTTGCCGCGCTGCCGGTTGCGGCTGCATGCGGCGTGGCCGATCCTTCTTTCGACTCGCCGACAATCCCGCACTGCGGCGACAAGGTGACGGATGCTTCGCCTCGCGTCGAACGGCGCAAGCCGCTTACGGCGAACGTGGGCGTCGTGAGCGTAGGGCTCGACACTTACTGGAAGCAGTGTCCGGGGCTTTACGAGGACATGCTCAAGAAAGCTGCTGTCTTTGAGAAGCGCGTCTCGTCGCACGAAGTCAAGGTCACCTCGTTCGGCATCTCGGACAATCCAGAGAAGGCGGCGTCGCTGATTCCGGCGATGAAGGCGGCGGATCTCGACTTGCTTTTTGTGGACATGGTGACGTATGCGACCAGCTCCACTTTCGCTCCGTTTGTGCGCGAACTAAACTGCCCCATTGTCCTTGTTGCGCTTCAGCCCGACTCGAAGCTCGACTACGAACACGCCACGATCTACAAGCAGCTCTACAACGACGACCTTTGCTCCGTGCCGGAATTCACCGGCGTTGCCATCCGCTACGGGCGTCCCGTCGCCGATGTCGTGATCGGCAAGCTGGAGGGCGACGCGAAGGCCGAAGAGGAGATTCGTCAGTGGTGTGCCGTCGCGCATGTCTTGCACGATCTTCGCCGTGCCCGCATTGGCCTTATGGGACACGTCCTTGAGGCGATGTACGACATGCAGGTCGATCCGACGGCGGTTTCGCGCACGTTCGGCTGCCACGTCGCCCTCTGTGAGCCAGACGAGATCATGCCTTTCTACCGCGAGCCGGTCACGGCGGACGTCGAGGCGATGAAAAAGCGCATCCTCGACTTTTTTGACACCCCCGATCCCGTTTCCGACCCCTGGACCGAGAAGCTGACAGCCAGGGACCTCGACGTCGCGGCAAAGGCCGCGTGTGCGCTCGAGAAGTTTATCGCGAAGCGCAACCTCGACGGCTTTGCCTACTACTACGAGGGCGAGGCCGGCTCTCCGACGCGCGAGCTCGTCACCAACTTCATCGTCGGCAACTCGCTTCTCACGTCGGCAGGCTTCCCGATGTGCGGCGAGTTCGACCTCAAGAACTGCGTCGCGATGATGATCTTCGACCGTCTCGACATCGGCGGCAGCTTCGCGGAGTTCCACCCAATCGACTTCGAACGCGACACGGTGCTTGTCGGACACGACGGGCCCCATCATCTCAACATTGCCTCGAAGAAGCCCGTCCTTCGCTCGCTCAAGAAGTACCATGGCAAGCCGGGCAGCGGCGCGGGCGTTGAGTTCAACATCAAGGAAGGGCCGATTACGATGATGTCTCTCGGTCTCAAGGCGGACGGCTCGTTTAAGTTCATCGTGGCCGAGGGTGAGTCGCTCGCAGGCCCCATCCCCCCGACAGGCAACACGAACACCCACGGCAAGTTCCTCCCCGACGTGCGCACATTCCTCCGTCGCTGGTCGATGGAGGGGCCGACGCACCATTTCGCGCTCGGCGTCGGACACCACGCGGCGGAAATCAAGAAGCTTGGCAAGGCCCTCGGCATTGAGACGGTCGTCGTCACTGAGGAGAAATGATGCTGCGTAAAGCGATATTCCTGACGATTGCGCTCTGCGCGGCGTTATGCGAGGGCCGTGCTTCGCGGCCGCTTTGGGACGATTTTGCAAATCCGCCCGATTCGGCGAAGCCGTGGTGCTACTGGTGGTGGGTGAATGGACACGCCGACCGCGAAACCATAACAGCCGATCTCGAATCCATGAAGCGGCTCGGCTTCGGCGGAGTGCTGATGTTCGATTCGCGCGGCTACTGGGACGACGATGAACACGTTGCCATGCCGAAAGCCGAAATCGGATGGGGGACTTCTGAATGGTACGACCGCGTCGAGTTCTCGATACGCGAATGCGCGCGTCTCGGGCTGGAGTTCACCATGAACGCCTCGGCTAGCGGCGGCTCGATGATAAGCTACATCGACGGCAAGCCATACGAGGCGGATGTCCTTGACCGAAACGACATCCTTGCGCACCTCGACCGCGTCTTCGGCCCGATTCTGAAGCGCGTTCCCGACCTCGTCGGAAAGACGTTCACGCACGTCTATTCCGTCAGCTACGAGGGAAACGTCAAGACGGGCGGCAGCTGGAAGACCATCAAGGACAACTTCTACGCCACAATGCGCGAGTGGGCGCACCAGCACGGGCTCAAGATATACTCGGAGTCCGGTGGCCCGTGGTACATGGGCGGCGGATCGGCGCCGCTCGACTGCAGCCAGCTGGACCTTCTGGCGCACAACGACTTCCCGCAGGGCGAGTTCTGGCCGATCATGGAACGCGGCGACCTGCCGTGCGCCGGGCATGCCAACATCAACGGGCGGTTCTTCCTGCGCGGCGTCGTGCTCGCCGCCCGACGCGAGGGGAGCAACATCGTTTCGATGGAGGCGTTCACGCACATGCTCCGCCACTATTCCGTCGATCCGGCGTTTCTCAAGCCGCTGGCGGACATGTCGTTTGCCGACGGCGCAAACCGCATGGTGTGGCATACCTTCACCAGTTCGCCGGAGAAGTTCGGAGTTCCAGGGGCCGAGTATTTCGCGGGCTCGCACATCAACCGCAACGTGACGTGGCACAAGGACGCCGATGCGTTTGTGAAGTACCTCGGACGCTGCCAGGCTCTGCTGCAGCGCGGCGAATATGTTGACGACGGCGAGTTTGTGGATGTCCAGACCAACTACTACGGCTGGGGGCGCTTCCGCAAAGACCCGAACGCGCAGTTCACGACGATCCACCGCCGCGAAGGGGACGTCGATTTCTTCTTCGTCGCCGGAGAGGGCAGGAACGTCCTTGAAGTCGGCGTCCCGTGCGAGGGACGGACTGTCGAGATATGGGATCCCGTCACGGCGGCGCGAAAGCCGGCGAAGTGCGCACAGCTCTCGAACGGCAGGACCCAGATACTGCCTCTCGAACTGCCTGTGGGCGGCAGCTGCTTCGTCGTCTTCGCGCCGGGAGGCGCAGGGGAAGATTGCCGTGTAGAACGTGTAGAGCGTGCAGAAGTCTGCATCACCAACGCATGGCAGGTGTCGTTCGCGTATCACGATGGCATATCGGCCGCGCCTCCTGCGCCTATGACAATGCCTGTCCTGCGCAACTGGACGACATACGGCAAAGACGGCGAAGCCGCTTCGACCTCCCTCCGCTACTTCTCCGGCACCGCCACATATAAAACGATTGTCCGCATCCCGCCAACTCATAACTCACAACTTACAACTCCAAACTTTCAACTTGCCCTTGGCGAGTTGCCGAGCGGTCTCGCCCACGTCTTTGTCAACGGCATCGACTGCGGCGTAGTGTGGTGTGCTCCGTGGGAGGCTGACATTTCCTCCGCCGTGCGCGACGGCGACAACGAAATGGCGATACGCTACACCAACAACTGGTACAACCGTCTAGTCGGCGACTGTTTTCTGAAGTCCGGAGAGCGCGTCACGCGCTCGGCGCTCCGCTACAGCGAGAAACCGAGGTCGAGACCAGACCTCAGACGGCCGTGGGTGGAAATCCCGACTGTATGTTCCGGTCCGGCGGTGTCCGATCCGCTACAGCCGTCGGGGCTGCTTGGGCCGGTTTGCATCAGGCGGCAATGCCGCGCGACATCGGCATCTGTCATCCGAGACATACCGTATTCCCCGGAGAACGGGAATTTCGGACTTGGCGATTTGTATCTGCCGGAGAGCGTGACGCCGGAAACGCCTGTCGTGCTCTTGATACACGGCGGCGGCTGGTCTGCTAGCGACCGCTACAGCATCAGCGGCATCGCGGAGTTCATGATGCGTGACCTCGACTGCGCGGTCTTCAACATCGAGTACCGCCTTGCCTCGGCGACGAACCGCTGGCCGGCCTGCGGCGACGACTGCATCAAGGCCGCGAACTGGCTCTTCTCCGACGGCTTCCGCAGCCACGCCGGATTCTCGCCGCGCAAGATTTTCGTCTGCGGCGGTTCCGCCGGCGGACATCTTGCGCTTTGGACCGCGCTCAACCTGCCGATGGACAAAGTTGCCGGCGCAATCTCGATTTCCGGCATAGCTGACATGGAGCCGGATCGCGCCGCGCATCCCGGCAGATACCGCTGGATGACCGGTGAAGGGATGCCTGAAGCAAATCCCATAAAAGTGATAAAGGCAGGCGGGCCGCGTCTGCTTCTGACGCATGCAGTCGGCGACAAGGTCGTCCCTGTCGAGTCTGAGCGAAATTTCGTCGCCGCGTATCGGGCTGCGGGGAATATCGCTGAAGTGTTCGAATATCCGTGTGACATCCGCGGAAGTCTGACAGGGCACTGCATTTGGATCCCAGACTCCGCCCCGCACCGCCTCATTCCCGAAATTGAGGCGCGGATAACCGACTTCTTGAAAGGAGAAAACAAACAATGAAAACACTGAATAGAGTCATTGCGATGGCGATGTTCGCCGTTGCGGCGTTCATCGGGAACGCGGATGTCACTACCAATCGCGTCTATAGTACCAATCATACTGTAGGCGATGTGGAAATGACGCCAGTCCAGCAGCTGGTCTATGCCGTCACGAATGCGCCAGCTGACGGCGTTGTGCTGATAGAGCCTGGAACATATACGTTCACTGGCGCGGAATACGGCAACATTGAAGGCACGGTGACGAATCTCCTCTACTCGTCCAAGTCCGGAGTCACGGTAATAGGCAACACCGGCACTTCGCGCAAGGACTGGACGCTCGGCTCTGAGCCCGTCATTATTGATATAAACGGAATGGGCAGGCTTTTCCGCTTTGCATCTTCAGGATGTTCGGTGCGCAACATAGCCATCACATCCAGCGCGGCGCCCGGATGTGTAAACTATGTTGCATACGGCGGAAGCAGTTCTTCTTATGCGGTAATCACAAACTGCACGATACGTGGCATATCCGGGACGACTCAAACTTCGATTCTCTGGGTATCGCTTCAGGACTGCTTGTATACGGGCGTGGAGGGCGAATGCCGACTCGATAAAGGTGCGGTCAACTGCGACTTTGTTGACAATGCCTCCCAATTCACTTACGCCAGCGCATACGGCTGCACTTTCCAGGGGAATACTTACTACAATACGCTGGTAACCGCCGGAGGCGACTACAAGCTTGTGGGATGTAAGTTCATTTCCAACACGAATATCCAGCAGACCATAAATTCCGCAGACGGCGACCTGATTGTCGAAGATTGCGAATTCAACGACAACGCGGCACTCGTGTGCTGTCGCTCTTCCAATACTTCCGGGAAGCAAAATGACGTTGTCATTTCTGGTTGCAAGTTTGTTGGAAACAAGAGCATACTGGTTTCTGCTGGCGATGATACAGGAACAAATCCGCTAAACGGGATCGTTACTGTGACCAACTGTCTCTTTTCCGGCAACACGGCCAGCATCAACCTCCCCGGCCATTACAGTTCCAGCGGAAGACACCCGAAGGTGCTTATTCTCGGTTCGTTCGGCAATGCGGACAAATGCGTTGTGCGTGACTCTGAGATTGTCGGGACCAAGACGACGGACAGTCTTTTCGGTCAGTGCGCATTGTATGGGGCGAGGGCCATCCGCTGCACATTTTCATACGATGCAGACGCACTCCCCGGCTTTAATCCGGCCTGGAACACCTACAATGAGGCAGCGGAGGCGTCCGTCCTAGAAGAGTGTGACATATCGTCTGGAGAATTGCGCGATTGCATCGTTGACCGCTGCACGATTCACGACGTCACGAACAAGGCGTATGCTGTATTCAAGGACTATGTGCGTGTCACGAACACTTTGGTCAGGTGCTGCAAGAATTCCGGTGGATTCTACAGCGCCCCAAACAAGTTGGACGCCGAGTTCGTCAACTGCACCATCGTGTCAAACGATGTGGTAACATTTGATTTCCAATGGGCGACCGCCTCCACAAATTGCTGCCGCTTCGTCAACAGCCTGTTCAACGGCAATTGCTACACGACCATCGCAACGGACATTTTTATGCGAAACAACGACAAGGCGCTGCATTACTGGAACAACTATGTTGATTTCTCGAATACGTACTATGGCACGTTTACGGCAAACGGCAGATTGTCACAGACAGTGTTTGACGCGAAGAAAGGCGAGAACTTGCTTGCCGAGTGCGTTGATCCGAAGTTTGTAAACCCGACATTTGGTAGCGATGCCGACTGGTCGTTGTCGCTCAAGTCGCCGCTGATCGGCAAAGGGGATCCTCTTGATTTCTCCGCATCAGATCTCGACCTTGCGGGAAAAGCGCGACTGAAAGACGGCAAGATTGACATAGGGTGCTACCAGTGCTGGCTCAATCCGCCAGGGATGGTTATTTTTGTCAGGTGAACAGGCCATTCGGTGTCCGTTCCGCAAGAATTTCAGTAAAAAGGGCAACTGTCATGGGAAAATCGGCAGTGCACATTGGGTGCATTATCTCGTCTGTCTGCATGCTTGGCGTTGCTTACGCACGTGACGCCGCGTTCGAGAATGCGCCGTATATGAATCCTGCGCTGAGCGCCGCCGTTCCGGAGCCGTCGTGGCGGCTTGACTTCGAGAAGGACGGGGAGCGTCCGGCAAGGGAGGTCAACGTCGAATACGTTGACGGCATAGACGGCACCGCAGCTCACATCCCAACCAACGGCGTGCTTGAGTATGCGTACAAGCAGGGGGCGCTGCACGGTGAGCGAGGCACGGTGTCGCTCTGGTTCAAGATGAACTGGACGCCGTGGGGCGGCAAGCTGTTCCGCGACAAGTCGAAGGACGAAGACGGGAACTGGACCGACAATCCGAAGATGACGAACAAAGGGGCGTTTGCACGTTCGCTGCTCGGGATTCCAGGTTCCTTCGGCATAGGCGGCGGGGCGTACTTCACTTTTAGCGGACTTCCCGGATCTAACTCCGTGATGTGGAACCGCAAGGTGTTCGAGGGCGAATGGCACCATGTCGCCGTGTCCTGGGACGTAGAGACTGACATAGTTATGTACCTTGATGGAATTCCATTCGATCGCCCGGCTGTCCGCAACAAGAAGCCAATGGGCTACGGGTTCGGGAAGGTTCTGATCGGCTGCGGAGCCCCGCGCGGCCTGGACGGAGCGGTTGACCGCGTGAGATTCTGGGACAGGCAGCTCACGGATGACGAAGTGCTGTCAGAGTTCGCGGCAATGCATCCGCACCGTCTTGAACTCCTGGACTGGACTGTGCCCGCGGGTGGGAAGAAGAGCGTCCGCTTCCGTGCGCGCGAACTTGAAAGCGGAAAGCTGAAGGAGTTCACGAAGACTGTCGCCGCGCCCGCCACGCAGGGCTGCTTCCGCGTGACGATGCTGAAGGGGACTCCCGAGCAGCAGACGTTCGAGCTCTATGCGCTCGGCAGGGAGATCGGGCCAGTCCGCTCGCCGACGTCGGCCGCAGTCGTCGCCGAATACGACTGCACCAAGTCCACCCCTGCGAACCTCTACATCGACTGCGGGTCGCATATCGTCACAAACGGCACCCTTGTCTATCGCGAGGCGGACAACAACAAGACCGGCGAGGGCATGCTGTACCGTTTCCATGTGGAAAAGACGGGAGTTCCGTATCGCCTGGAGGTTGACTACCCAGACGACGCGCAGCGCGAGTATTCCGTAGGGGTCTATCCCTATTTCTTCAACCGCTTCTACCTGCTTTCGCTAGACTGCTTCGGGATCCATTCGGGTTGGGACCATCCGGTAACAGGGAAGATGCAGACGAAGGAACTCATCTTCTGGCCAGATTCGAAGGACTTTGCCGTGGGCATACTCGGCTACCGCACTCTCAAGGAATCTCGTCCGCCTGCAGTTGCGCGGCTGAGGCTGTACGAGGCCGATTTGACGCCGAGTAGGGGCGAACTCGGTGTTGCTGGTGGTTCTCGGTCTGACCGCACCGTCGGCATCTGGGAGGAAGATCCCACGATGGATGCCGGGCTTGCCTTCAGCCAGTGCGTGAACTACAAGCAGTGCGACCTGGACTTCTGGCGCATCAAGTGGGAGCGCGTGATAGAGTACATGCGCTACATGGGTATAAACACGTGGGTGTTCAAGGCCATGTCGTACGGTGGAGACGTCACCGATATGGGCGCTACGCTTGAACGCCTTTATGATGCGGCGTATCTGGATGGGCGCGTCCCGGGATGGGCGGAGCTTGGATCTGACATGCTCGACCGCGCCGGGATGGATTTCTGGGCGCGGCTCAACCACAAGCTCCGCGCGAACGACTGGATTCCCCGTCTCCTGGGGATCGACAAGGAGGAGCTTCAGTTCCGCGGGGCGGACGGCCTTTCCTCTGGGTACAACGCGGAGTTCAACGTTTTCCATCCGACTGTGTTCGCCTACTTCAAGAGGATCGTCGCCGCCTACCGTGACAAGTTCGGCGTTTATCCGCACTTCCGTGGAATCATGCTTAACGAGAATCCAGGTTTTCACTTCGGAAGCATCAAGTGGGGTTATGACGACACGACCGTCGGGATGTTCGAGCGCGAGACGGGCGTGAAGGTTCCGGGCAAGACGTGTGCCGATAGATACGCATATCTTGCAGAAGGCCCCGGATATTCGAAATGGATCGAGTGGCGCTGCCGCAAGGTGACTGATTCCTTGAAGGATCTGGTGTCCGTTCTGCGTGATGGCGACGGCTACAGGCATCTTCGTCTTCAGTTCGTGATTAAATGTGATTTTACGAGGTCTGCGGGCGAACAGTGGCCTGACTACAATCCTGCAAAGCTACTTCTAGAAGCGGGAATCGACATCGCCGCGCTGAAGGCCATAGACGGGCTTGACGTGATTCCATCGTTCCATCCGCAGATGACGCAGACCAAACGACGTTATCTCAACGACGAGTACATCCCGCACGATCCTCGCACCGCAGACGCCTACGGGCACGACATGCCGAACATGTTCATCGAGCGCCACAGCAACCTCGAGATATATCCGTCGATGACAAAAGGACAGGGCAGGGGCGCGTGGAAGGGCGAGTTCTGGTGGCCGTACGGCTGCAACGTGCAGGGGGAGGTCGATTTCCAAAACTACGCGACGCCGCACCCCGACAACGCCTTCGCGCTCGCTGAGATGGCGGCTGTCGTGGCGGACTACGATGTGCAGGACTTGCTGCACGGCTTCTGGGGAATCCCGGAGTCCGGCGCGCATTCCGAGTTCCGCCGCTTCTACCGTCAGCTGCGTTCAATCCCCCGCGAAAAGTTCGCCCTTCTCAAAGGGTGGACGAACGACCCCGTTGCAATCCGGGTCAACGAGAATGGGTATTATCTCGTGAACCGGCTCTGGGCGCCCGTGTCTGTCTCATATCGCGTCGGCGGCAAGGCGCGGACGGTTAAGCTCGACGGCAACGAGCTTAGGTACT
>CACZAK010000098.1 GCA_902779075.1 uncultured bacterium | reverse complement strand
GATTTTGCAGATCATCCTCGGCAAGAAGGATTTGAAGGTGGTTAAGTCGCAGACCGAATACCCGATAAAGAGCCTTCAGGGGCGCGGCGTTCGCTTCGATGTGTTCGCAAGGGATTCCGAGGGAAAGGAATACGATATCGAGATTCAGCGCGCGAAAGACGGAGCCGAGCCGAAACGGGCGAGGTACAACTCCGCGCTGATGGACGCGAACGCGCTCAAGTCGGGTGAGGACTTTGACAAACTGCGCGATACCTACGTCATCTTCATCACCGAGAACGACGTAATGGGTGGCGGCAAGGATGCTTACTGGATTGACCGCACGGTACGGGAACTGGGCGGCAGGACTTTCGGCGACGGTACGCACATCATTTACGTGAACGGTGCGACGCACAGTAAATCCGATATTGGCAAGTTGATGCACGATTTTCTGTGCAGCAACGCAGCGGAGATGTATTTCGACATTTTAAAGAGGCAAGTTAGTCAATTCAAGAACTCAGAAGAAGGGAGGCACGCCATGTGCAAAGCAGTTGAGGAATTCGCGGAACGCCGTGCGGCCGAGAGCAAGGCCGAGGGCATTGCCGAGGGCAAGCGCGAGGGCAAGCGCGAGGGCATTGCCGAGGGCAAGCGCGAGGGCATTGCCGAGGGTAAGCGCGAGGGCAAGCGCGAGAATATGCTTGCGACGGCGAAGCGGATGCTGAAGGAGCGAAGCGGATGCTGAAGGACGGCATTCTCGCTTTGAAGGACGTCGCAAGATACACTGGCCTTTCGCTTGCGCAGGTCACGCAACTAAAGGCGTCGATGTAGAGTATAAAGTGTAAAGTGAGAAAGACAACGGCATAAACCACACCATGGCCGCCACCATCCACAGAGCCGCACGGAACCGCGCTAAAACGCCGCGTGCGGGCGCGTTTGAAGGGCTTAGGACTTCTGACATCGGACTTCGCAAATCGTCCGTTGTTCAAACGTTTACATGAAGACCGTTCCCGGCATGACGATCAAGCGCACGACCACGGGTTTCATGCTCATCGTCAAGTAGCCCGCGCGCAACTACACGTTCTACATGTTCTACACGGACAAAAGCAACGGCCAAAGCAAGCGGTACTACCGGCTGAAGTTCGCAGACACCTACTACGGTGAAATGACGCACTACGGCCTCTACCGCCTCGCGTGGGTGGACGTGAGAAGGGCAAGGTAAGAAATGCCGAAACGGAATTGACAGGGAAAAAAGAATCGTATAATATACGTTCAACAGCCCAAGAAAGGAAGAAAGCCATGGCAACAGGAAAAGCACTCAATGGAAAGCCGTATGCGGGAAATCCGCACGTACGGTTTGACGAGGGGGAAGTCGCATCGGCGGCAATGCCGAGGCGTGTGTCTCTACTCTACATGCCGTTCAAGACGTTGAAAAACGGGAGGGCCGCGCTTGTCGCGGCCGCAATTTGCGTAGCGACGGCGCCCACGCTGTCGTTCGCAACCGACGGCGTATGGCTCGACGGAGCGAGCGGCAACATCGGCGACGACGCCAACTGGCAGACAAAATACAGCGGCACGACGCCGCAGCTTACTTTCGCCAACACCACCGCAAACGCCGCGTACGTGACGAACGACACAAGCACGGCCTTCGGCAACGTCTGCTTCAACACGGGCGACTTCTATTTCCAAGGTCCGCTGAACTGCAAACAGGTCCAGGTCCCCGGTGCCGCGTCGTCCGCCTCGCTGACGAAGACAGGCGGCGACTGGACGCTCTCCGGTGCGTTCCTTCCCGGCTACATTTCCGGCAGCACGGGCGCTTTCACAAACCTTGCCGGAAAGGTGACTGGAAACGACGCGCTGCGGCTCGGCTACTCCGGCAATTCCACGAGCGAATGCGTCCTTTCCGGCGGCTCTTTCTCGTTTGCGGGTGCGTTTCAGGTGGGGTTCGGCGTGGGCGCGACGGGTACGTTCATCGTCGATGGCGCAACGGCAACTTTCAACACGGGCAGCGGCCTTTCGCCAGCAGAGAAACATCATGCCTGCATCGGCAGAGGGAACAACTCCAGCGGATGCGTAATCGTGCGCAACGGCGGCGTGATTACCGTCAACAAAAGTTATGCAACCTACATGGGCGGCAGGACGGCGTCCACGACCGGCTCCAGCGGCACGCTCCGGCTTGAAAGCGGCGGCGTTTACACGACGCGCAACATATATTCCTATGACGCCTCAGACGGCGGAACCGTGGTTTTCGACGGCGGGACGCTCAAGGCGGGGCACATGAGCTATCCATTGAGTTCTGGCGGACTGATCCGCAATGTGGGGAACATCACGGTGAAGGTATGCGAGGGCGGCGGCACGCTCCACACGGGCGGGTATTGTCCTGCACTCAACAAGCAGTTCGTCTCCGGCGTGGAGGGCGGAACGGACGGCGGCATGACGATCAAGGGCGGCGGGGAGTTGACAAATTCCGTCGTGCACGCTTACACGGGCGTCACCACGATTGAGGTCGATACGAAGGTCGTCGTATCCGACACAGGGTGTTTCCCGGGCGGAATCGTTGCGGCGCTCCCCTCCGGCGGCGGCATGGGGACTTTTGCTTTCCTCGTCAGCACCGGCGGCGCGTTCACGCAGGAGTTTGTCGAGGCCATCTCCGTCCCGTCCGTCGACGAAGGGAAGGAGTTCTCGCTATCGCTCTCCGCCGACGGCAAGACGGTGTATGCGCAGTATGCGTATTCGGACGGATTCTGGACCGGGGCGAACGGCACGGACCTCTGCGACCCCCTGAACTGGACCGGCGGCGTCGTGCCGTCGGGAACACCGGCGTACATCGGCGAGACGCCTTCTTTGCCGCTGACCTGCAGCGGGACGTTCTCTCCTTCGTCGATCGCGTTCGTAGGGAGCGCCGACGCGGTGTCCATTGTGGGCGAAGGCAGAATCTCCGGGGTGGA
This sequence comes from uncultured bacterium, assembly GCA_902779075.1. Next base: position 12,510 of record CACZAK010000098.1, on the reverse strand, counting down.
GACGATCGTGAACCGCGTTGCGGCGCGTCATGTCATAAACATCCCCGTGGAGTTCTCCGGAAACATCGACACGTTTGTCGCCGTCGCAGGCGGGCAGATAAACTACGCGGGCGGCGTGACAGGCTCGCGCATTGTCGCGGAAAACGAAGCGAGCAGCGTCCTCGTCGGAAAGTACACGATGACGGACACGGCGCTATGGCCGCCGGTGACGCAAGGTGGTGGCGGCGAGGTGTACACCCTCTCCGGCGCCGGATCCACGCTTTACGTCCCGCTCGCCGACCTCAAGCGGTTTGTAATAGAGAGGGGCACAAGCGTCACGGTCGGCAACGCGCTCCACGACGGTGGCAACTATCTCTACGTTATATCAAACGGCGACAAAAAATACTTCTGGCAGAATGTCACGTATGCGAACTGGGGCGTCTACAGGGTGCTTGGCGAAATGAAGAACACCGGCAACGCGGAGGTTTTCTGCGCAAGGCAGGCCGACAAGTTCTCCGGCAAGATGATCGTCAATCGCCTCACATACGGACTGACGAAACAGAACGGCTTTCACTCCGACTACTTCCATCTCACGACCGGCCACCGCAAGGACGACGGCAGTCAGGCTGGTTTCGGCGCAACGACGTGGGTGATCGGTCCCGGCGGAATCGGCTTCGACACGTCCGTCAACCTCCGTTGCCAGGACCAGTGGTACATCACGCAGGCGGACTGCGAACTGAAGTCGTACGCGGACTGGACGCTGGAGCAGAACCCCAGCAACGCCACGGTCGCCACGGCGCATGCGCTTACGGTGGATAAGGGGACGCTTACATTCGACACGTCGCACTTCACGATGGACGACGCGGCGCTCGACGCGGCGGAGACGCACAAGATCACGCTCGCGGGCTCCATCGACGGTGCCGGCGCGGTAAAGGCGACGGGCGGCGGCGAGGTAGCGTTCAAGACCGCCGGCGCGTTCACGGGCGGACTGACGGCGGATGGCGCGACGGTCGTGTCGTGCCTTGCGGGCTGCAATCCCGGCGATGGAGCCGTGACGCTGAACGGCACTTCGACGCTTGAAGTGGCGCAGTCCGGAACCGTGGCTCTCGGCGGCGTTCTGACGCTCGCGGAGGACGCGACGCTTGCGTTCAACTTTACGGACACGGTGACGCCGCCGACGCTGAGCGGCACGTCGGTGACGGCGTCCGCCGGCGGCGTGAACGTCAAGGTGTCGTCCACAGACGGCCTAAGGCCGAGGGGAGGTGACGTCGCGCTCACAAGCGGAATGGATTTCACGGGCATGGAGGTGAATCTTGTTGATTCCCCGGATTGGGTGAAGTGTGCCATGGTCGTGGACGGCAACATCGTCCTCAAGGTCAAGACAATAGGCTTTGCGATCTTGATCAGATAGCCTACGAAGGATACATGAGCGGAATAGTGCCGCGATTCCCGGCACGTGCGGCGCGGGTCGTTTCTGCGGCGGCGTTTGGTGTCGTCTGCGCCGCGAGAGGAGACGTGTCGTTTTCGGCGCGTACGATTCCGGCGGCGGCGGGGCTCTCCGCCGCCGTAAAGGCCGTGCGCGAGGGCGACGTGTGGCGCGTGAGCGCAACGGCAAGGAACGACGGGGCCACCAACGTCACGTTCAAGCTCGTGCTGGCCGCCGAGCCGGGCTTCCCGGCGACGCGCTACCTGATTCCGGGCGTCAACTACAACGGAAACGGCTTCGTGCGGAAGATGTGGAACTCGCTGGACATCCCGACCGGGTGGGAAAAGGACGGCGAGCCCTGGGTGTTCGCATACGACCGCTGCGGCATTCCGTCGTGTACCGTCTCCGAAAACGAACACGAGGTGTTCGCCAACGAGCGCTTCGTCGCCGTACACACGAAGGACGGCGGGGAGATCAAGGTGTCGCTGCCGCGCAGGTACGCGCGCATTACGGATCTGCTCGCGGACAAGGTCGTCGCGGAAAACGCCGATAGTTTCACCTGTACCTTCTCCTCGCCCGACACGCGCCTTTTCGACCTTTCGGAAAACGATTGAGCACTACCCCCCCTACATGAAAAACTTCATTTTCGCCCTTGCGCCCAAAGTGAGATTTTGGCATAATAGGCGCGCTGAACCTTTCAGACGTGCAAGGTGGTTTCTGCGAGTTTCTTCAAGTCGCGTGGCTTGGCTCGTGAATGGCGCGGAAGAGGGGTTTTGAAATTACCTCAGAGGATTTTGACACTGTTCGTAGGCAGGCGATCCGTAAATATTCTTAGCGCACTTGCGTTGATTGTCGCGTTCGCTGAGGGGGCGGCAATGGCTGGGTGCGTGCGTTTCGACTTCGAGGGCGGTTCTCTTCAAGAATGGCGCGTCGTGGAAGGCGCGTTCGAGAAACTTGTGACAGACCGTACGGCGGAATACAACACGGGTCGTCCGCAGGCGAAGTGCGGCAAATGGTTTATGTCGACGCTTGAGTCGTTTTCAGGGAAGCCGGAGGCCGGGCCGACGGGCGTGATAGAAAGTCCGACAGTACGCATCGACGGGAACGAGGTCGTGTTCTGGGTGGGCGGCGGACGCAACGGTACATACTTCGCGCTCATCGATCGCAACACGGGACGAGAGCTCGCACGTGCCACCGGGAGGAATGCCGAGCCGATGCGGCGCGAAACGTGGCGACTGCCAGATTCGGCAGTTGGGTGCGAGGCGTTCTTTCGCGTAGTGGATGCCGGTACGGGGAGTTGGGGCTACATAGCCGTCGACGGAATTGAGTTCGACGGAGAGGTTGTAGCACACGATTTTGACGAACGCGGTTTTCTGCCGCCGGGCGCTGTCGAGCGCGCAGAAAAGGCAATCCGCGAACTTGGCGCGAAGGATGCGAAATATCCGACGGAGAAATTTCTTGCATTCCTGCGCGTCGTGGCAGACTGGAAAGGACGCAGCAAGGAGAAGATGCTTGAAGATCTGTTGCGTGAGGCTCTTGTGCGATGCAATCCGCTTTTGGCCGGGCGCGAGGTCGTGTACACCGTCCACGCCATGTGGCGTCCCGACCACCACAACACCGAGACGCTTTTCCAGTGCGGCGAAGTGAACGAGCGAAAGTACGATACGCAGGGCGCAATGCGCGCGTTGAACGTCCAGACCGGTCGCCGTCGCGACATAGTTCCGGAAATCGCCGGGCGTACGGTGCGCGATCCAGAAGTGGACTGGGATGGACGGCGCATAGTGTTTTCCATGCGTAACGGACGAAAGGACGATTATCACATATATACCGTCAACGCTGACGGGTCGGGACTTGTGCAGTTGACGCGCGAAAGGGGCGTGTCGGACATCGATCCTGCATGGCTCCCGGACGGAGACATTGTCTTCGCTTCCACGCGCGAGCCCAAGTACTGCATGTGTAACCGCAATATAATGTGCAATCTTTTCAAAATGAAATCAGACGGTGCGAATATTCATCAGATAGGCAAATCCACTCTTTTCGAAGGGCATCCGTCGGTGCTTCCCGACGGGCGCGTGCTGTATGACAGATGGGAGTACGTGGACCGCAACTATGGCGACGCGCAAGGACTTTGGACGTGCAATCCCGACGGTACGCACCATGCCGTCTATTGGGGCAACAACACGGTTTCGCCGGGCGCGGTGCTGAGCGCCAGGGCGCTTTCCAATCCGTCGAGGGCGATAGCGGTGCTGTGCGCCTGCCACGACCGTCCATGGGGTGCGCTCGGGCTTATCGACCGTTCGCTCGGCGTGGATGGGCGCAAACCCGTGCTGCGGACGTGGCCTGAATCGTTCCGCGACCGGATAAGCGCCGACGCCGGAGGGGCGTCAGTCGCCGCCGCCGGCGCGTCGCCGAAATACGCCGGCTCGTTCCCGACGGTTGACGGACATTTTGTTTTTGACAATCCCGCTTTCCTGCGCACGAAGTACGCGGACCCGTATTCGATAGACGACGAGCACTTCCTCTGCGTCCGCCAGACTGGACGCGGCGAGGAGACCGCCGTGTACTACCTCGACCTCCACGGGAACGAGGTGTGCGTGGCGGAGGATGCGCCGGGATGCCATTCGCCGGTGTTGCTGCGCCCATCGCCAAGGCCGACAGTCCAGGCGGAGCAGCGCAACTACGACGCGCCGGACGCGCCGGGGCGCTTCTATGTGCAGGACGTGTACGTCGGAACGCACATGAAGGGCGTGGAGAGAGGTTCGGTAAAGGCCATCCGCGTGGTCGAAAGCCCGGAAAAGCGCAACTGGTCGCCGGGACGCAGCTGGTTCAGCGACGTGGCGCCGGCGATGAACTGGCATGCGTTCGAGAACAAGCGGATACTCGGCACGGTTCCCGTCGAGGAGGACGGCAGCGCGTACTTCGAGGTGCCGGGCAACACCTACGTCTATTTTCAGGCGTTGGACGCGGAAGGGCGGATGGTGCAGTCGATGCGCAGCGGAATCTTCCTTCAGCCGGGAGAGCGGTACGGATGCGTCGGCTGCCACGAAAGCCGCACGGGCGACGTGCCCAAGACGGACAAAAAGCCCCTCGCATTGGCGCGCGCGCCATCGAAACTTGACGGTGCGTACAACCTCAAGGGGTTGGAGAAGGGGACTCCGCCGCATCTCTATTCATTTCAGAAGGAAGTGCAGTCAGTTTTGGACAGGCGGTGTGTTTCATGCCACGATTACGGCAAGCCGGCCGGGAAAAAACTTAATCTCTCTGGCGACAAGGGGGCGTATTTCTGCACGAGCTACGTCGATCTCTGGGCATTGGGATATGTGAAGGGCATAGGTGCCGGCCCAGTCTCCACGCAGCCGGCGCGCTCGTGGGGCGCGTGCGTTTCGCCGCTCACGCGGAAACTTTACGGCCACGGCGGAAGCGGCATCACGGAGGAGGAACGCGACCGCGTGATTGCGTGGATGGACGTCAACGCTCCGTACTGGCCTTGCTACGAGTTCGCTTTTCTGGACAGTTACGGCGGGCGTATGCCGATAACACGCGCAGAGCATGACGAGCTACAGAGAATCACCGGGGTGCGAATCCCCGGCTCGTTCCATCCGCCGCGCCGCGAACAGCTGAACTTCGACCGGCCGGAACTTTCGCGCATCCTCGACGCCGTACGCGGCAAGCCGTCATACGACAGGGCGCTTGCGATAATCAAGGCTGGCAAGGAGAGGTTGAAAGCGACGCCGCGCGCCGACATGGACGGGTTCGTACCGTGTGAAGTCAATCGGATGCGCGAGGCGCGCTATCAGGAAAGCCGTATGCGCGAACGGCGCGCGTATGACGCGATACGCGAGGGGCGCAAGGTCTACGATGCGCCCGCAGCGCCTTGAAAACTGAGGCGATGCGTTATCTCCGCTACCTTTTATTTCAATTGCACTGCCGTCGCCCTGTGTACTACTCCCCAATTTTTGAGGCACGAAAATCGCGGTACCCCTGAAAAAATTGGGGCTTGCGCATCGCGCGCGGATGTGGTATGATTCGTGTGTCATGTTTAAAGGCGCATTGTATCTTAAGCTGGCGATGTGTTCAGAGACATCGCGTTTGAGCGCGGTCCGAGGCCGTGTGGTGCGCGTTTTTACTTCAAAATACCCCCCCCCCCTCAAAGTACGACGGTAGGGCGCGGCTGTGTTTGTCGCGATCCTCCCGATGACTTTCCAAACACTCAAAAGGAATCGCGAAAAATGAGCACAATGACTAAGTCGTTTAGAAGATCGGCACGCCGCTTTGCGGCTTGCCTTGTCACGGCGGCGGCCGCGCTTGTCTGCGCACCCGGCGCATGGGCGGGCATTAGCGACGGCCGATACCTCCTTCAAGGCACGACGGAGAACATTGGTCCGGGCGTCAACATGGTAGGTAAAGGCAATGCGTCCGGCCTCTGCAACTATATCGGCGTGGATTCCGGCGCGACGATTTGCAATGTCAATGGCGGAACGCTCTGGTGTTACAAGGGAAGTGGCTACGGCGACCTTGGTATCGGAATCAACGGCACGAAAGACGCCGTGCTCAACGTCACCGACGGCGGCGTGCTGAAGGTAGACCGCTATCTGCGCAGCGGCGTGCATTGGGGGGAAAACAATGCAAGCACCATCCTCGCAGGCTATGGCGGCGAAGGCACGGTCAATGTCATCGACGGCACGGCAATCGTCAACACCTTCTACATGGGAGCGACGAGCGAAAACAATGGCGTCGGCTCCTCCACGCTCAACCTCTCCGGCGGTTCGCTCACGGTGAACCTGCTGCACTTCCTCGCCGCGAACACCCAGACCTTCACCTGGGGCAACGGCACGCTCGCGGCGGCGCAGGCGAACATCTTCACGGTCGAGACGTACGCCGGTACCGGCACGCGCACGATGGAGATAACGGGTTCGCCCTCCGTGTTCAAGACGGAATACATCCAGACAGTTCCGGACGGCTTCACCGGCGCCGGCACACTCAAGATATGCGGCGGCGGTGCCGTTTCGTTCGCCGCGTCTTCCGTTCCTTACGGCGTTTCCATCGCCTCCGACGGCGTGCTCGACCTCGGCACGCTCGACGCGAACGCGGCGCGCCTCACGACGCCCGCCCTCTCCGTCGAGAGCGGCGCGACGATCACGTTCGCGCTTCCCGCGAATCCCTCCGGCAGCTATCCTCTCGTCGCCGCGTCCTCGCTTCCCGCGTCCGTCGACGGAATCGCCGTCGAATGCGAGAACGGCTCCGGCACGCTCCAGATACAGAACGGCGTCCTCTGCTTCGTTTACGGCTCATCCGAACCTGCGACGGTCTATCCCGACTACTTCGTGGAGTGGATCAAGTCCACCGGAACTCAGTACATCGACACCGGCGTCATCGGCAAGACCGGCACGAAGGTCGAGATGGATGTGAATTACATTTCCGGGGTAGTACTGTTGGGATCAACACCTAATGGCACCGATATCATTACATTCGCGCAGAACTGGAACGGCATCGGAGCCATGGTTGGCCGCAATGGCGGCAACACCGGATATGCGTTGAATAGCGGGCGGCACATACTCCAGACCGAGGCGACGGTAGCCGGGGTGCTGACGATGAATGTAGATCGGGGCAGCGACAAGATTTTGACCAACTACGGCAACGCTTTCGATTCAGCTCAGAATCTTTATCTCTTCTGCGGCAATAACGGCGGGACCGCCTACAATGCATGGTACTGCGTTGCGGAACTTTACAGTTTGAAGATTTGGCAGATTCCGTCCGGCGGCACGGAGTACGTGCTTGTGCGCAATTTCAAGCCGTGCGTGAAGGGCGGAAGGGCCGGTTTGTACGACGCGGTGTCCAGGAAGATCTTCTATTCCACGGCGGGCAACGACTTCACCGTCGGTCCGAAGCTTCCCGTCCTCACTCACCGCTACTCCTTCGACGGCGACCTCTCCGACTCCGTCGGCAAAGCCGATGCGTTCACGGTCAACGGCTCCGGCGTGACGGTTGCGAACGGCAAGGCGACGACATCCACTACCGCCGGCGGCCTCCAGCTCGGCGACGCCGCCGGCATTCTTGGCAATGACTACGCCACTATCGAAGTCTGGGGCAAGTCTGACGCGGCGTCCCCGGAAGCCTGGTCGCGCATCTTTGAATACGGCTGGCAGCCCGCCTCGCAATATCTCTTCTCCATGATGTGGAGCAGCGATCCGGGCAATGGCTACAAGGACTCCATCACGTTCAACTATCCGAACAGCAAGGGCTTCGGCAACTCCGTCGGCAACCTGTCCGGCGACTCCGGCTCGCCCTATTCGACGACGGACATGAACTATATCTGCGCTACGTTCAAGGCGGACGTCAACGGCAACACCGAAATCACCTGCCGGCGCTACGACCCCGGCACGGGCGATTTCGTGACGAAGTCCTACACCATCAGCGGCTGGACGCTTGCCGACATGCGCGCGGCAAAACTCTATCTCGGCCAGCAGAACTGGAACGGCGGGATTGGCGTGTTCAATTCCACCTATGACGAAGTTCGCATCTACGGCGGCGTCGTGCCGGAGGGGCTGCTCGCCTTGAACGCGGCGATGGGTGCCGACGTCACGGCGTTCACCTTCATGAACAAGGGCGGCGTGGACTTCAATGTTCCCGCCAACTGCACGCTCCCCGTGAACGCCAAGACGCTCGGTGCGGACTACTCCACCGAAGGAACGGTGACGCTCGCCGCCGGCGCGCGGATCGAGTTCAACCCCGCGAACTGCGGCTCCGGCATGACGTTCACCGCCGAGGGCGGTTTCGTCGGGCCGTCCGGCGCGATCACCGCCGCCACGCTTTCGCAGTTCGCCACGCTTACGGACATGGTCAACTTCATGCTCGAGATGTCCGAGGACGGAAAGACAATCGAGGTGAAGTCCAGCGCGAACGTCGCCGTAAACGCCTACTGGACTGGCGGCGGCGCGGCGGGCAATATGGACGACCCGGCGAACTGGAAGTGCGTGAACGCGGCGGGCGGCACGATAGCCAACGGACTTCCCCTCCCCGCGACGGCGGTGTGGGCGCGCGAGGGCGCCGGCGCGACGTCGTTCACGATTCCATCCGGCTACACGCCGAACTGGGCGAGTTTCAACGTGGGCGGCAACGTGTCGCTTTCGACGGCGTGCGACTGGAGCGCGGTTTCCGCCGTCAAGCTCGCGAACGGCGCGACGCTCGACCTCAACGGCAACAACCTGAAGGCGATGCACATCGAGGTCGCCTCCGGCACGGCGTCCGTGGTGAACACCGCTTCCGGCACGAAGCCGTTGTTGTGGCGCGAGAACGCGACGCACGAGACGGCGCTCGTCGGCACGGGCGTCACGGTCGACACCGCGAACGTGGAGGTGAAGCTCGTGAACAGCGAGAATCTCACAATCGAGGCCAGCATAGCAAGCTCGCTTGACGCGACGTTTGAGCAGAACGCGGGCGCCGCCATCGCGACGGCCAATCCGCTCGGCATCGGCACGGGCGGGCACACCGGCTACTACACCGTGAACGGTGGCACGTTCACGTCGAACGGCAGCCTCGTGCCCGGCTGGGGCGGTACCGGCACGTTCCGCCAGGTCACCGGCACGGTGGCCGCGAACACTTATCTCACCATCGGCTACCAGGGAGGAACGGGTACGTATCTTATGGAGGATGGAACTTTGGCCGTAAGATATCTCTATTTGGGCCAGGAAAACAGTGGTAATGGCACGTTCCGTCAGTCCGGCGGTTCGGTGACAATACGCGATCATCTCTACATCGGCAATAGCGGCGGCACCGGCACGTACTGGCAGACCGGCGGCTCGGTGACCCACAATGGCTACTGCTACGTGGGTATGGGTGGAAACAGCGGCAGGTACATCATGGAGGGCGGCTCGCTCACCGTTGCGAATCAGGCGCTCCGCATCGGGCGCAACAGCCCCGGCGAGTTCTCCATTTCGAACGGCACGGTGGACGTGAAGTACCAGACGTGGGTGGGCGACGGTGCGACGGGCAACGGCACACTCCGCGTGCTGGACGGAGGTACTTTGATCACGCCGTTTATTTCTCCGAACGAGAACGGCGCGAACACGGTGGAGTTCAACGGCGGCACGGTGAAGGCGACTGATCTCACCGCAACGAATCCGTTCCTGAACAACCTCACGAACATCGTGTTTGGCGCGGGCGGCGTGACGATCGACGCGGACGGACACGACCTGACGATCGCCAACTGCACGTTCAAGGCGGCGCCGGGCGTGACGGCGATCACGTTCGCGAACGGCGGCACGCTGACGTTCACGGGCACGGCGCTGGAGCTGGCCGGCAAGCCTTCCGGCCACTATGTCTTCGCCGAGGCGACGGGCAACGGCACATTCTCCGGCGTCCCTTCGCTGGACGTGAAGGGCTACTCCGTCAGGCTCTCGTCGGACCGTAGACGGGTGGTCGTCGTCCGCAAAGGGATGACGATCATCGTCCGATAGCGGGTGCGAGGGGCAGACGCTCATCGCGAAATAATGAAACAAGCCCCCTGCCAACACCCTGCAGGGGGCTTGAATTGTACGACCGCAGAGCGGATCGGACGCTTACGCCACCACGAGGTGCGGGATCGTGAGCGTGAGCGTCTCGGTCGCGCCGTCGCGGACGACGGTGTAGTTGAACGCCACGTTCTCGTACGTGCCGGGGGTGATGTGTTTCATTTTTCCCCTTGCGCCGGAAGCGCGGATTTGGCATAATAGATGTGCTGAATCTTTCAGCCGCGCAGATGTGGTTTTGCGAGTTCCGTCAGGCCGCGCGGCCTGGTTCGCAGACGGCGCGGAAGAGGGGTTTTGCAACTACCTCTAAAATGAAAAAAACTAGCACTCTTTCCGCTCTCGCCGCCATTGCCGCGTTCACTGCGTTCACCCTAGCAGCCGGCGAACTCGTTGTCTCCCCGGGCGGCCTCACGCCTCATGGGGCGCTTGAGGCGATTCGCGCCGCGAAGGCGAAGAACGACGCATCGGCTTGGACCGTGCGCGTGAAGCCGGGCATTTATGCGCTCGAGCGCACGCTCATCTTCACGCCGGCTGACTCCGGCACGCCGCAGGCGCCCGTCACGTGGGTCGGCGAGAATGGCGCGGTGATCTCCGGCGGAGCGCCGCTTGCGGGGTGGAAGGACACCGGAAAGGGCTGGTGGTCGGCTCCCGTACCGCGCGGCGCGGACGGCAAGCCTGTCTATTTCGAGCAGCTGTGGGTGAACGGACGCCGCGCCAGTCGGGCGCGCCTGCCGAACGTAGGCTACTTCAAGGTGGCGAAGCCCACGATCGCCCCGCGCGCGGGCGCTTCTTCGTCCTATGTGGAGCGCGTGGTGGTCGGCGACGGCGTGAAGGAGCTCGCGGCGCTTGCGCCGGACGAGATGCCCTATGCGCAGATGTGCGTGGTGCACGCATGGAGCTTCGCGCGACGCATCCTGCGCGGGTTCGACCCCGCGACCGGCACGGTGGAGACGTGGTCTCCGCGCGACTGGTACAGCTGGTTGAAGTGGGACGGGCGCATGACGCTCGTCTGCTTCGAGAACGTGCGCAGCGCGTTCGACGCGCCGGGCGAATGGTTCTACGACGCGCGGGCGGGCGAGGTGCTGTACCGCCCGTGCCCCGGCGAAAGGCTGGAGACGCTGCAGGTGGTTGCGCCGAGCGCGAAGCTGAGCCGTCTCGTGGAGTTCAGGGGCGAGCCGGACGCGGGGCGCTATGTGCACGACATCGCGTTCAAGGGCCTGACGTTCGCCGCAAGCGATGCGACGTCGCCTGACGGCGGGAAGGGACCCACGGAGACCTGGCAGCACCAGGCGGCGATCGGGTGCGATGGACTTGTGACGGCAGAGGGCGTGCAGCGCCTTTCGTGGGAGAACTGCGTGGTGCGCAACACTGGTAACTACGCGTTTCGCTTCAACGACGGCTGCACGTCCAACCGGATTGTACGCTGCACGCTCGAAGACCTCGGCGCTGGAGGTGTGTGGATGGGCGCGAGCAGCGGATACGTGGCGGCGGGCGAGTCGCTCACGCGCCGGATCATCACGCGCCTCGCGCCGCGGTCGACGGCGTTCAACGAAATCTCGGACTGCACGATCCGGCAGGGCGGACGGTTCAATCCGGAGGGAACGGGCGTGGCGCTCACGCACGTTTCGGACTCGAAGGTGCTGCACTGCGACATCTACGACTTCTACTACACGGGCGTGAGCGTGGGCTGGACCTGGGGATTCAGTGGCAGCGTGGCGCAGCGCAACGAAGTCGCGTTCAACCGCATCTATGACCTCGGAAAGGGCGTGATGAGCGACATGGGCGGCGTGTACACGCTCGGCACGAGCTTCGGCACCTGGGTGCACGACAACGTCATACACGACGTGAAGTCCTACTCCTACGGCGGATGGGCGCTCTTCGCCGACGAGGGGAGTGAGGGTATCCTGATGGAGCGGAACCTCTGCTGGAACACGACGGACGGCGGCTTCAACCAGCACTATGGCGCCGGGTGCGTGATTCGCAACAACGTGTTCGCGTGGAACCGCATGCACGGCGCGGTGCGCACGGCGCGCCAGGTGGTGCAGAACATCCCGTGCACGCTCCACTTTGTGAACAACATCGTGGTTGTGCGGAATGGGCCGCTCGTTGGGCGGGGCACGCGCGGCGTAGGAGGCGTTTGGGCCGCGAACCTGTGGTACGACTATTCGGGGCGTCCCAATCTGGACGGCCTCGGCTGGGACGCATGGGCGGCGTGCGGCAAGGAGGTGGGCGGCGTCTATGCCGACCCGCAGTTCGAGGATCCCGGGCGCAACGACTTCCGCCTCAAGCCAGGATCACCGGCGCTGGCGCTCGGCTTCAGGCCGTTGGACGCCCAGGCCGCCGGCCCTCGCCGATGACGAGGGGGCGCGAGGGTCAGACACGATTGGTGGAGTAAGAGTGGGGGAGTGACTGATTTTTTGGTAAACTGTCTGCCATGCGACGCCCAAGGAACTTTCAAACGGACAGATGCCGCCACCTGGTAAGCCGGGTGGCCCACCGCGCCTTTTACCTGATCAAGGATGTGCCGCTTGCGGCGGCGGGTTTCGTTTCATCCGAAGGAGCCCCCCATTCGCCGCAGCGAACATATCGCTTGACTGC
>CACZAK010000097.1 GCA_902779075.1 uncultured bacterium | reverse complement strand
CGGATGGAGATGTTCACGTCGGAGCGCATGTTGCCCTCTTCGAGGTTGCAGTCGCTCACGCCGGCGTAGACGAGCATCTCCTTGAGGGCCGTGAGGTACGCGATCGCCTCGTCGGCGGAAGCCATGTCTGGCTCCGACACGATCTCCATGAGGGGCGTGCCGCCGCGGTTGAAGTCCACGCCCGAGCTCTGGGCGTAGTGGTTGATCTTCGCGGCGTCCTCCTCAAGGTGGATGTGGTTGATGCGGATGAACTTGGGCCCGTTAGGCGTCTCGATCGTCACGCCGCCGCCGATGCAGAGGGGATTGCCGTTTTCGGAGATCTGGTAGTCCTTCGCCATGTCGGGGTAGAAGTAGTTCTTGCGGTCGAAGGTGGCGTGGCGGTTTATCTCGCAACCGAGCATGAGTCCGCTCATAACGGTGAGCTTCACGGCCTCCTTGTTCGCGACGGGAAGGGCGCCCGGGTAGCCCAGGCACACGGGGCATACGTTGGTGTTGGGTTCGCAGCCTGTCTTCAGCAGACAGCCACAGAACATCTTCGTGTTTGTCTTGAGCTGGACGTGCGTCTCCAGCCCGATTGTGTTTTCGAATTCCATGTGCGTTCTCGCTCTCGTGTGGGAAACGGACGCTATTATACCACAATTCGCCGCGCACTGGAATGTCAATTGCTTCCGCTGGTGTGGGGCTCTGCATGTTCTACATGGACGATCAAAATCAAAAAACATTTTTCAGATTTTTTGGGGAGCGCGGTGTGCCCTTATTATGGTAAAATATAAGCCCCAACGCATAATAGAAAAGGACAAGAAATGGGCATCTTCAAGGCATACGATATCCGCGGCGTCTACGGACAGGAGCTGACGGACGACATGTTCTACAAAATCGCGCGGGCTTACGCGCGCTTCCTCGGTTCGCCGAAGAAGATAGTGGTGGCGCGAGACATACGTCCGCACTCCGAACCGCTCTTCGCCGCGTTCGCGCGCGGGCTGAACGACATGGGCGTGGACGTGATCGACATCGGACACGCCTCCACCCCGATGAGCTACTTCGCGAACGGCACTCTCCACCCGGACGGCAGCGTGATGATCACGGCCTCCCACAACACGAAGGAGTGGAACGGCTGCAAGCTCTGCCGCGCGAACGCCGTGCCGATTTCCGGCGCGAACGGTATCAAGGACATCGAGCGGATGGTGATGGAGATGGATGGAAGCGACATGAGTGTCGCTTCTCCGAGGGGTACGATCACGAAGGTGGATGTCCTTGCAGACTACGCGCGCCACGTGCGCACGTTCGAGCACATGGCGAAGCCGCTCCACGTCGCGTGCGACTTCGCGAACGGCATGGGCATCTGCGAGGCGGCCGCGTTCAAGGGCTCGCCGCTCACGTACGACGGTCTCTTCGAGGAGTTCGACGGCGCTTTCCCGAACCACGATGCGAACCCGCTCAAGACGGAGACGCTGAAGGACCTCCAGGCGCTCGTGCGCGCGAACCCCGGCAAGTACGCGTTCGGAGTGGCGTTCGACGGCGACGCGGACCGCGCGGGCTTCATCGACGAGAAGGGCGAGATCATCCCGATGGACTTCATCACGGCGCTCATCAGCGAGGATTTGCTCCAGTCGAATCCCGGCGCCGCCTGCTTCTACGACCTCCGTTCCTCGAAGGTCGCGGACGAGACGATCGCCGCCGCCGGCGGCAAGCCGATGATGTCCCGCGTGGGCCACAGCTTCATCAAGGCGCAGATGCGCGAGAACGACGCGATCTTCGCGGGCGAGCTCTCCGGACACTACTACTTCAAGGCGAACTTCACCGCGGAGTCCAGCTCCATGGCCACGTTCGCGCTCGCGAACATCGTCTCGCGGAGCGACAAGCCCCTCAGCGAGCTCATCGCGCCGCTCCGCAAGTATTCGCAGTCCGGCGAGATCAACTCGCGCGTGGCGGGCGATCCGGCCGAGGTGCTGGCGCGCGTGAAGGCCACGTATGCGCCCACGGCGGAGCGCGTGTTCGAGCTGGACGGCGTGAGCGTGGACAACTGGTCCCGCGACGGCTGGTGGTGCAACGTGCGCATGTCCAACACGGAGCCGCTCGTGCGCCTCAACCTCGAGGCGAAGACGCCCGACCTGATGGCCGCGAAGCGCGACGAGCTGCTTGCGCTCATCCGCGCTTAGGCGTTTGCATTCCCATCCTCAAGGAGAACATTGCCTTGGCAATGAACAAATGCGATTTCGACACCCTCCAGCAGCGTCGCGGGACTGCGAGCGTCAAGTGGGACGTGCTGTCCGATGACGAGACGCTGCCGTTGTGGGTGGCGGACATGGATTTCCGCGCCGCACCTGAGATTATCTCCGCTCTTCACGAACGGGTTGACTCAGGGGTTTTCGGCTATGCGCTTGCGCCTGAAAGCTGGCGCCAGAGCCTTGCAAGGTGGCTCGCCACACGGCACGACTGGACCATCGACACGAAATGGCTAGTCGAGGCGACGGGCGTGCTGCGCTCGCTGGGTGCGGCGATCGACGTGTTCTGTTCGAATGGCGACGGGATAATCCTACAGACTCCCGCTTACTGCGGTTTCCTGGAGGTAATCCACGACCACGGCGTGGAGCTTTTGGAAAGTCCGCTGCGGCGCGTGCCGTCACACGGAGAAGGGGACTTCTCATACGAAATGGATTTCGAGGATTTGGAGCGGAAGGCGTCAGACCCGCGCGCGAAGCTTTTTCTCCTCTGCAATCCGCACAACCCGGCGGGGCGGGCGTGGTCTGCCGACGAGCTTCGCCGCGCAGGCGAGATATGCCGTCGCCATGGCGTGTTCCTGCTGAGCGACGAGATCCACGCGGATTTGCAGATGCCGGGCTCGCGACACGTGCCTTACGCGAAGGTGGCGGAGGGGTTTGAGGATACGTTCATGACGTTCTGGTCCGCGACCAAGACGTTTAACCTGGCGGGACTGCACGCATCGGTGGCGATCTGCGCTAATTCAAAGGTGCGGGACCGCATGCGCCGGATGCACAGCAAACACGGCACCGGTTACCTGAACACGTTCAGCTTCCTGGCATCGTCAGTCGCATGGGACAAATGTGCGTACTGGCTTGACGAACTTCGCACGTACCTCCACGGCAATTACCTGGCGCTTCTGGGCTTCATCCGCGAAAGGATGCCGAGTGTCCGGGTGGCCGACCTCGACGCAACGTATCTTGCCTGGCTGGACGTCACGGCCCATGGCGTCCCGTCTTGGGAACTGGCCCAGCGTCTGGAGACCGAGGCGAAGGTCAAGTTGTCGCCCGGTGCGATGTTCCTCGAACCGAAGGGTGAATCGTTCCTGCGCCTTAACCTCGCCTCGCCGCGTGCGATGCTGATGGAGGCGCTCGAGCGCTGCGCGCGGATGAAAGCCGGCGAGTCAATTTTAACTCAACACAAATAAGGAGTTCATATAATGCAAAAATGCAATAGGCGATCGTTTCTGAAACGCGCAGGCGGCGCGGTGGCGCTGCCGTGGCTCGTGCCGTCGTCGGCGCTGGGACTCAACGGCGCGGTGTCGCCGTCAAACAGGATCGTCGTGGCGGGCATCGGCCTCGGGCGGCGCGGCGGCGGCGTGTTCCGCGGCTGGGTGCTGCCGGAGAAGGACGTGCAGTTCGTCGCCATCTGCGACGTGTGGAAGGAACGCCGCGACCGCATCAAGGCCTGGGCCGACGCGCACTACGGCAACAAGGACTGCAAGACGTACATCGACATGCGCGAGATGCTCGCGCGCAAGGACATCGACGCCGTCCACATCGCGACGGGCGACCGCTGGCACGCGCCCGCGTCCGTGCTTGCGATGAGGGCGGGTAAGGACGTCTACTGCGAAAAGCCGTCCGCGATGACCGTCCGCGAAGGACAGGCCGTCGTCGCCACGGCGCAGAAGTACGGCCGCATCTACCAGGCCGGCATCCAGCGCCTGAGCGAGCCGAACTTCATCGTGTGCAACGAGCTGCTGCGCCTCGGCCGCCTCGGCGAGGTGAAGAAGGTGTATGCGCACCTTTACTTCGGCACGCCTCTCTACCTCCAGCGCAAGTGGCTCCCGGCGGAGAAGCAGCCGTCGCGCGAGGAGCTTGACTGGGACGCCTGGCTCGGGCCGTGTCCGTGGCGTCCGTACAACCACGACTACCTCACGCGCTGGGTGAAGCACTACGACTTCGGCACGAGCATCATCGGCGACTGGTGCTCCCACACCTACGCGCAATGCCACGACGCGCTCGGCATGGAGGCGACGTCGCCGATATTCTACCCGGCCATGCACATGGCCGAGCCGAACGGCATGGCGCTCCGCTTCGCGAACGGCGTGGAGATGATCGCCGAACAGCGCGGCTGGCGCGGGACGTGCGGCGTGCGGTACGTGGGCAGCGAGGGCTGGGTGGCGTGCGCCGACGGCTACACGCGTCCCGACGTGTCGCGTCCGTCGCTCCTCGCGGACTACAACAAGATCCTCGCGGACTATTGCGCGCGCACCGGCTACACCACGGAAAACCACATGCGCCAGTTCTTCAACTCCGTGAAGTCGCGCACGAAGACCGTGGCGAACCCCGTGCTCATGCACCGCTCGATGACCTCCACGCACTGCGCGAACATCGCGCAGTGGCTCGGCCGCGACATGCACTGGGACCCCGTGAAGGAGCAGTTCATCAACGACCCCGAGGCGAACCGCATGCTCTACCGCGCGCACCGTCCGGGCTGGCAGATCATTTGATAGGGAATAGGTTATAGTGAATAGTGAATAGGTGAGTGAAAAGTGAAGGACAGAGGACAGAAGACGAAAGACAAAGGAGTGAAGTTTCAACCTTTGTCGGCTGTCCTTTGTCTTTTGTCCTCTCCCAACCAACTAAAGCGAGGTAAGGAAATGAAAAGAATTGCATTGAGTTTGGCTCTTGTGTGCGCCTGCGTGGCGGGTGCGCTGGAGGGACCGTCCGTTTATAAGATGACCGAGGCGCAGCTGCTGGACGTGGCGAAGTCCGGTGCGCTCGACGACCGCATGACGGCGTGCCAGGAACTGGCGCACCGCGGTACGGCGGCAAGCGTCCCCGTGCTCGCGGAGATGCTGAAGAGCGGCGAGCCGTCGGTGTTCCATTCCGCGCTCTACGCGCTTCAGAACATCCCGGGCGCGGAGGTGGACGCCGCATTGGCGGCGGCCGAAGCGCAGGTGCCGGACGCGAAGCGCCAGGCGATCGCGCACGTGCGCGCCGCACGCGCCGGGAAGGTGTTCGCCCTTGAAAAGTACGCCGGCGCGACGGAGGCGCTGACCGCGTTCCCGCCCAAGACCGCGATCCGGAGCGGCGACATGTCCGCGTTCCCCGCGCTCGTGGAGGCGGCGTCCGGCACCGGACGCGACGCCGTGCAGGCCCGTTTCCTGCTCGCCGGGTTTCCCAATGCGGCGGCGGACGCCAAGCTGATGGAACTCGCGCGCGGTACCGACGCGAAAAAGGCGCGTCTTGCGCTCGGCGTGCTGGGCGAGCGCCGCGCCCGCGCAACGATGCCGCAGATCCTGGCGCTGGCGCGCGCGACGAAGGACGACCGCCTGCGCATCGAGGCGTTCAAGGCCCTCGCGCAGATCGGCGACGCGAAGCGCGACCTTCCGGCGATGTTGTCGCTCCTCGCGGAAATGCCGGAGGAGGAGCGCCTCGCCGGCGCAATCGTCCGCATGGCCTCGCGCGAGTTCATGCCCGAGCGGAAGCCGATCAAGGTGATCGAAGCGAAGTTCGGCAATTTCGCGGCGGGACGTGTGGCGGACGTGAAGCTGATGGTTGATTCGCTGATCGAGGCCGGGTCGACGGAGATCATGGCCGGCTGCCGTCTTGTGGGACGCGGCGGCTTCCACAGCGACCCCGCGCCGGGAATGACCAAGGAACTGCGCATCGCCTACGTCGTGGGCAACGGGCCGGTGCAGCGCCAGACGGTGCCCGACAGCACGATCCTGTCCTTCGGCGAGAGCTCGCTCCCGGAGTGCGTGGCAAAGCCGCTCGTCGAGGCGGCGCTGCGCGCGAAGGGATCGGCGCGCACGGCGCTAGCGGGCATCGTGGGCGCGCTAGAGCGCCGCGGGCGCGTGCCGGGTTCGGACGCCGTGCTGTTCCGGCCGATCTTCAACGGCAAGGACCTCGACGGGTGGAAGCAGGACGCGGACTTCTTCTACGCGAAGGACGGCGTGCTCGTGGGCGAATCGACGCCCGAGAAGCCGTGCAAGAAAAGCCAGTACCTCGTCTATGCGCGGGAGAAGCTCGCGGACTTCGAGCTGCGCGGCTCGTTCCGCCTGAGCAAGTCCGCCAACTCCGGCATCCAGGTGCGCAGCACCGACAGCACGACCACCGACACCGGCTACCAGGCGGACATGAACGGCTCCGGATCCATCGTGGGCTATTTCTTCTGCACCGGACAGCATCTCGTGGGCAAGCGCGGATGCAACGTGGTGCTCGCGCCCGACGGACGCAAGAGCGAGGAGGCTTTCGCCGCGGACAAGTCCATCCAGGACGTCTACCGCGTCGGCGAGTGGAACGACATCCGCGTCGTCGCAAAGGGCAACATCCTCGCGATGTGGGTCAACGGCGTGCGCACGGTCACGGTGGCCGACGCGCGTCCGGAGTTCCTGCCCGAGACCGGGTACATCTCCATCCAGCTGCACCAGGGACATCCGATGAAGGTCGAATTCCGCGACCTGCGCGTGCGCACGGACTCGGTGGAGCTCGACCCCAACCTCGAAAACGCGCTTCTCCAGAAAATGGACGCGCTCGCGCTCGGCGGTGCGCCGTCGTTCGAGGGTGCGGAGTGGATTTGGCACAAGGCGGCGCAGAACAAGGACGGCGCGAAGGTGGCGTTCCGCGCCGAGCTTGACCTGCCGCAGGGCGAAATCGACACGTCGGCGCTGATTTTCTCCTGCGACGACTCCGCCGTCTTCTCCGTGAACGGCAAGGAAGTGGGCTGGCAGAACAACGGCAAACTGTGGTACACGCCCACGGCCGTGATCGGCCCGTCGCGCACGAACCTCGTGCCCGGGAAGAACGTCATCGAGGTGGCCGCCGAGAACAACCACGGCTGCGCCGCCTTCCTCGCGATGATCGAAGTGACGTACACCGACGGCCGCATTGTGCGCTTCCCCACGAACGGGCGCGGTTGGAAGGCGTCCGTCGACGGCAAGACGTTTGGACAGCCTCAGGTGGTCTGCCCCTACGGCTCCACTCCGTATGGAAAATTCAACACGGAAAGGAAGTAGAACATGAGGCGCGGATGCATGCCTGGAGCGAAGATCGCTTCGCTGCTTGTCTCGGTTGCCGCTTTCTCCTGCGCATCGAGTGCGGCCGTGTCGGAGAAATCTGCGCCGGCTTTTCGGATAGAGGCCGAGAAGGGCGAGATGCTGCCCGCCAAGAGCGCGAAGCCCGGCCCATACGACAAGATTCCGGGCACGTCCGGCGGCTCGATCCTCGCGTTCTTCCGGGACGGCGGGGCCGTGCATTACGGCAAGGTGCCGGCGGCGAAATGGCTTGTCATTGCATTCTCGACGGACAACGGCGGCAAGGACGCCACGGTGCAGTTCTTCGACGGCGACAGGCACCTCGGCGACGTCGTGTTTCCCGACACCGGCGACTTTCACCGGATTGAGGATGTAGAGATCGTAAAGCTCACCATCCCCGCCGGCGCCGACCTGCGCATCGTCGCGCCGCATCTTCCCGTGAACATCGACTACATCGACTTCTACGACACGGACGAGAAGCCGGTCGTTTCCGGCTTGCGTCCGCCCGCGCCGCCCGTCGCGGAGCTGCGCGAGAAGCTGTTCGCCGGGGAGTACGGCGACGTCGAGGAAATCCTGTTCGCCACGCGCACGCACCGGCGCGAGCACTGGTACGCGAACTTCGGCTACTACTGCTACGGCTCCAGCCACACGATTCTCAACCGGCAGGGGCGGCTCGTCGCGTACAACCTCCGCACCAAGTCGTTCCGCACGCTCCTCGAGGACGTCGCCGGCGCGGTGCGCGACCCGTGCGTCCACTACGACGGCAGGCAGATCGTCTTCTCCTACCGTCCCGGCAACGAGCAGCGCTACCACCTCTTCACCATCAACTCGGACGGTACCGGTCTCAAGCAGCTCACGTTCGGCGAATACGACGACATCGAGCCCGCGTGGCTCCCGGACGGCGACATCATCTTCGTCTCGGGCCGCGCGCGCCGCTGGGTGAACTGCTGGCTCACGCAGGTGGCCACCATCTACCGCATGAAGCCCGACGGCTCCGGCATCCGGATGCTCTCCGCCAACATCGAGCACGACAACACGCCCTGGCCGCTTCACGACGGGCGCATCGCCTACATGCGCTGGGAGTACGTGGACCGCCGGCAGGTGACGTTCCACCACCTCTGGACGATGAACCCCGACGGCACGCAGCACCAGATCCTGCAGGGCAACACGTACCCCAACGGCGTCTACATCGACGCGAAGCCGATCCCCGGCTCCGACGACATCGTGTTCATCGACTCCCCCGGCCACGGCGCGATGGAGCACGGCGGCTTCCTCAGCGTCCTCTCCGCGAAGTCGGGGCCCGACGCCCGCTCGAACATCCGGCACATCTCGAAGGGGCGGTGCTACGACCCGTGGGCGTTCTCGCCGGAACTCTTCATGGCGACGGACGGCGACGAGGTGTTCCTCATGAACCGGCGCGGACAGAAGGAGGCGCTGTTCACGCTCCCGCGCGAGTTCACCGTGTTCGAGGGCGCGAGCGACGGCGGGTCGCGCATCAGCGAGCCGCGTCCGCTCATGCCGCGTCCGCGCGAGCGCATCCTCGCCGACCGCACCGACCTCAAGTCAAAGACCGGCGAGTTCTACCTCGAGAACGTGATGATCAGCCGCAGCCTTGACGGTGTGAAGCCCGGTACGATCAAGAAGCTGATGGTGATGGAATCCCTGCCGAAGCCGATCAACTACACGGGCGGCATGGACCCGCTCACGTACGGCGGATCGTTCACGCTCACGCGCTATCTCGGCACCGTGCCAGTGGAGGCGGACGGCAGTGCCTACTTCAAGGCGCCCGCGCTGCGGTCGCTCTTCTTCATCGCGCTCGACGCGGAAGGGCGCGCCGTGAAGCGGATGCAGAGCTTCACGCAGGTGATGCCGGGCGAGCGTCAGGGATGCGTGGGCTGCCACGAGAAGAAGACCGAGAACACCGTTCGCCGCGCCGCTACGGTCTCGAAGGCGCTCTCGCGCGGTCCGTCGGAGATTGACGCATCTGGCCTGGTGGTTGACGTTGCGGACTTCCCGCGCGACATGCAACCCGTCCTCGACCGCTCGTGCGTGAAGTGCCACAATCCCGACAAGCGCTGCGGGAACGTGGACCTCTCCGGCGACCACGGCCCGATGTTCTCGATGGCGTACTACAACCTCATTGCGCACAATCAGGTGCTCGACGGACGCAACTCTGAGCGCAGCGACTGGCCGCCCTACGCGCGCGGCAGCGGGGGGAGTCCGCTCATGGAGAAGATCTCCGGCAAGCACCACGGCGCCACCGTGTCGCCCGCCGACCGCAGGACGGTGATGGCGTGGCTCGACGGCTCCGCGCCGTACCCCGGCACGTACGCCGCGCTTGGCTGCGGCTCCATCGGCGGCTACTTCCAGAACAAGCAGGTGATGAACAACGACCGCAAGCGCGCCAAGTCCATGGCCGCGCAGGCCGTGATCACGAAGCGCTGCGATTCGTGCCACACGGGCGGGATGCGCCTGCCGCACTACCTTTCGGACGAAAACGGCATCAGCTTCTGGACGCCGAACTGGAACGATCCGCGCCTCAAGAAGTGGCACCGCCACCTGCTCTTCAACCTGTCGCGTCCCGAGAAGTCGCTCTTCCTCAAGGCGCCGCTTGCGAAGGAGGCGGGCGGGTTCGGCATGGGCAAGGACGGGAAGGCCGTGTTCAAGTCCACGGACGATCCCGACTACAAGGCGATCCTCGCGATGATCCAGGACGGCAAGGACGTGCTGGAGAAGGTGAAGCGCTTCGACATGCAGGGGTTCCGTCCGCCCAAGCAGTATCTGCGTGAAATGATGCGCTACGGCGTGCTGCCCGCGACCTTCGACCTCGACAACGAACCCGTTGATCCGTACGCCCTCGACCGCCGCTACTGGGCGCTCGACTGGACGCAGCTCAATTAGAATCCGCGCAAGCGGAAAATTATGGTAGAATATTACATCTTCACACAGCCAGAAAGGCATAGAAAGGAACAAATCATGGCAACTAAGAAGAAATGCGAATGTGGATGCGGCGTGGACGTCGGCTTCCAGGCACCGCTTAAGGCGCTCAACTTCCTGCGGGCGAAGGCCCAGGAGGGGGCGGCGCAGACCGTGGCTATCGCGTGGGAGCGCGAGGAGGGACACATCTACCGCTACGACGTTACGCTCCCCAAGCGCATCCATCCCACTATGCTTCCTGGCGTGCGGCACCTCATCGAGCGCGTGGTGAAGTTCGTCCTCTGGAGCGCGGGCGGCTGGAAGCTCTACCTCTCGGGCCCGGACGAGATTGTCAAGCCCATCGCGCAGGCGTACACGAAGAAGGGCGCGCGCGCGTTCGACTACGCGTTCTTCAACGACCTCTACGGACGTCCGGTCGAGACGGTGATCCTCCCGCTCAAGAAGATGCCCGTCACGAGCGAGCGCGAGGTGTTGGTGAAGGGCAACACCAACGGCAACCGCATCGGCTTCGACCTCGGCGCGAGCGATTTCAAAATCTCGGCGCTCAAGCGCGGGAAGGTCGTGTTCTCCAAGGAGTTCCCGTGGGATCCGCGTCCGCAGTCCGACCCCGACTACCACTACGAGAAGCTCTCCGCCGGCCTTGAGGCGGCGGCAGCCGCGCTGGGCGGGAAGGTGGACGCGATCGGCGGCTCCTCCGCCGGCACGTTCGTGGGCAAGAAGCTCGGCGTCGCCTCGCTCATCCGCGGCGTCAAGGAGAAGAACCCGTCCAAGTACGAGATCGCGCAGAACCTCTTCGCCCGTGTCGAGGACGAGTGGAAGTGCCCGTTCGAGGTGTTCAACGACGGCGACGTCACCGCGCTCGCGGGCGCGATCACGATGAAGCGCACGGGCATCCTCGGCGTTGCGATGGGTTCGAGCGAGGCCGTCGGCTACATCAACCAGAACGGCGCGCTCACGGGCCGCATCAGCGAACTCGCGTTCGCGCCGGTGGACCTCAACCCCAACGCGGGTGTGTGCGAGTGGAGCAAGGATTTCGGCGTCGGCGCGATGTACTTCTCGCAGCAGGCCGTCAACTTCCTCGCGTGCCGCTACGGCATGAAGTTCCCCAAGACGATGAAGCTGCCTGAGCGCCTGAAGGTCGTCCAGGCAGCGATGGAGAAGCGCGAGGAGATCGCGCTGAAGATCTACCTCATGATCGGACGCTACCTCGCGAACGCGGCGGCGTGGTACCGCGAGTTCTACGACTACTCGAACCTGATGATCCTCGGGCGCGTGACGAGCGGCTTCGGCGGCGACATCATCCTCAACACGGCCCGCATGGGACTCGAGGCGATCGACCCGCTGCTCGCTGAGCAGATCGACATCTTCATGCCAGACGAGAAGGCGCGCCGTCTCGGCCAGTCCGTGGCCGCCGCGCAGATTCCGACCATTTGACGGCAGAGAAAACCTAATGAACAAAGACTCATCGATGGCGGGCTTCGCGGCCTTGCTTGACCAGCAGTTCAAGGGATTCCGCAAGGGGTTCAACCCGGGCGACACGGTGAACGCGCGCGTGGTGCGCGTGGGCGAAGAGTACGTGACGCTCGACGTCAACGCCAAGACGGTTGGACTCCTTCCCGTTTCTGACGTCACGGACGAGGAAGGGGATGTTACCGTCAAGCGCGGCGACATGGTTGAGGTGTCCTTCGTGGCGATGCAGAAGGACGCCTACCTATTCGCGAAGGCGGACGTGGCGGAATCCGCCGCTATCGTCTCCGTGGACCAGACCATCCAGCGCGCCTTCGACGGCGGACTCTCCCTGGAGGGAACCGTCGAGAAGGAAGTGAAGGGCGGATACGAGGTGACGGTGTGCGGACAGCGCGGGTTCTGCCCGTACTCGCAGATCGACCGTGTCCGCAAGCCGATCGCACCCGGTGCGGAGAATCCATACGTTGGTAAGAAGCTGCAGTTCATCGTGCAGGAGTACGGCACTGACGACAGGGGAGTGAACCTCATCGTGAGCCACCGCGTCGTGCAGGAACGCGAACTCGCCGTTGCGAAGGACTATCTGCGCGACACGCTTGAAGAGGGGCAGACCCTCAACGGCACAGTCGTGAAGGTGCTGAACTTCGGCGCTTTCGTGGACCTCGGCGGCGTTGAGGGCCTAGTGCCCGTGCGCGAGATTTCGTGGGACAAGGTGAACGACCCCAACGACTTCCTGAAGGCCGGCGAACTCGTCACGGTGAAGATACTATCCCTCGACTGGGAGCGTGAACGCATTTCGCTCTCCATCCGCCAGTGTCAGGCCAAGCCCCTGAAGCCTCGCACGCCCGAGGAAATCGCGCGCGACGCCGAAGCGCAGGACGTTGCGGACTGGATGGAGGCGCATGCCGGCGAGACCGATTCGTTCAGCTCGCTCGGCAAAGCCTTCGACGGACTGAAAATCTAGCAGTTCTTTACTGAGCGCGGGGGTCGCGGTCGGGTGGGTTGCTGATCATGTTCTGCACCCACCCGGCGGACTTGAAGTGCTGCGACAGGTAGGCATGCGCGAGGACCTCAAGGTCATCGCTGCCGTAGTCGTAGCTGGCGAGTCCCGCGAAGTCGCGGCCGATGTTCTGCTGGTCGAAGACCAGGTCGCTGGAGAAGTAGGGGAACAGGTCGCCCACGAACTTCGAGAACATCGACTCCTCAGATGATTTACACGCGCGGTCCATGCCGATGGTGAGTCCGTCGATCCTGAACACGCGGCATACGGCGCGCAGTATCTGGTTGGCGGAGACGGGACGGTTGCCCGTAACGTGATAGGTTACGCCGGATGCAGGACGCTGGAAGAGATCCGTGATGGCGGCCTGGACATAGTCGATCGGGACGAAGTAAATATGGTCCGAGGCCACCGTGCGGCAGTTCATGTCCATGTCGACCCACGCGTCCGGCGACACGCCTTTCCGACGCGCGGCACGCTCCTTGAGCTTCTGGAGGAATTCGAGAATACGGTAGAACGCAAGCGGCTTGCGGATGCGTCCGTCGCTTTTCCTGCCGACGATGATTCCAGGACGGTAGATAGTGAATGGTATGCCGGATTCCCTTACCAGGTGTTCGGCCTTGCACTTGCTCTCCTCGTAAGGGTTGTTGAAGTCTGGCGGCTGCTGTTCCTGTTCGTAGACCACGCCAGTCTGTTTTCCGGCGACGTATGCAGTGGCGACGTAATGAAATTCGCGCACGTCTAGCTTCTTGGCGAGTTCAACCATGCGACGGGTACCATCGTAGTTGATCTTGAACACGCGTCCCGTCGGATCTTTGCCGAGATTCACGTCGGCCGCGCAGTGCAGTACCTTATGCACGCCCTTGAGGAGAGGATTCGCGGCGAGCTGGTCTACGTCGATCGACGTCACGTCGCCCTCGATTGCGGTCACGCGGTTCAGCACTTCGTCGCAGATTTCCGGACATCCCTCGAACTCGCACTCGCTGCGGATGACGTCTTGCGCCCGCTGCTCTGCGGAAAGGCCGCCTGCGCCGCGCACAAGGCAGACAAAGGTACAGTCGGGCCTTTCCTTAGCGAGGGCAACAACGACGGAACTCCCCACCAAACCGGTGAGGCCTGTCAGCAGAATGCGTTCGGATGCACGGGTCGAATCTGTCATTGAGTCTTCTTTCTTCCTTTAAACTTCCTTGGCTTCCATGAAACCTTCTGGATGTCGGCGTAAATTATAGCAGATTTTGTCTGTTTGTAGAGCAGTAAAACGAATAAAACCCAAAAAACATGTTCTCGTGCCAAAATTGCCACTGGCCGCATATCGACTGACGACGTAAATCCCATTTTCCTGAGAAGCGGGGGCGTCAGGCTATGAGCCGACGCAGTGCCCAAAAACTCTTGACCGTTGCGCCCATAATCGCGGAGGTTTTGCAATTGGTTCAATCGTCTGCTTGAGGTCTCATAATCCCCCCGTATAGGTCTCTTAATTCCCAACGCAGACCCCATAAGTCGCTGTTCAAAAATAACTTGAACACTCCATTGGGTATTTTTCAAAAATCTTCATTGCACCATTGTTAACAAATGAAGTAGTGGCAAAACCCCTATTCCGCGTTTTCTCCTCGTCAATCCGCGCCGTGTGTGAAGCGTAGGCGGCGGTGCGCGAGGTCTGCGACAGGTTCGCCGCAGTCCTTGACGAACACCTGGCCGGCACGCGCACGAAGAAGGGGCCTGGCGCGGAACTGAAGCGCGCGCAGGTGAACAACTCCGGCTGGGCGGTCTCGACGCTTGACGCCGCGCTCTGGGCGTTCAACACGACGGAGAGCTTCGCCGACGGTCTCATCGCAGCCGTGAACCTCGGCGGTGACTCAGATTCCATCGGCGCGGTCTACGGACAACTCGCAGGGGCGTTCTACGGCTTCGACGCAATCCCAGACCGTTGGGTCAAGGCGGTCAAAACCTGGGAGAAGGTTGATGCCCTCATAGAGCGTTTCCTCGATGCACTGGAAATCGCACTTTCTGACCTGCGGGTCGCGCTCGTGCATCTCTACGCGGCCGCAGGGATCCTTGTCGCCCATGCTGGGCTGCGGGATCTCCACGTCGTGGGAGATCGTGTGTTTGAAGCCCAGATATTCGTCGATGTTGGCCGCCGCGACTTTGCCCGCCGCGATGGCGCGGATGACGGTGGCGGGGCCGGTGACGCAGTCGCCGCCGGCGAACAGGCCTTCGGACACGCCGACGCCGCCCAGATCCATGGCTTCGAAGTTGCCTCTCTTGACGGGGATACCGGCCTTTTCGAATTCATGGGATTCGATGCCCTGACCGATGGATACGATGAT
>CACZAK010000096.1 GCA_902779075.1 uncultured bacterium | reverse complement strand
AAGGACATGATAGCAAATCGCGCCTGAAACAGAGGCTATGCCGCTAGGCTGCCTCCCGTTTCAGGCGCACTTGTTTTTCGGATTCCACCCAAGAGGCGAAAAAAGAGAAGCGTGGATTAGCGATGCTTCTATTGTGGTTCAAAAACTCCCGTCCGTCCTGAAGGAGCGCTTCGGCAAGATGCTTCCTCCCGGCTATGTGTTCCGTCTGCCGACGGAGGCCGAGTTTGAATATCTTCAGAAGGCGGAAACGAATGATAAGAATGCGCAGACAAACATCTGGGGTGTTGAAAGGTTGTATTCAGGGGGCTATATCGGCCTTTTGGACCGGGCACCAGCATACGGCAGGGGTGTCGATGTCGTCAATGAAACGAGTGATGATACGGTCTGGACCAATCTTGTGAAGGTGAATTACGAGAATCAACCGGACAAGGATCCTGTCGGATGGTCGGACAACCCCAACTGGAGCGTCTTCAGGAGAGGTCTCGCCAGGAATTGCGGGGGAGGTAAATTGATTACCAATCAACGTTCCAACAAACTATATGGCTTCTACTTTGTTGTCGCTCCAGACGTTGACAAGCTGAACAAGTTCTACTGGAAGTAATCGCAATCATACGATAGCAACACTGCGGCGGCGGCTCGTGTTCCAGCGAGTTGCCGCCGTGTTCGTTATGGGCGCGGCATTTCCTGCCGCCAAAACGGCGGTGGGGGGGCTAAATGAATGAGAATCCTAAAGTTAAACTTTAGAATACTCAAAAGTTCTGCTTGCGCGTAGAATGTCGGATATGATATAATTTCGCGCATGAATTATATTAAACGAAAAATAGAGCCATGTCTCAAGCAGTCTCTTGAGATGTTCCCGGCGGTGGTATTGACTGGACCACGCCGAGCCGGGAAGACCTTCATGCTTCGCAATGTCCTTCGCGATGCCGCATACGTCCAGCTTGAAGACCCCGATACTCTTGTTTCCGTAAAGGCCGATCCCAGAGGTTTTCTGGACAGCCTATCTTTGCCTGTCATAATCGATGAGATTCAGCAGGTGCCTGAACTGTTCAACTATATACGGTCTCGGATTGATGCCGAGTCCGATATAAATGGGCGTTGGATTCTTACGGGGTCTCAGGAATCCATATTGATGCGTGGTGTCGGTGAATCAATGGCGGGACGTGCCGGCATTCTGCGGCTTTCGCCTTTTTCGCAGATGGAATCAGAAAAGGTTACACCTTTTGCAGGCGGATATCCAGAGGCGCTTGCTGCCGGAAAGAACGCATCGCTCTGGTACTCGTCCTACATACAGACGTATCTTGAAAGGGATGTACGGTCAATCATCGCGGTCAGGAATCTCATGACTTTCCATAGGTTCTTGCGCATCCTCGCAACGCGGCACGGACAAATGCTAAACAAGACCGATATGGCCGCTCCGCTTGGCATTTCGGTTCCAACGCTGACTGAATGGCTGAATGTACTTGAGATGTCCGGCATAATCGTCAGGGTACCGCCATATTATCGCAATGCCGGGAAAAGGCTTGTCAAAACGCCCAAGGTGTATTTCTCCGATTCCGGGCTGCTCTGCCACCTTCTAGGCATTCGCTCTGCGGCGGAACTTGCGCGTTCTCCGTTTGCCGGGGCAGTGTTTGAAGGATTTGTTGTTTCTGAGATTATAAAGGCGCAGCAATCTGCCGGGAATGAGGGTGAAGTGTACTACTTCCGAGACGAGCAGGGATTGGAGGTGGATATCGTTCTCTCGCCTCGGGAGGGATGCGCCGTTCTTGCCGAGTGCAAACTGTCTGCCACTGCTACGCCTGAGATGACTGTGCCCATGCGTCGTCTTGCGGCATCGCTTGGCAGAGAAGTGGACGAAATCAAAATGCATCTTATCCACAATCCGACAAGATCTGCCAGGATTTCGCCTACCGCAGGGGAGGGTGTCAATGTTTCTTCCGTGAAGGGATTCATATTGGATGTCTTTGGCTGAAACGATGGCGCGGCATTTTCTGCCGCCAGAACCGCCGCGTAGTTGCGATTTTGATTAGAAGATTGCCCCGAGGCGTGGGATATGGTAACATACGCGGCGATGAAGAACTACGAAGTTGCATTTGCTCGGCTCGGGAAGTCACGGTTCAGGAGCCGCTTCCATCTTTCCGAGGCTGATCGGCGATATATCGCCGAGAAGGGAATGGCGACGATCCGCCGCCATTGCGAGGACTTCATCCACACGCGACTCGCCCCGGCGAATCCACCCAATGACGGGAAACAGACGCCGATGCGCGGACATCCCGTGTTCATCGCCCAGCACGCCTGTGCCTGCTGCTGCCGCGACTGCCTCGCGAAGTGGTGGAAGGTGCCGCGCGGCGTCGCCATCCCCGCCGAACGCCAGCAGGGAATCGTCGATTTCCTGCTGGCGTGGATCGAGCGGGAAAACGCATGAACGGGATCGCAATATATGGTGCGGACGGAGGTATGGAGCAGTGTGCAACCGCCTAGCGCCCTGTGGACAGCCATCTTTCAGCCTATGTGCACGATGCGGTTGCCATGTGGACAGGCATCGTAAATGGCGGCATTTCTATGCCTAAATGGCGGCATATCTTGTTATAATGGCGGCATTTATCCTATGAAATGCCGCCATTTCTCGCCAGTGTCCACGGAGAGAGGCGGTTTGATCGCATGGCGAAACTTTTTTCAACACGGAAGGGCGGCGTTGTGGTATAATTCCCGCCGTTGAAATCGGTTGAAAAACCGAGATCAGCCAAACTTCAGCATGTAGGCGGGGGAGAAATCCCGTCGATGGCTGAGGTGGGTAAGCCGTTTCAACCGAAATACTACCACCTATTTCATTGTACTCGCGAAGTACGCAACAAAGACGGCACAGGGTAATTATGCCCTTCACGGGGCGTATCTGCCCCGTGTATCTTTGTTGGGCCTGTGGTAGGGCTTCGGTTGAGTGCATAGGGAGTCACAGGTACGCCCCACTTTCATGCACGGAACTTCTCCGACGGCGATGAGGGCGCCAAGGAGAATCGAGGATGGCAACAGATGTAACGTCGCTGGCATATTATGCCAGCCGTGCGCAGTTTGGCGGTGTCACAAAGGAGGAGCTGACCGCAGGCGGTGACTACCACGATTTGTTGCCGGGCAAGATCGACTTGTCGGGCGCCGTCAATTTGTGGAACATGATGTATGGCGCAACTAACACGCTGATGCCATTGAACGACATTGATCTGCCACAAGCCGATTTCCTTGACATCCTCGATCAGATTTACAGCGGCGTGCCGTTTGACAAGGTGGAGTTGACGCCTCCACCCCCGCCGCCACCACCGATCCTGCACGATCCGTATTTTCCAAAGTACCTTGCAACAATTCCAGATGACGTCCGCACCCCGGCTGCGGTCACCGCGACGACGGATCGGCTGAACGAAGTGCTGGCCGGGCGGGCCTTGTCGTCATCCCCACACGCAAACGGGCTTGTAGTCGGGCGGGTGCAGTCTGGCAAGACGCGCAACTACATCGGCCTCATGCTGAAGGCTGCGGACGAGGGTTGGAACGTGATCATCGTGCTGACGAGCGCGATCAAATCGCTCGCGCTCCAGACCAAGAACCGCATTGTTGACGAGTTCGCAACCGTGGGTGCAAACAACCACCAGCTCGTCCATGAACTCGACTTCCTTTCCGCACAGGCGGCGAATGGTCTCGCAGGCGCGGAGCTGGACGGCGATTATCTCTACTGGGGCGTGGCCATGAAGGAGGTCAACAGCCTCAACCGCATCAAGAAGTGGCTTGAGATCGCCAATCAGCCGGTCAAGTCCATGCGTGTGATGATCATTGACGATGAAGCCGACAACGCCACGCCCGATTCCAACGCCGGTGGCCCCGGTAATCTTGGCGACGAGGAAATAGGCGAACGCATTGAAGCCATCCGCTCCGCTCCCGGTTTCGAGGAGCTGGCCGAATGGTTTGAATCGCTCGGCGGTCGCGAATGGCCGGACGTCGGCGCAAAGACGCCGGCGGCAAAGGCGTTCGGCGAAATCAACGATTTGCTGAAAGGCAACCTTAGCAAAAAGAACAAGCGTGACGAGATCGTTAACAGTGCCACGTACCGAAAACTGCTAGGCATGGATGAATTCACCGATCCGCCCGTGCAAAATCTCATCACGACATTCTTCAGCAAGGCCATCGGCGATGGAGACGATTCGTGCGGAGCCTTTGTGCTGCTCTTGAAATCGATCCTCGACATTGCCCGAGAAAGAAGCGCCATCAATTCTGCAGTATGCACGCTCGTCGGACCCAATCCAGAGACGGGGATGTACTTCTACCCGTTCGCGAAGTGCGCGTACATCGCGTACACCGCCACGCCGTATGCCAACATCCTCAATGAAAGCCCGTCTCATACGCCCATCTACGCCGACTTCATCCAGTCGCTTGAAATCGTTCCGCAATATTTCGGAGTCGAAGCGATATTCGGGCACGACATATCATCAGTCGAGCCGCGTATGCCGATCATCTGTCCGATCACGGACAAGGAAAACGCAAATATCCTTGCGCCGCTACGACAGAGCGGGGCAGTCAACGCAGATCTCGATCTCAATTGCACGTACAAAAACACCACCACCGAATGGAAGAGCCTGAAGACGGCAATCGCCTGGGCGTTCTGCACTGCCGCCGTTCGACGCTTCATGCGCAGCAAGATAACCGATGCGGCAAAGCGCGAAAAACGCGACAACCGCTGGACGACGATGATCATAAACGTGCATCATGTCCGCACCGTCCACTCCGCCACGAAAGACCTGCTGCTATACGAGGACGAGCATAAAGTGCCACACGGCTTCATCGTCGCGCATTGCGAGACGCCTGAGGCACGTGCGGCCTTTGCGGAATTCTGCCATGGTGTGTGGAACGAGCAGACGCAGCAGTTCTCGCTGGAGAAGTTCAACGAGCTGTTCAACGAAAATGCTGATTCGGCGCAGAACTACGGAGAAGGAGTATTTGACTATCCGGCATGGGAGGACGTGGCGGCGAATCTCAACCACTTCCTCGAAGGGTGGCAGCAGTACGTTCACTCCATCGTAATCAACAGCACGCCCATTGGAAAAGAAGAACAGGCGCTATACAACCAGGAGCCCGGTACGATGGAGCTGACCGACGACCACCTCTGGATCGTGAGCGGCGGTAACACCATCGGACGCGGCCTCACGCTTCCCGGTCTGACCGTGAGCTACTTCGACCGCGTGCGCGACAGCACTTGCGTGGACACCCTCACCCAGATGGGGCGTTGGTTCGGCTACCGCCCCGGTTACGAGCTTCTGCCGCGCGTGTGGATGAACTTTGCTGCACTGGGTGAGATGAAGCGCATCGCGATGCTCGAGATGCGCATGCACGAATCTATTGCCGACAACTTCAAGCAGAAGTTCTCGCCTTCCGATCCTTCCCACTATCAGCAGATATACTGCTGGGGACGCGGGCTTTCGGGCCGTGCACATGCCCGCCGCGCACTTGATGCTGATATAGGCACAATCGGCTCCATCGACGACTTCTACGCCTCCGCTGAACAACGCCAGCGTGCATTTGACGCCTGTGCGTCGTTCATTGCAAAACTTGGCACGCAGAAGGAACGCGTACAAGGCAACCATGCCGGAGAATATCCATACGCAGCCACTCCGCTATGGGAGAACATCGACCGCAATGCCGTGTATGCCTTCCTTGAGAGACTTCTTCCGTATTACCCCGATAGCTCTCGCAAGATACTGAAAGGAATCCTGCGCGACATAGCCGGCAGCGATTCCATAAACTGGGACGTGGTGATAGGCAATCCCAAGAATGTAAAAGAATCTTTGAATATCGGTGGACACGACGTAAGCGTTGGTGCGCCTCAAGGTGTTCTTGCAGGCAAAGATGTCATTCGCACTTCATCTGCCCGATTGCACGTATCGTTCTATGCCATGATTCGTGCAGAAGTCATAAATCGCGAAGACGTGGAAACTTTGGACAAATTTCAGGGACAGGTTGCAGAAGTACTTGAGAACAAACGCCATCAGAATAATGGTACCTTGTCGAAGCATTACGACGACTCCCTGCCAAAGGGCGAAGAAGACGCATCCATCGCGGACAGGGTTGCGCTTCTGGTTCAGGAACTTGAGGGGAAAGATGGCGCCGATCCGGTGCCAGAGGCAATCCATGCGCGTTTCGACGACGTGACAGATCCGGTCAAGAACGTGAGCTTGCGCGGATTCCGCAACAGGTCCTCGGGAGAATACATGGCTCGTGTTCACAAGAGCGCACACCATCAACGTCCCACTCTCCAGTTGTACCTGGTTCGTCCAGTAGGAGTGGATTGCATCGGCGCACCATGCGTGAACATCTCTTTCTACTGGCCAGAGCACGCGCCTGACGGCTTCTTCACGGTATGCGTGGACGACAATCTCGATTTCGTGCGGTCTGTGACGCCGCGCGTGTTCTGCCAGAACGTTGAGGATATCCTTAAGGAGCACAACTTCCCGATGCAACGGAAGGAACTGCTCTGCAAGATGCTGGAACGCCTCGGCCTACGCTGCAATGAAAACTTCTTCGCCCAGCACATCAACAATCCGCTTGACGGATTCAAATACCACAAGATGGAAAAGCGCAACGCCTACTGCATCAACGGCTGGGCGGAAGACGATGAGAATCGGCTAGAAAACGAATTGCTGCAGGCGGTAATCACGATCCTCCAGCGCGAGAACAAGCCAATCGCCACAAAGGAACTTCTGGAGATGGTGGTTTGCGAACAGCCGAAGTTCCGCGATTTCTTCGCGCCGAACGATGCGGACGCCGCTACGCTCAACGGACTGATGACGCCCGAGGTGCTGAACGCAAACGACATCACCTTGGTAAGCCAGCACCCGATGACCTACCGTTACCACAACTGAGGTCTATTCGTAATGTCCCGCGCAGGAATAGATTCGGAGCGTCTCGCCTTCGATCCGAAAGACGATACGGTTCTGCTGATCAATGCGGACACTCCACCAACCCGAAAGGTTGCCTTTGAGCGGTTCCGGGTTGCCAATGCAGCCGTAGCCGTTTCGGTCGATGCTTTTGAGAAGGTTGTTGATTCGCTTGAGCGTTTTCGCGTCGCGGCCTTGCCAGTCGGAATACTCATCCCACGCGCGGTCGTGCCAAAGCTTTTTCACGCGACAGCCCTCCGGCGGCGACGCGAGGCGCGGGACGGCTTGGATCTTGGCCTCGCCTCCACCGCGTTATCTTCAAGGAGGTCATGGTAATGGCAGTTGCGTCCATGTTCCACATCATCTATCCTCTGAAGCAGTTCCGACATCGGGCGTGCGGAAGGATCGCGCACCTGCACCTTGAATGGGATGCCTCGCTCGTTGATGGATTGGCGAATGAACACCATGATCGCCGAGGACATGGTGAGCCCCATCTGGCCGAAGAGCTCTTCGGCCTGCCGTTTGGTTTCGTCGTCGATTCTGAAGTTTACCTGTGCCATAATTCTGATTCTCCTTTGCACCGCACAGTATATCAGAATCGTACATGCATCGTCAAGAATATGCTATACAATAATGATACGGGGGGCAAGCCCCGAATCCCCGGCAGGGCTCGCTCGCCGAGCGCGCCGGATGGCAGTGGTAGGGCGCGATCGCCGAGCGCGCCGAAAAGAATCGAAAGGAATTAACCATGCAGCAGCAGAAGAAAAAGCTTGAACTCACCTGGATCGGCAAGGATAAGCGGCCGCGCCTCGAGCCGCGCGTGCTGGTGGAGGATGCCTTGAAATCCCACCACGCCGCCACGCGCCGCCGCGATGGCAAGGATATTTTCGACAACATGCTCATCCACGGCGACAACCTCCTCGCCCTCAAGGCGCTTGAGCAGCAATTCACCGGCAAGGTGAAGTGCATCTACATCGACCCGCCCTACAACACCGGCAACGCATTCGAGCATTACGACGACGGCCTTGAACATTCCATTTGGTTGGGGCTGATGAGGGAGAGGATAACGATGCTCTATCGGCTTCTCGATAAGAACGGAAGCCTCTGGATCAATATTGATGACGACGAGGGGCATTATCTCAAGGTCATTTGCGATGAGATATTTGGAAGAGAAAACTTTGTGGCGACTGTGATTTGGCACAAGAAAGGTACACGGAGTAATGATGCACGGTGGTTTTCTGACAATCATGATTTTTTGATGGTATATGCCAAAAACAAATTTGACTGGAGAATGAATCTCTTACCTAGGCCAGAAGATAGTGTCGAAGGATATTCGAATCCTGATAATGATCCACGTGGTGTTTGGGCATCTGGCCCGTGCCATGCAAAGACTCCAAATGAGAAAGATATATATGAGATACTAACACCATCTGGCAAACGGCTTATGCCACCTCCCGGTACCAGTTGGCGTTTCTCAAAAGATAGGTTTGCGGAACTTGTTGCCGATAACAGAATTTGGTTTGGCAAGAATGGTGCGAATGTGCCACGGTATAAGAGATTTCTGACTGATGTTAAAGATGGATTCGTGCCAACAACGATATGGTTCAGAGATGAGATAGGGGATAATCAAGAGGCAAAGAAAGAGGTGAAGGGGGTAAATCCCCAGAACGTTTTTCCTACCCCAAAACCCGAGCGTCTAATTCAGCGTGTTCTCACTCTTGCCACCAACCCTGGTGACTTGGTGCTTGATTCCTTCCTTGGTTCTGGTACGACGGCAGCGGTGGCGCACAAGATGGGGCGGCGGTGGATCGGAGTTGAACTCGGCGACCATTGCTACACGCATTGCAAGGTGCGGCTCGACAAGGTGATCGACGGCACCGACGCGGGCGGAATCACGAAGGCCGTTGACTGGAAGGGTGGCGGCGGGTATCGTTTCTACGAGCTTGCGCCCACGCTCATCAAGAAGGATAAATGGGGGCAGATGATCATCAATCCCGAATACGACGCGGAGAAACTTGCCGAGGCGGTGTGTAAGCTGGAGGGGTTCACCTACGCGCCGAGCGAAAGCGAATACTTCATCCACGGCAAATCAACGGAACGCGACTACATCTACGTAACCACCAACTACCTCAAGGCGGAGCATCTACGGGCGTTGAGCGAGCTTGTGGGGCCGGAGCGCACGTTGCTGATCTGCTGCAAGGGATTTGAGAATTGCGGCGGTCGCGGGGCGACCGCCCTACCGGGTGGCGCGCTCGGTGATCGCGCCCTACCGGGCAGGATGCGTTTTCCGAACCTCACGGTGAAGAAGATTCCGAAGGCGGTGCTCGACAAATGCGAATACGGCCACGACGACTATAGCCTCAACGTGAAGAACCTGCCGATGGCCGCGCCGGAGCTGGAGCAGGGAGAGCTCTTCGATTAAGCCACGGGCGGGGTTCGGGGGCGCCAAGCCCCCGGTTGTTGTCAGAACCAGAAAGGTAAAAGAAATGCTTGAAGAAAAAGATGCAGTGCTGGATGACATCTGCAAGCGGCTGAGCCTGCGGGCACCGCAGGCGGAATCGCTCAAGCGGCTCGCGGCGGCGATTGAGGCGGCGGGGCTGAAGAAGGGCGCAGACGAGGCCGCGCGGGAGGCGCAGCTTGCCGCCGTGCGCGCAATCTTTCCGCAGGAGCAATATCCAGAAGTCAACCTTCCGTCGGCGGCGGAGTTCGACTGGAGTTTCCTTTCGTTCTGTTTTGCGCTCGCGACGGGCGTGGGCAAGACGCGCCTCATGGGCGCGATCATCGCCTATCTCTATCGCGTGAAGGGATTGCGCAATTTCGTGGTGATCGCGCCCGGCAAGACGATCTACGAGAAACTGATCGCCGACTTCACGGAAGGCACGAAGAAATATGTGTTCAAGGGGTTGGAGTGCTTCGCAACGAAGAAGCCCATTGTCGTGACGGGCGATACCTATCAGAGCGGTGCGGGTATGCTGGACGAGCGTGACCTCCTCGGACACTCCATCGCCATCAACGTATTCAACATCCAACTGCTCACCGAAAGCGGCACCAAGAATGATACTCACGACGAGGCATTGAAGGACGTGGCGAAGATCCGCCGTCTGAACGAGCGCATCGGGCAGAGCTACTTCGACTACCTCAAGAGCCGCGAAGACTTGGTTGTGCTGATGGACGAGGCGCACCACTACCGGGCCGACGCCGGTTGCGCGACCATCAGCGAACTTCAGCCCGTCCTCGGAATTGAGATGACGGCCACGCCTCGAGCAGGCGGAAAGCCGTTTCGTGATATCCTTTGCGAATACGGCCTTGCCAAGGCCATGGCAGACGGTTTCGTGAAGGAACCGGCCGTCGTGCGGCGGCAGAATTTCCGCAACGACGACTACGTGAACCGCGCAGACGACCTTGACCACCAGAAACTGGTTGACGCCATGCTGGTGCATGAGGCCACGAAAACGGCGCTTGCGGAATATGCCTTCAAGAACGGCGTGGAGAAGATCAAGCCATTCGTGCTGGTGGTCGCGCCCGATACGGCGTATGCGGGCGAGATCGAGGCATATATCAAAAGCGACGGCTTCCACGGGGGCAAGTACGCGGACAAGGTAATCAAGGTCGATTACAAATCGCGCGGCGAGAACGCCGAGGCAATTGCGCAGCTGCTGGATATCGAGAGACCCGGCAACAAGATTGAGATCGTCATCCACGTGAACATGCTCAGCGAGGGCTGGGACGTCACGAACCTCTACACCATCGTGCCGCTCAGGGCGGCGAACTCGCCGAACCTCGTGGAGCAGACGATCGGGCGCGGGCTACGCCTTCCCTACGGCAAGCGGACGGGCGTGATGGAGATCGACACGCTCTCCATCGTCTCGCACGACAAGTTCGACGAGATCATCCAGGCGGCGCGCAAGAAGCAGATCATGATCCGCGAGCGCGAGGTACCGTCCGCACCGAAGAGGGTGGTAACAGATGCACCAAGGGTGGTGGCGTCGGGCGGCGGTCGCGGGGCGACCGCCCTACCGGGCGATGGTATGGCGGGCAGGCCTCTGCCCGCCGCAACTGATGAAGCCATCAAAGCCATCGGCGAGCTCGTTGCGAGCGATACGTCGTCCCAAGGCATTGATTTATCGAGTGCGGAAGTGCAAGCGCAGATTGCGGAAATGGTAGGGCGGTCGCCCCGCGACCGCCGCGATGACGCGGATGTTTCGGCCGCCGTCGCCTCGGCGCTTCGCCTTATCGCGGATTCGATGATCGAAATCCCGCACATCACCATATCTCCCGGTGCGACCACGATGCGGATTACCTCATTCACCCTTGACCACGAAAAGGTGAACTACGCCTTGCGCGACGACCGGCTCGTCTATGACTTCGTGGCGGACCGGCGTGTGCGCGACGTGAAGGGGCAGAGCGGCGTGGCCGAACTGACGGACGCGGACGTTGAGCGATACATCGGCGATCTTGTTGCCGACGTGGCGGCATTCAACGACATCGACTACGATGCCAACTTGGAGCTGATCGGCGGCCTTTGCGACTCGTGCATTCGGCACCTTGTGGGGAAACTGCCGGCGGATGAGATGTTGAACTGCATGAGAAACAACAGGCGGTCTCTGGCGGAGAGCGTGAGGCGTCAGATACTGGAACACGCCGTGTATGATTCGAGCGAGGATCGAGTGGTCGTTTCGTCTGGGCCGCTGCAGCTCAAGGCCAACACACTGACCATGGGCGCAGATGAAAATCCGCGACCGTTCGACGTGCCGCTTGCCGACGGCGAGAAATCTCAGATTCGCAACATGGTTTTCAACGGCTTCGCCAAGTGCCTATTCTCTCTCCAGAAATTCGATAGCGATCCTGAAAGGGAGTTCGCAGTGATGCTGGAGCGTGAGGCGGCTGTACAAAAGTGGTTCAAGCCGACGCTGAGCAACCTACGCCTCTGGTACGGTCCGAACGAATACACGCCAGACTTCGTGGTGGAGACGACGGCGGATAAGCTGCTTTGCGAGGTGAAGGCGACGGACAAGGTTGACTACGCAATCGTCCAGGCGAAGAAAGAAGCGGCGCTCAAGTGGTGCCATTACGCGAACGAGTGCTCTTCTGAATCGAAACCATGGCGGTATCTGCTTGTGCCGGACAACGTCATCAACAGCTCACTCACCTTGGAACAGGCGATGAAAAGTTTTGGATGATAATTTCTCCTTTCACAAACAGGTAGGTTTTGATAGTATTATTTTGCGAATGCGAAATGAGGAACGAGCAATGAGAAACCTGACCGATGAAGACCATAAGCAAATCTATAGGATAGTCTGCGAAGTCGTGGGCAGAAACGGCGTCGAAGGCGTCGAACTCTCCGGCGACGCCGATAACCCTTTTTCATACTTCCTTGAAATACCGCTTGCAGTTGACGAGCAGATCGCCGTGAAGACCTGCAACGAGCTGTTCCATGCCCTTGGGCTACTGCCGGGGGGCAAGAATCTCGCTTTGGGGGAGCTGGGCGATTACTGCAATATCGTACCGCCGGAAGGCAATTGGTGCTATCTCGCCGTGTTCAACCATCCGA
This sequence comes from uncultured bacterium, assembly GCA_902779075.1. The sequence continues at coordinate 2,515 of CACZAK010000096.1, read as the reverse complement.
TTGTGCTTGAACTGAAGGAGACTGATCCGGAAAGTCGGTTCATCCTTGGAAACTGGAGAGAATGGGACGATGATGAAGAGGCATTCGAGATGCAGGAACTTATCGACGGCATCAAGGAAGGGCGGTTGAAGTCGAAGACGCCGGATGGCTATCTGGTGTTGAAGGGCGAGTTCTACGATGCGATTGATTCGGGGAGAAAAACGGTCGAGTACCGCGACTTCACCGAATACAACCTGAAGCGCACCATCGGGATCAAGACCATTCGCTTCAATCGTGGCTACGTGAAGAACGCCCCGCAGATGAAGTGGGAGGTTGAGAAGGTCGTGCTTCTTGACGCCGACGACAACGAATGCGACCCGTTCAACGTGCCGGATAGCTTCTGGCCGACAACAATGGCGATCCACCTTGGCAAGAGGGTTGGGTGAAAGAAGATGGAGTCAAAGACGGTGGAGCGCGCAGCCGCTGGCGATGCGGGTAATACCGATACAAAACAGATACAAATATTAGACAAAAAATAGACAACTCTTATACCGTTTCATAACAACTTTCCCGCGCCGATTTGGTATTCTATCCGCATCGGCACAAACCGGGAAAGGATGAACGATGGAACAAAAAGAAAATGTAATCGTACCCACTCTGGAGGACGATTCGATCAGGTCGCGGATTTTCACCATTCGCGGCGTGCAAGTGATGCTTGACCGCGATCTTGCGGAGCTGTATGGAGTTCCGACAAAACGGTTGAACGAGCAGGTGAAGCGCAATAGTATTCGTTTCCCCGCCAATTTCATGTTTCCTTTGAATGATGTTGAGATCCAGGATGTTCTCACTGGAACTTCGGATGAGACCAGTCGTTCAAGGTCGCAATTTGCGACCTTGAAGAAAGGACGTGGCCACAACATCAAGTATCGTCCGAACGTCTTTACAGAACATGGAATCATTATGCTTGCAAGTGTGTTGAAGAGCGAAATCGCTGCACTTGTCAGTATAAGGATTACCAATGCTTTCGTCGCGATGCGTAAAACTCTTGCTTCCATTGCTCCGCTCCTTGAGCGAATCGAGGCATTAGACCGGCGGCAGGTTGCAGATCAGGCACGAAACGAATCCAACCAGATTCGTAACGAGGAGCGATTCAAGCTCATCCTCGACGCCATGCAGGACAAACGCTTCCCGCCGCAAAAGATTTTCTATGACGGGCAGATATATGACGCATTTGATCAGATGAAGAAGTTCGTGCTGATGGCGAAGTCGGAACTGATTGTGATCGATCCGTACTTCGACGACTCTGTGCTGCCGCTTATTGCGCAGAAGCGTCCGGGCGTGTCGGTTCTGGTGGTGAAGAACAGGCGCAAGGACCTGCTCCATGCCGTGGACGTGGCGCGCTTCAACGCGCAGTACGCCAATTCGCTCACGGTCAAGGAATCGACGAAGTTCCATGACCGCTTCCTCATCATTGACAAATCGGCGTTGATCCACGTCGGCGCGTCGCTCAACCACCTCGGCAAGAAGTGCTTCGCCTTCTCGTCGATGGACAAGTCCAATATCCCGGATGTCCTTGCGAAAATCTAATCGCTCATCGATTCCGGGCGGAGCTAGCGCACGCGGGTGATGGCGCCGAACTTGCACACCTGCTGGCACTGTTTGCAGCCGGCGCAGAGCGACGGGTCGATCTTCATCTGGAAGCGGCCCGGCGCTGTTTCTTTTCCGCGCGTCATTGCGGGGCAGCCCATCTTGAAGCATGCGCCGCACGCCTTGCACTTCTTCTCGTCGACTTCGCAGAGACCTTCTTTCGTGAGCTTCGCCGCAATGCGGCACGGCGCGTAGGCGATGATCACCGCCCCCTCGTCGCCGTCCATCGCGTCCTTCAGCACCTTCTCCAGCTCGCCGAGGTCGTCCGCGCTTACGGTCACGACCTTCTTGTAGCCCATCGCCTTCGCGACGGCGGCAATCTCCGTGACGGGCGCGGAATCGCCGGCGAGGGTCTTGCCCGTGCCGGGGTTGTCCTGGTGGCCGGTCATGGCGGTGATGCGGTTGTCGAGGACGACCGTCGTCACCGGCGTGCCGTTGTAGTGCGCCGAGAGGATGCCCGTGAGGCCGCTGTGGAAGAACGTGGAGTCGCCCAGGACGGCGCAGATGCGTCCCCTGAGACCCGCCTTGCGCATACCGGCCGCGTTGCCGATCGAGGCGCCCATGCAGATGGTGGAATCCATCGCGTTGAGGGGCGGGAACGCGCCGAGCGTGTAGCAGCCGATGTCGCCCGTCACCGTGGCGCCGAGCTTGTGCAGGACGTAGAACACGCCGCGGTGTCCGCAGCCCGCGCACAGCACGGGCGGGCGCGTGGGAAGGGATGGATCGGGCTTTGCCGGCTTCGCCTTCGGCACGTCCTTCAGGAGTTCGTGGCGGAGGTTCTGGAGACGGTCCGGGTTGAGTTCGAGCATGTTGAGCTCGGTCTTGTGGCTCTGCACCTTGATGCCGAGCGCGCGCACCTGGCTCTCGATGAACGGGTCGAGTTCCTCGA
>CACZAK010000095.1 GCA_902779075.1 uncultured bacterium | reverse complement strand
CGGGTATGACAAGGATCACGCAGAAGCCGTGCCGCCCGAAGATTTCAGCTATGAGGAAGGCAAGACCTACTACTGGGCGCTTGACTACGCCTACACCGATGCGGAATCTCCCAAATTCGACGATCTTAAGGCGCTGACCTGGACGCCCGGTCCCTCCACTTGGTCGTTCTCTACCTTGAAGGCCGGCGCGCCGATCACATCAATCGTAGCGGAGAGCAAGGACGCTGCCGGTAACAGCGTTGCCGATCTCGTGGCCGCCGGAGAGGCCGTGGAGCTGATTCAGTGCGTACAGCCCGATATCGACCTCGATGGTACCGAAGATGGCTATACGACCGAGATGGAAAACCTGTTCCGCCTTGTGGGGGGTACTCTTCCGAAGGGGGTGAAAATCAACGCCGAGTCGGGGATACTCACCGGCGCGCCCACCACGCCGGGCGAGTACACGGCCCTGCTCCAGAGCTACAAGCGGACGCAGACGGATTCCAAGAAGGTGAAAGGCAAAACGACGCCCGTTTATGGTCCCAATGTCTACGGTACGACAATTCCCGTGACCTTCAAAGTTCTCCCGGCCGGCACGATGATCGGGGCGTTCCGTGGCGTGTTGAGTGAGGTGAACGGTGAATTGACGAACGACGCGCGCCGTTTCGGGCTGCTTACGCTCACCACGACCGCGGCTGGCAAGATCACCGCGAAGGCGACGATTGGCGGCATCGCTTACACCTTTACCGGCACACAGGGATTCGAGGAGCTTTTGGACCGCGACGAAGATGCGCCTGGATGCACGCGCCACGTGCAGGTGACGCTGAAGAGCACGGTCAAGAAACTTAACAGCAAGAAGAAGGTGGTGGCTTCCGATTCGGCAATACTTGCGCTGACGCTGGGCGATGGCGCGTTGACGAACGCGGTTGCGCTTGCGGAGGCCGCGGGGACGGCGGAACTCACTATCAACGTTCTCAATTCGGCGAGGACGGCTTGGGTTGAAGACGTGGACTATACGGCGAACCTCTATCGCAACAACGGCGGGACGGAGCTTGGCTCGTCCGCGCTTGCGGGCGGCTTCGAGGGCTACTATACGTCTGCGCTTGCTCCGGAGGGCGTTTCTGCGGCCGACGGCATCCCCGTCGGGAACGGCTACCTGACGTTCACCGTGCAGAAGACGGGTGCCGTGAAGGTGGCGGGATGCCTCGCGGACGGAACTTCGGTGTCGTTCTCGTCCATTGGACAGCTCGTGGGCGACTCCCTCGACAATCCGGCTGACTGCACGCTCGTTGTGCCTGTCTACGCAGGATCCGCCTCGTATGCGCTCGGCGGCGAGGCCAAAATCGCGTTCACGGACGCAGGCGACTATCCGGTCGTACTCCCGTCCTCCAAGCTCACGTGGGAGAAGAACGCCTCTTCTCTGACGTCCCGCGACGGTTCTGCCTTCGCCATCAGCACGGCACCTACCGGTGGCTGGTACGACAAGGTGGTAAATCTCCAGAACTACTATCTCAACCGCGGCTTCGCCATCTCGACGATCGAAGACAGCGACGAGCTGCCGGCCGAGGCGCTTACGAGCGGGTATTCGTTCTCGACGCTCTCCTCGCCGAACGACCTGGAAGTGACCTTCGCCGGGAATGCCATGTCCGTCGCGGCTCGTTCGCTCGTCAAGAACAAGACGACCGGGCTTTCCGACTTCGGCACCAGCGTCAACCCGTGGAACACGACCGTCAAGTTCACGCGGGCCACCGGCATCGTCACGGGCACCTTCAACGCCTGGGAGTGGATTGTCAAGAGCGATCTCGCGAACGAATACGCGACGGCGCAGAAGCAGATAGCGAGCCTTTCGCACAAGGGCGTCCTGCTGTTCTCGCGCGACAACTCCACCGAATCGCCACTGGCGGACACCGTGCTTACGTCCGGCTTCTTCCTGATGCCCGCGACTTCCAGCACGAAGGCCGCCACTAAAAAGGCCGCCTGGAAGGCTTCGCTGCCGTTCAACATCCTCACCGTCGAGGATGACGAGAAGTCTTGGGAAGAGAAGGAGTTTGACGAATAGTAGGAGGGGTCTTGCCGATGTCGGTTCCATTCCGCTCGATACTGTTGCTGCTCCCGTTGGCGACCATTGGAGCCACTGGGCCGGAGCGGTTGGGCTTTGACCCAACTACATCGAACGGAATTGCGAGCGCGGCGTCGATATACTTCGCCCCGGAGAACGCGCTTCTCTTTCGGATGCGCAGTCCTGACGGGGCCTACCGCGAGTTCCAGGGCAGTCTAGACCCAAAAGACCCCTCGCTCTGGAGCGTTCGCGGCTGGCATGGCGAGATACGCGGCAATCTGGTTCTCGTGGAGACTGGCCGCAACGTGGAGGGAGGAATAGCCCACTACATCTTCGACCGCGGCAGGTTGGTGATGTTCATGCAAGGCGGCAAGAAGTACGAGTTTCCTTACGCGCTTGAGCGTTCTCCGACGGATGGAGGCCCTCCCTATGCCTTTGATGCGCCTGCTAAGCCCTCGGGCAAGCGCTCCGCAAAGGGCGGCGCTACCAGAAAGAAGGGACTGTCCAGCGAAGTCAACCGCGAACTCAGCAAGAAATGGGCGAAGAGCGGGCGTCTTCAGTGGCCGTTCCCCAACCCAAACGACAATGGATTCCTTTATCTGGCGATTGCACTCCTTTCTACGGGTTTCTTTTTCGCAAGGCCACGGGTGGCAAAGGTCATAGGAGCCGTCATCTTCGTGGCGGCTTCTGGCGCACTTGTAATGACCGCATCAAGAGGTGCGTTCTTGGCTTTTGCGGCGGGGCTGGCGCCGGCGATTTTCCTGAATTTCAGGACGCTTTCGCGGTCAAAGGCCTTCTGGACCCTTGCATGCGTCGTTCTTCTTGTAGCCGTCGGCTGGTTTGCAACCCACGAGTCGCGCCTTCTTACGCGTGGCTTTTCCAAGGCGTCGAAGTGGTCCAACGACATACGCCTGGAAATGTGGGCCACAGCTCCGACAATGGTTGCCGAGGCACCAGACGGATGGGGCGACATGCATGTCGGCAGGGCCTATATGGACTGGTATGGTGGGCTTACCAGTGTTTCGCTGTCGGCTTCGCTTGTAAACGACCACCTTACAAGGATCGTTGGCTATTCGCGAATGGGGCGCTTCTGGTACATATTTGTGTGGTTGGCTTCGCTGTCCCTCATGGTCTACACGGCTCTGCGGTCGCGGCGCACGGTCGCGCTTGGGCTTGCGATTGCGCTTCTCGTGTGCGGATGGTTCAACGCCGTCATGATGAATTCCGTAATCCGCTTCACGCCGTGGCTGATCCTTGTCGCCTTTATCGCGGAGCGTCCGTGGAGGCACTGGCGCCTCAAGCCGGCATGCCTTGTCGTTCTCGCCGCCGCGGTACTTTCTGCGGTTGTGCTTTTTGCCATCTACCAGATCGGATCTGGACGCGCTAAGCGCGGCTATCCGATTCGCGTCGTCGACGGGCAGATACGGGTAAAGTCGGCTGAACCGTCGATATGGGTAGTGGACGACGGAGTCGCGCTCGGCGGGGTGTTCTCGTGCCGTGACATCCGCCGCTTCTATGTCTACAATAAAGCCGCTCCTGGCGTTGGGTACGTTCGCGACATCGCGGACCTTCCAGGAAAAGGCGTCCGCAGACTGGTTCTTGCGGGCAGTGCGTGCGACGAGTGGATGCGCCATGTCTCGGAAGGCGGCGCGGATGCGCGGCGGAACCTGCCGGAGGAGGTCGTCTTCATCTCCCCGCCGTTTCCGCCTTCGGCCCTCCCCGAGGGACTGTTCGCGTCCTGCAAGGTGCGGCTCGTAGTTGGCGAGTTCGTCGCGCGCTACGAGGCGGAATACGCAGTTAAGAGGGATTGGGTCACGATTGTCCCGGCGATGGAACTTTACATATACGGATGGATGCGCTACGTTGTCGGTGACTGACGGTAATTTTGTGTCACGGAAAGGAGGTAGAGGTTATGAACAGAGCTCTAGTGGCGTTCATGGCGCTTCTTTTTTCTATTGCCTCGTCATACGCGGCAAGCCCGACGGCGACACTCTTGAAGACTCGTGCGTCTTACACCGCCGCGGTCACGACCGGCAAGTGGCAGTCGAACTTCCACAAAGCTAAGAAATACGCGACCGACAGGGGACTGCCGTTCATCGCGGTGTGGTCAAACGGCGACGCCTGCGGGCACTGCGTCATGTTCGAGAACGGCTGCAATACGAGCTATTTCAAGAAGTGGATGACGTCGAGCGGCATGGTGTTCTATTTTACATATTACGGCGACAAGGGCAACGGCTCGACGAAGAGCAGCGGCAGCAAGGCTGACAACGGCAGGGAGGGCGGCGACATATTCAATTGGATCAGGGCAAACAAGAATACGGGCTATCCGTTCGTGCGCATCTACTGGCCGAAGGGCAAGGTCGACGTGGCGACAATAGGCGACACGGTCGACGGGAACAGGGATGGAAGCGCCGGTGCCAAGAACACCGTCGCGTACATCAAGAAGAAGTGCGCCAAGTTTGTCCCGACCCCTGCTGTAGTGAAGCCCTACTACGTTGACTTCGATCCAAACGGCGGGACGGGCGAAATGGCCCGCGTCACGGCGAAGGTGGGAACGTCTTTCTCATTGCCGGCAAACACCTTTGTCCGCACGGACTATTCCTTCCTCGGCTGGGCGAAGACGGAATCCGGTGCAGTCGCCTACAAGAACAAGGCATCGGTCAACGTGACCCTGTATGCAAAATGGCGGCGAATCACATACAGGACATACTATATAGGGGTCGCTGCGACGATAACCATGGGCGAGTTGAAGGGATGGAAGACGTCGTCAAAGGTTCCGGGATTGAAATGGACCCCCAAGACCGGCAAATGGACTGGCAAGCCGACGAAGGCCGGGACATACACGGTGAAGTTCAAGAAGGGCTCGTCTTCGACGACGCGGAAGATTGTCGTGGTCAAGGACGCTATTGTCTTCGCGGACGAGGACTACGCAAGCAAGGTGATCGTCCCTGGCGAACCGTTTGAACTGGATCTTACCCCTGCCTCTGCCGCCGGTACGCCGAAGTCCTCGTCCGTCACGGGGCTTCCCGCCGGGCTTTCCTATGCCGGCGGCCGCATATTGGGGGCGACGACGCAGGTCGGGACCTTCACGGCAAAGGTGACGGTCGTCTCGGCGGCCGGTCAGACGCTGACGCGTACCTTCAAGCTCGAGATAGGCGTTCCCGACTGTTGCATAGGCGAATTTAACGGTTTCGTTGGCGGCGAAGACACATCTCGCGCCGACGTTCTCGCGTTTCTGAACCGCGGCACCTTCCGCATGTCCGCGCCGGCGAACGCCAGTCTTTCCGCAAAAATCGTCACTGCGAAGGGCACATATTCCCTGACTGGGACTGGCTGGACGAAGAACGGCGACGGGACATACACTGCGACACTTGCAAGTTCCACGGGAAAAGACGTCGTGCACTTTACGGTTCCCGAAGTTTTGCCGCCCCTTGACGAGTCCTTCTGCAAGTCTGGCGTCTTTTCTCCTTCCTACGGGACGTCCTACGACGTCTGGGCCCAGCGTGCGCCCTTCGAGCGCAACGCGTCGGGAGTCTATCTCGACGAGACGGTCGCGGTGGCGATGCCCAAGGTGGTCGGCACGTGGTACTTCAAGGTCTACTCGATCGGCAGCGAGTGGCAGTTCGCCTTCGCCACCTCGAAGACCGCGAACCTGACGCTTACCGTTTCGGCAGACGGCCTGACAAAGCTTGCGGGGACCGTCGGCTCGTACAAGGTGAGCGCGTCGTCGGCTGTCTTCGTGTTCACCGACGATGTGGATGCCGGCTTTGTGAGGGCGGATTTCGCCGTCCCGGTTACCGTGTCGAAGACCAAGAAGACGCTGGACATCTGGCTCAATCTCTGGTTTGACAAGTCCAACGTCCATTTTAACGCGCGCAACGAAGGCATTGGCGCTGCGGTTTTGGAGGAGTTTAAATGAGCGTAGGGACTTCAGTGGGCGGCAGGCGTATCTGGACAGGGGGGCTGCGTGTAGTCCTTCTAATGCTGTCCGATTTGTTCTGCCTTGCTGCAACCTGGGCGTTTGTGGTGTGGGCCTATCGTGCGCTTGGATTCGGCCACTACAAGTACGGCGCGGAGTTCTATCTTCGCCTTTGGCCGATGGCCATTGCCTATCTCGCGCTTAATTCGATGTTCAGACTTTACCACGGAAGCATCTTCCATCCGGCCGCGCCCTTGAACCCGATCGAGGAGTTGCGGCGTCTGGTTGGGTCGTCGATACTCGTCCATATCGGCGTCATCGCCTATCTCGCACTCGCATACCAGACGACCGAGAACTATTCCCGCGCGGTCATCGTGATGTCGGGAATCCTCGTCGCCTTGCTTGCACAGCCTCTCCGCGACCTTGTGAGAAGCGTGGCCTTCCGCTTCAACGGCGCCCGCATCCCTGTCGTGCTGTCTGGCGAAGGCGAGATCGTCCGTCGGCTCGAGCAGGCGATTTCCCTGGACTCCTATCTCGGTTTTCGCATTGCGGAGCGCACGGGAACCGACGTGAAAGACATCGTCGCGGCTGCCGAACGTAGTGGCGTCCGCATCCTCGTCACTTGCCAGGACGCGCGGCTGTTCCGTTGCGCCGTGGCCGACCTTGCTGCAAACTTCGCGCACATAGAGTACATGCCAGGCGGGTCGTCGTTCCCGGTGGACGGCGGGCATACCGTGATGTTCGACGGCATAGGGGGAGTCGAAATGGTGAACCAGCGCCATTTCCGCGTGCTTCGCGTGGAGAAGCATGTTCTCGACAAGGCGTTCGCGTTCTTGGCGTTCATACTGCTGTCACCGTTTTTCGTGGTGATTCCCGTCCTTGTCAAGCTTACGAGCCGCGGACCCGTGTTCTACAGGCAGAACCGCCTCGGCAAGAGGGGGCGTCCGATCCGCGTATGGAAGTTCCGCTCCATGTACGTGGACGCCGACGCACGGCTCAAGGCGATACTCGAGTCCGATCCTGTGCGCAAGGCCGAGTGGGAGGCGAACTTCAAGCTTGCCGACGATCCGCGCGTTACGCCGCTTGGGAAATTTCTCCGCAAGACGTCGATAGACGAGTTCCCGCAGCTTTTCAACGTCTTCGCCGGCGACATGGCGCTCGTGGGGCCGAGGCCGATAGTCGAAGGCAGGCGAGGTTGCGCACTACGGTTCTTCCTACGACACTTTTGCCTCTGTCAAGCCCGGCATAACCGGTCTTTGGCAGGCGTCGGGGCGCAGCGACACCGATTATGCGCGCCGCGTCGCTCTTGACGTCCACTATGTCCTCAACTGGTCTCCGTGGATGGACATCTGGATCCTTTTCCGGACTGTCTCCGCTGTTCTCTTCATGCGTGGCGCCCGCTGAGCCGCCGAGCCGTCCTGCTTTGCCCAGGCGACGGCAAAATATGGTATAATTCACGGTGTGAAAGAGGCGCAGTCAAGAAGACCGGTCGGTATCGCATGGGCAAGCTGACTGACAAGGTTGCAAGGGGCGTGTTCTGGGTGCTGCTGGAGAAGTTCGGCATCCAGGCGGCGCATTTCGTCGTCACTCTCGTCCTCGCCCGACTCCTCACGCCGAACGACTACGGCACGGTGGCGTTGATATCAGCGTTCATTACCGTTGCAAACGTATTGGTTCATTGTGGACTCGGTAGCGCTCTTGTCCAGAAGAAGAATGCTTCGCAAACGGATTTCAACACCGTGTTCTTTCTCAGTATGGCATTTGCCGCGACGCTTTACACTGCATTGTTCTTCGCCGCGCCATTTATCGCTCGGTTCTACGGAATCCCAGAGCTTAAGGCAATGCTGCGGGTTCTGGCATTCGTTCTTGTGTTCCATTCTCTGAATGGAGTGCAAGGCGTCGAGTTGAAGCGAAAGATGCTTTTCAAACTCGCCTTCAAGATCAGCTGGGTCAAGAATGGTCTTACGTACGTCACCGGCGTATCGCTCGCCTATGCCGGTTATGGGCCATGGGCGCTTATCTGGGCGACAATGGCCGGCGAGATGGCTGGGGCTATTGCGCGGCAGCTTGTGATCCGCTGGCGCCCAACTGCGACATTTTCGTGGTCCTCCGCGAAGACGTTGTTCTCGTTCGGATGGAAGATGGTGCTAGGTTCGCTTGTGTCCAAGCTTTATGGGAGCCTCAATTCACTTGTCGTGGGCAAGTGCTTCCTCAAATCGGATCTGGCGTTCGTCAGCAAGGGAAACCATGTCGCAGGTATCTTGATGAACACGGTGGATTCAACTATTTCGAAGGTTGCTTTCCCGGCTTTGGCGAAGATGCAGGACGCTCCTGAGAGGCTGCGGCGTGCGATGCGTAGGATGATCAAGAGTTCGACGTTCTTCGTTTTTCCGCTGATGGCGACTCTTGCCGTCCTTGCAGAACCTGTAATTGCCTTGCTTTTCGGGCCTAAGTGGATGCCGGCCGTTCCCTATTTGCGCCTTGCGTGTTTTTCTTGTGCGGTTAAGCCGTTCAGCACGGTGAATGTACAGGCTATTGTCGCACGCGGCCATAGTGGAGTGTTCCTTTCTCTGGTGGTCATCAATCGCATCATCGGAATCATTGCCATGGTCATCTCGTACCGGTGGGGCGTGTACGCGTTCATTGCGACTGGCGTGTTCTCTCTTGGAATCGGGCGGCTTTTCGTCAATACATACCCTAATTGGCACTATCTTGGCTATACACTTGGAATGCAGCTGATGGACGTGCTGCCCGCCGCCGCGATTTCTGGTCTGGCTGCGGGGGCGGCATACTTTGCCGGTGTCTCGTTCGCCGCTACTTCATGGCTGCGAATACTTGTGGGTTGCCCTTTGGCGGCGATGGTCTATATGGCGTTTGCGCTCTTCTTTCGTTTCTCCGCGCTGGGCGACATCGCCGGGACGATCCGCCCGACCTTCGCAAAACGTCTGCCGGCCATTTTGCCGGCCATCGATTTTATGCGAAAGAGGTGCGGGAAATGAACGGGATCACTTGCGCATCTACTGTTAAAGGTGGTTTTTGCATAGGATGTGGGATCTGCCGTGCGGCGTGCCCGTATGGCGCGATCCGCATGGTGTCCGGACGCGATCTTGTAGCGCGTCCCATCATAGACAAGGCGAGATGCGCATCGTGCGGGCTTTGTGCAAACTTCTGCCCGAACGCGCCCGACAAGATCAACGCACTTGCTGAGAAGGCGGCGGAGACATGCGGGGTACAGCCGATCACCGGAGAAGAGACGAGTCCGCATTGTTTCATTGCATGGGACGGTACAAATCCAGAAGGGCGTAGAAGAAGCGCATCCGGCGGCATAGCGACGAAGCTAGCCCTTTGTCTGCTGGCCGACGGCAGAATTGACGCGGTGATCCATGCGAAGCGGGTCGTCTCCGGACGAGGGAGGCCACACGGCACGGCGGCGCTTTCACGCACGTCCGCGGAGATTGAGAAAGGGCGCGGCAGCATATACGAGCCGATAGACTTCTCCGAAGTGCTGCTTTCGCTTGAGGATGGCGGCCGATACTTCATGACCGGCACCCCTTGCGTAATCCGTGGTGCTAAGCGTCTCTTCGCCGAACATCCCCGCTATCGCACGATGCGACTCTATTCGTGTGCACTCATCTGCTCGCATAACGTCACGCCGCAGTTTGCCGATTTCTTTGCGGATAGAAGGCGCATCTCTGCCGCTGCACGGTACACAGTGGATTTTCGTGACAAGACCGGCATCCCGAATGCGGTGAACTTCAATTCGTGCTATATGGCCGAAGACGGGTCCCTTCTTTTTCGGAAAAACCGCAACAAGTGCGGCTGGACGAAATTCTGGCGTTCTTATGCATTTGCGCTTTCGGCCTGCTGCAAGTGCCCTGACTTCTGGTGTCTTGACGCCGACATCAGCGTAAAGGACGCCTGGGGGAAAAAGGAGTGGACGTCTGACCCGCTCGGCAGATCCGTTGTCATTGTGCGTGGTGCGGAAATGTTGGAGGCGTTCAACGCCTGCGGATTCTCAGCTTCGTCCCTCGATCCGTCGGAAGTGGCGCAGATGCAGAAACCCCAGCTGGAATACAAGCTCAACTCCGCGAAGGACAAGCTGTCCAAGCCGATCCTCTCCATCTCGAACGTTCGCAACGGCCATTTCCTGAAATTGTGCACGGCGGAAATGTCCCGCTGGGTCTACGCGCACATAGGCGCGTTCGCCACGGCGGCTCTTCTGAAGATAGTCGTCCTCATCTCGTCAGGTGGGAAGAAATGCCAGAAGAGGTATAACAATGAGCGGTCGGCTTGACTGGCAGTGCGGGTGTGGGTTATAATTATATTGTCAGAAAGACCATGAAGAAGAAATACAAGGCAATGCGGATGCGCATGATTCTTGTCGTCGGTGGATACGGATACGGTAATGCCGGCGATGAGGCGCAGTGCTCGGAAACGCTGCGACTTCTGCGGGAGCGTTATCCGCGCTACCAGATCCGCAACCTTTCGCCGAACCCGAACTTTTCGTTCGAGGAGCACCCGCGATTCGCGCACGACTACGCCTCGCGTGTGATGCTGTACAATCATGCGCGGCGTTTTGACTGGTACAGGTTTGACGGTATTTTCAGAAGAACCAGTTTTCTCTTCGCGTCGCTCCTCGTGTATGTCAATGCCTGGTTCGTGAAACACGGTTTGCCCGTATGGTTCATCAATGCGCGCAAGGCGGCTTTTCTGCAGCAGCTCTCGCAGTGTGCGCTGCTTTACTTTAGCGGGGGCGGGTATCTGACGGGAGCCACGAGATCCCGACTTTGGGAAGGTATGCTCATCTGCCGTCTTGCGAAGGTCTTCAATGTCCCCGTGGTTATGAGCGGTCAGACCATCGGGCTTTGGAATGGATGCCTTGACCGGACGTTTGCGCGGTGGGGATTCAGGCACGTCAAGGCTATCGGACTTCGCGATGACGAGGCATCAATGCGGGACTTGGCAGCCGTTGGCATCTCGGGCGAGCGCGTGATGCCAACCCATGACGACGCGCTCTTCTGCGAGAAGGCGGCGGAACGCCAAGTCGAGGGGCGGTACATCGCTGTCAATTTCCATTATTGGGGCATGATGGAAGATGTGCGCGGGAATGTCCTGGCGATAATGCACGAGGCGATCGAGAAGACGCGAAAGGCGATGGGCGTGACGCGGGCCGTCTTCGTGGCGATGCATAAGGGCGACTTGAAGAGTCTTGAGGAATACAGGAGAATGTATCCCGACGATAACATCGAGACATTCCACGCAGTCGGTAAATTCCGCGAGATTCGCCGGGTCATTGCCGACTCCGAGATCCTTGTCACGATGAAGCACCATCCGATCATCTTTGCCGTCGGCGAAGGTGTTCCGACGGTGAGTCTTTCCTATTCGCCCTACTACGTGCACAAGAACTTCGGGGCGATGCAGCAGTATGGCGTGGAAGCTTGTTCGACTGACATTTCCGCCGACAACTGGTCCGACCAGTTCGATTTGGCGCTGGTAAGGGCCATGGATGGCGGATGGTTTGCCGCCGAGACGCATCGGCATCGGGAGGTTCTCCGTGAACGGAAGGAGGCGTTTATGAAAAGAGTAGATGAAGCGCTTGGTTTAAAGGGCCAAGGGGCAACTTGTAAGAGGGGGACGAACTGATATGGAAAAGAAAGCTTCTTTTGTGTGGCGGATCCGCCGGGGGCTGGGACGTTTCCTGTGCCATCTCTGCGGAATCGAGACGGGCGCGGAGGCTATGTCCAGGAAGCGCGGTGGCGCAACGCCGGAGGAATGGCGTGAGGCGGCCGAGGCCCTTGTCACGGCGGCGATTCCATCCGTCTTGGACGCATACGGTGGACGGGACGTGGCTTTTACTCCGGGGACAACGGGTACAGCCTTGTACGGATTCAAGTATGAAGCGGTGCCAAGGGCGTTGCCGTCAATGAAGTTCGTGGCGGAACCGCAGGATGTGCTTGACTTCTGCTTCTTCCTTGGCCCAAGCCGGGGATGGGGGAATGTGATTGCTGCGGCGACGTGTATGCGCAGCGGCGTCACGCCCGTTATGTGTGAGGACGGTTTTCTTCGCAGCGCCGACACATGGGCAAACAAGGAGGCGGATGCCCGATATCGGCAGAGTTGCTCGATCACGTTCGACACGCGCGGGTTCTACTTCGACGCAACGCGTCAAAGCACAATTGAAAAGATGCTGAATGATTCCTGCCTTGTCATCTCGGCCGAACAATGCGCCGAATCGCGGAGGCTGATTGACCGAATCGTGGCAGCTAAGTTGACGAAATACAACCATCAGCCGCTCTTTATCCCTGAGGTTGGCCGCCCTGGCCGGCGCAAGGTGCTTGTCGTGGACCAGTCATATGGGGACATGGCGATCGCCAAGGGATGGGGGAGTGATCAGACATTTGCCGACATGTTGGATGATGCTAAGCGCGAGAATCCAGACGCGGACATTCTTGTGAAGACGCACCCCGACACCATGACCGGAAAGCGCGGCGGCTACTACACCGGCGTGAAGGAGGAGGGGAATGTCTTTCGCGTGACGATGCCCATCAATCCGTACTCGCTCATGGAGGTCGTTGACAAGGTGTACGTATGCTCCACCCAGATGGGTTTCGAGGCGCTGATGGCAGGCAAGGAAGTGCATGTCTACGGTATGCCGTTCTATGCTGGCTGGGGGCTCACCATCGACAAGCAGAAGAACCCGCGTCGCACGAACCGCCGAACGCTTGAAGAGGTGTTTTACATTTTCTATGTTCTCTACACACACTGGGTTGACATCGAGAACGGAACTCCATGCACGATAGACAAGGCGATTGACAACCTTATTGCCCTTCGCGATGAATATCGTAGGCGCAGGAACGGTGTGCCAGTATGAGCGATGCTGCTGAAGGCCGGTGGTGAAAACGCTGTTCGCAATCCTCGTGTCCGCTTTTGTTGCCGCCCTGTCGGTCGGCGTCATGGTGAATTCCATTGACGCCGCGATGTCCGCGAAAGGGCTATGGAATTCCCTGAAACATGCCAAGAGGGCGGTCAAGGACAAGTTCCCGATGAAGATGGACTTGTTTGTGAACCTCAATGGTGGTGTGATGCGGTTTATTGGGCGACGGCTCTGCAACAAGCGTCTCTTGTACAAACGCGGTATGCTGGGAATGCTTTGCTATGCCGCAGAGGAGAAGGAGGGTTTGCGGCGAGGAAGAAAATCGGTCGAGTCGCTTGCTGCGGGATTGCGTGAGTGCAATAAGCCTTTTGTGTTCGTCCTGGCGCCGTGCAAGCTGGATCTGGGCGGCAAGATTGTCCCGGAGGGTTGGCACGTGTGGAATGCTAATGTCGGAGCAGAGCAGATTGTGCCAGGAATGAGGGCGTATGGCGTGCACGTGCTGGATCTTATCCCGCTGTACGCGGCTACAGCTGACGACGTTGAGGAAAACTTCTTTCGCACGGACCATCATTGGAAGATCCGCACGGCTTTCAGTGCGTCGCGGCTCGTCGCCGCCGAAATCGCCGCCGTCCTCAAGAGTCCTGAAATCGCCGACCACCCGAATCTAGACGAGAACAGCTGGGAATGGCGCGTTCTTGACAACGGATTCTGCGGTGCGCATGGGCGACGCACTGGAAGGATTTTCTCCGGTATGGAGGATTTCGAGTATGCAGTCCCTCTATTCCCTACAGATATAGCGTTCGAGATCCCCTGCAGGCGGATATCCCGCAAAGGCACGTTCGAGAAGGCGGAGATGGAGAGTTATTTCATAGAGGGCACCCACTGGACGACGGATCGGTACGCATGCTACACCGGCGGCAACTATCCACTGCAGACACATTCCTCCAGTACCGCGCCTTTCCCGTACAGGATCCTGCTGTTTAAGGACTCCTTTGGAAATCCGGTTGCGTCGTTCCTCGCCACGATGTTCAGAGAGGTAATTCAGGTCGACATGCGGCGGCAGCCCAAGTCAGTCTCGGAGCTTGACGTTGTCAAGCGGTTCAATCCGGATGTCGTGGTGAGGCTTGAGAATATTACCTCCTTTGTGAAGGCGGGCTACAAGTTGCAGGACATCAGATAGAGCAGGAGCCCCATGCTGTTCACGTCGATAGAGTTCCTATTCCTTTTCCTGCCGCTGGTGCTGCTGGGATACTATGCGCTGCCGTTCCGCTGGAACCTGAAGAACTACTGGCTACTCGCGGCGAGTCTCGGGTTCTACGCCTGGGGCGAGCCGAAGTTCGTGTTCGCGATGCTCGCGTCCATAGCGTTCAACTACGTGGCTGCGCTCGTGATTGATTGGATGCGCGAGCGGCAGCAGCAGGGTGACGGCACTGCCTTTCCCCGTTCCCCGTTCCCAGTGCTTTGCGTTGCCATTGCGGGCAATCTTTTCCTGATTGGGGTATGGAAGTACTGCAACTTCGTCACGGCCACGCTCCGCGGCTGGTTTCCGTCGTGGCAAGGCGCAATCCCGCAGACGAGCTTTCTCCTGCCGATTGGCATTTCGTTCTTCACGTTTCAGGCCTTGAGCTACGTGGTGGACGTGTATCGCGGCGAGAGGGCCCAGCGCAATCCGCTTATTCTCGCGCTCTATATTGCGCTCTTCCCACAGCTCATAGCAGGTCCTATCGTGCGCTACACCACGGTGCGCGACCAGCTGACCGCGCGCCGCACGACCTGGGACCAGTTCTCCGGCGGCGTGTTCCGCTTCGTTGTGGGCTTCAACAAGAAGATGCTGCTCGCGAATATGATGGCCGAAGTCGCCGACAGGGCCTTCTCGGGAGTTCCGAGTTCCGCTGCGTTTGCCTGGTTCGGCGTAGTGTGCTACACACTCCAGATATACTTCGACTTCAGCGGCTATTCTGATATGGCTATCGGGCTTGGCAGGATGTTTGGCTTCGAGTTCCTCGAGAACTTCAACTACCCGTATGTCTCGAAGACCGCAACCGAGTTCTGGCGGCGCTGGCACATGTCGCTTGGTTCGTGGTTCCGCGACTATGTGTACTTCCCTCTTGGCGGTTCTCGCGTAGGAAAGGGGCGACTCGTCTTCAACCTTGCCGCTGTCTGGTTCCTCACAGGGCTTTGGCACGGCGCGAACTGGACCTTTATCGCCTGGGGCTGCCTTTACGGCGTGTTGATTGCGGGCGAGAAGTTGACGGGATGCGTGGAGAAGGTCGAGCGTTCCGCGGCGCTTCGCGTCATTTACCAGCCGTTCACTATGCTTATGGTCATGATGGGTTGGGTACTTTTCCGCTCCGAATCGATCAATGCGGCCGTGAGCTACCTTGCGGCGATGTTCGGCGGGGCTCCGCTCGTGGACGGGCTGGCGATTTTCTGGAGTAGCGAGATGATTGTGCCGCTCGTGTGCGCGGTAGCCGGTTCTGCGCCAATCCTCAAGGCGCGTTGCCTCTCGGGCGCGTGGTTCGCGGTGCCTGGATATGCCATCCAGTTCGCGCTGTTCGTCTTGAGCATTTCCTGCCTCGTGATGAACGTACACAATCCATTCATTTACTTCAACTTTTAACGGCAATTTTTGGTATAATACGATAAACTTCATACAAGGAGCATAGAATGTTGACTGTCGGCATAATAGGCTGCGGGTTCGTGGGTGGAGCGCTCAAGGACTGGCTCGAAAAGAACAACAAGGACGTGAAGGTGGTCGTGAGCGATCCGCCGAAGGGCATGAACGACGACATCTCCGGCGCGGACGTGTACTTTATCCAGATACACGTTCCAACCGAGGATGACGGCACGCAGGACTTGACGCTTATGAAGAAGCTTATCATGGCACTCCCGGACAAGCCGGTTTTCGTGCGCACCACGATTCTCCCTGGAACGTCGGCGCGGCTCACGAAGGAGACGGGGCACCGCGTCTACTTTATGCCAGAGTTTCTTACGGAGCGTACTTACATTGAGGACTTTAAGAAGCAACCTATGGTGTTCACCGGCGAGATAGAGCTTCTCTGCTCCATCTTCAAGGGCAAGACCTTTACGACTATGACGCCGCTCGAGGCGGAGATCACGAAGTATGCGCACAATGTCTTCGGCGCGTACAAGGTGACTTACTTCAACGCGGTGTACGACTACTGCAAGCGCAATGGCGCGGACTGGGCCCGAGTCCACGCAGGCATTCTGCTCTCTGGCTACATCAACGACACTCATACTTTTGTTCCCGGACCCGACGGCAAGTTCGGCTACGGCGGCAAGTGCTTCCCCAAGGATGTCAACGCCTTCGCGAAGATGACGGAAGGAACGCCGCTTGGCACGTTGCTTTCCCCGCTACATGAACTAAATGTCGGATTTCGTGGCCATGAGGAACGTGTCTGATCATGCCGAAGGTGTCCGTCATAGTCCCGGTCTATAACGTCGAGAAGTATCTTGGCGAATGTCTTGATTCTGTTCTTGGACAGACGCTGAGGGACATCGAAGTCGTCTGTGTGGACGATGGTTCGACCGACGGTTCGGCGAAGATACTTGCGGACTATGCTGAAAAGGATGCACGCGTAGTGGTCTTTCGTCAAGCGAATGCCGGGGCTGGCGCTGCTCGTAACCTTGCGCTGGGAAAGGCTCGTGGCGAAAGTGTTGTGTTTATGGATCCGGACGACTACTATCCAAACCGCGCGGTACTGGCGAAGCTTTACGGCGTACTGGTGGAGTCTGGCTGCAATCTTGCGGCGGGCACCGTGAGGCGCGTTCCGGAAGACGACCCGCGGGCTGTTAAATACAATCTTGGATATTCACGTACAAAAGCCTATCCTCATGTCGGCGTTGTCACTCTGGACGAATATCAGTCGCCATTCCGCTATTGGTGCTATATTTTTTGCCGCGCGTTTCTTGTGGTGAACGATCTGCGCTTCCCCGACAGGATGCGGTTTGAGGATCCGCTCTTTATGGCTCGTGTCTTGATAACGGCTCGCAAGTTCTATGCGATGGACGAGTGCGTCTACTGTTATCGCCTTCCGGAACCAGGCAAGAGTGTCGATTGGATTTCGGACGGATATGTGAAGCTGGGGGACTACATTTCTGGATTCAACGAACTTCTCGATCTGGCGGAAGCGCATGGCTGCCGCAAGATGTACAAGGCGGCGGCCGATTCCTTTGCTCGCGCGCACAGGTTCGACGATCTCCAGCCATCGCATCCCCTTTGGAAGGACGTTGTCGCCGTCCTTAGGCGGATGCGACGGCGGAACTGGCTGTCATTCGGAAACTTCAGCAATATCCTTGCTCGCATGTATGGCGACGCATGGGGGAATGGCAGATTGTTCCTGCTGGTTCGTCTTCTCGGCTTGCGTTGCGGACTTAGTATGTGGCGCTACTTCAGGCGCACGAAACGGACTTGATTCCAAGCTCGGTTTCAATCAGGTCGACCACCCTTGCGGAAGCTTTCCCGTCTTCCATACAGCCCTTGCTGGCGAGAAAGGCTTGGGTGTCGGATGCGAACTTTTCCGCGTCAAATGTGCGGATGTTTGCGCACAGCTCCTGCGAATTGAGGCCGATGGGGAAGGGGGTCGTCTCGAGAGGATAGTAGAAGCCACGTTCGCGGTTCTGCTTTTCAAGGTCCACGGCGAACACGAAGCCGGGCTTGCCGCTCAGGAGGTAGTCGAAAATGCAACTGGAGTAGTCCGTGACCATGGCATCGGCCGCCACCATCAACTCCTGTATGTCGGGATAGGAGCAGACATCGACGGCAATGTCCGATGGCGGCTGGAGTTCTGGAATCATGCGCACAGTCGGATGCAATCGCACCAGCACCGTCCATTCGCCGCCGAAACGATCTTTCAAGGCGGCGACCATGCCACGGTAGTCGATGTCATAGCAGTCGATGCGGAGACTGTCACGGTAGGTCGGTGCGTAGAGGATGTACTTGCGGTCATCGGGAAGTCCGAGCATGGTCAGGGTCTGGTGGCGGATTTTGTCTGTGTCCGCGCGGAAGAAAATGTCGTTACGCGGATGACCGAAGAGCATTGTGCGCCCTTTGCCAAAGAATGACGTCTTGTACATGTTTGTCTCGTACGACGAATTTGATATGAGGTAGTCGATCATGCCCGCGTCGATGCGGGAGGAGACCGCGGAATGGGATTTCTCCTCTCCGGGCTTGATCATGTCCGCGCCGCAGGTCTTTATGCCGATCGCGCCGTGAAAGGTCTGGATGTAGGTTTGTCCTGGCTTTTTCGCGAGGCCTGTGGCGATGGCTCCGTTCTTGCGCTGGTTATCGACCCAGACACGCGCGGTGGCCAGCTCTTTGAGCGCTTGGCGGCTACCCCATCGGACGATGCGCACATCAGAGGGGAATTTCGACTCGAGAAAGGCTCGTTTGACGAGCCAGACGGCGTCATATTTTTCGTTGCGTCGTTTGAGGAGTTCCTCACAGATGTATTTTGGATTGCAGCCATAGCCGTTCCCGCGGAAATTGGAAAACACGATCTTTCGCGGTTCGATCTGTGACCAGATATTACGGCAACACCAGCGGTTGAATGCGGCAATGCCAAGCCAGCGGTGGGCTACACGTTGGAAATGCACGTTAACCCGATGGGCAAGCGTTCCGTTGCGGTAAGCGTAGCCGATTTTCCTCCAGAGCCCCTTAAGTTTCATTTCCCAGTATTTCCTTTAGGACGGCGACAGTCCGCGACAACCCCGTCTGCGCAGGGAATGTACCCTGCCAGCCTAGCGAAAGCAGTCTGTCTGAGTTAAGCGACGAGTCGTCCATTGGGTTGAACGCAGCTTTTTCCGCGGCCGAGGCTGTTGAAAACTCCAGTTTCACGCCGCCGGCAGCGGCAACGATCTCGGCCATCTCCCGGATCGTGATCGCCGAGGTGGGGTTTGCGATGTTGTAGGCGGCGGCGTTCTCGCCAAGTGCCAGGACGGCGAGCATCGCCGTCGCGCAATCAAGGCAGTGGCAGTACGACCGTTTCTGACTGCCGGCGCTCTTGAGGACGATTGGCTCCCCGCGTGCCGCGAAACGCGGGAATTCCGACGAGACGCGATGGTCGTTCCGTGTGGCGGTGGGGCCGTAGATGTGTCCCGGGCGCACGATAGAGACATTGACGCCATATTGGGCGGAGTAGGCTGCGCAGATGGCCTCCGCCGCGCGCTTGCCCTCGGCGTAGGAGGACCGAATGTCGAGAGGGACCACCCGTCCGTAGTCGGTCTCGCGTGCTGGGCCGGGGGCGGATCGCACGCCGTAGACTTCGCTGGACGAGACATAGAGTAGCTTGCGCACCTGTGTTTTGCAGGCAAACTCCAGCAGATTGCGCACGCCGTCTATGTTTGCGGAGAGCGTCCCGCACGGATCTGTCATATAGAGGTTCGGCGAGGCGTTGCTGGCGGCGTGAACGATATAGTCCACTTGCGACTGGGAGGAAAAGGAGCGTGTAGCGTCGTAGGGCATGAACGACAGTCCGTCTGAGTCGGAGAATCGCGACTGGAGCTTGGAAACATCCCGCCCTGCTGCAATTATGCGAATGTCTGCATTGCGTGTACGGCGAAGCTGCAGAAGAAGGTCAACGAATGCCGAACCGATGAGCCCAGACGCCCCTGTAACGAGATACGTGCCGCTATGAACTACCTCTTGAGGCACTTGGACTGCCGCCAATGCCAGATCGTCCTGCCACGCCTGAGACGACATCAGCTTCATGCTTGCTTGGCCCAGCCACTCTTTTCGTTGGCGAGTAGTGCCTTGAAAATGTCCATGTCGTCCAATGTCGTCAACTTTAGGTTCTTTTCGCTGCCTTTGGAGAAGTGTGTCGTTTCGCCGAGTCGGCTCATAAGCTGGCACATAGCCGCCATGCCGGCAAGTCCCTTTTCCTTCGCCTGGCTATGTGCCCAAAGGAGCTTTTCAAGCGTGTATGTGTGGGGGGTTTGCGTGCGCCAGAGGACTTCGCGTGGAATTTCTACTTTCGACTCCTTGTTGTTGTCGCTTTTGAATACGACCTCCGTGCAGGGAACTACGGCCACGGCTGAGCCATGCTCGCGGAATACCGACAGGCTGTCTGCGATGATGTCGTTGTCGACCATCGGACGGTTTCCATCATGCACCATGATTGTAGTTTCTAGCGGGCATTCGGCGGCGATTGCATCAAGCCCGTTCTTGATCGACTCCTGCCCGGTCTTGCCACCTGGTGTCACCCAGCGCAGCTTTGTGATTCCGAACTGCTTCGCATACGCCCACACGAAATCAATCCACGTTGGAAGCGTTGCCACGGCAATGGCATCGACCTGTGGGTTGTTTTGAAAGCGTTCCATCGTATGGATGATTATTGGCTTGTCGTTAATGTGTAGGAACTGCTTTGGAACGTCTTGTCCCATGCGTGAACCGGTTCCTGCTGCCGTTAGAAGAGCTATAACCATTTTTGGGTCTCCCAAGAATAGACAATCTGTTCTGTTGGTAAAAATTATAGCATAATTCCGACCCGAATGTCTGTCGAATTTGCTATAATTGTGACAAGAAGAAAATGGACTTTTCCACATTTGATAGTTTCAAGTCTCTTCAGGCGAAGGGGTCGCGCAAGGTTGACGACGCAGAATGTCGGGCGCTTCAGCAGACTCTTTTGGGGATACTTGACGACATTGCGACAATTGGGCGCGACGAAAAAGTCAACTGGTTTTTGTGCGGAGGTGCAGCACTTGGCTGCCTGCGCCAGCGAGGCTTCATTCCCTGGGACGACGATATCGATGTTGGGGTGTTCCGCTGCGACTGGCCGCGTTTCCGTGAGGCATTAGAAGGGCGCTTTGGCGAAAAGTACGTGATCTACGAATCTGGCCGTCCCGCATACTACCCATTCGCCTTTCCGCGCATTCGCTTGCGAGGAACGTCCGTCGTAACGCGTGAGGACCTGCTTTCCCCTCGTTTGTGTCATGGCGCGTTTGTGGACGTGTTCATTTTCGAGAACACCTACGACACTGCCTTCCTTCGGCGCATTCATGGCTTTGCGTCTCTTGTGTTGGGTTTCCTGTATTCATGTCGCAAGCATTTCTATGAGCGCAGGCTGTTGCGATCGTGGGGTTTCAATTCGGCGGCGTTTCGCATAAAGAGGACTTTCGGTTGCTTTCTTTCCTGGCTGCCGCTTGGCGCGTGGGCGAGACTTTGGGATTGGTGTAACCAGATTTGTGGAAACGACACTTCGCGTTTTGTCACTTGCCCAGTGGGTCGACGGCACTTTTTTGGAGAGCTGGCATTGCGCGTGGAGATGGCGGGAACGTGCGAAGCGATGTTCGAAGGTCGAATCGTTAAGTGCCCTGCTGTGCTGGAGGGTTATTTGACGCGGCTCTATGGCCCTGACTACATGACTCCTCCGCCGGAAGAGAAGAGGGAAAGCCACGTCGTGTTCCGCCCTTTCTTCCTTAACCGCGAAGACTCCGAGCTCGCGATGGTAGTCGCGACGCACAAGCAGTACGCGATGCCGCAGGACGCAGTGTATCTCCCCGTTTTTGTCGGCGCGGCGCTTTCGGGCGATGCGGCGGTTCCGCCCGGCTTCGCTCGCGACGACGAAGGCGAGAACATCAGCGCGAAGAACAGGAGCTGGTGCGAGCTTACTGCGCTCTACTGGGCATGGAAGAACACGAAGGCGGACGCCGTCGGGCTTGTCCACTACCGCCGCCATTTCAGGGGGCGTGGCGGAATCGCGAGCGGTGCCGAGATATGCGAGGCGCTTTCGCGCGCGGACGCTGTCCTGCCGAAGAAACGCAACTACTTCATCGAATCCACCTATTCGCAGTACATCCACGCGCATCATGCCGAGGACCTCGACGAGACGCGCCGCATACTGGAGGAGCGGCACCCCGACTTCGTCTCGGCGTATGACGCCGTAATGAAGTCCACGAGCGGTCACCGTTTCAACATGATGGTCATGAAGCGGCCGCTTTTCGACGACTACTGCGCGTGGTTGTTCGACGTCCTTTCCGAACTCGAGCGCCGGCTCGACGTGTCGTCCTATTCCGACTACGACAGGCGCGTCTTCGGCTTCGTTGCAGAACGCCTGCTTGATGTATACATCATTGCCAGGAATGTGAACTTCGCCGAAATGCCGGTCTTGCACCTCGAGTCCCAGCACTGGCCGCGCAAAATCGCGGCGTTCTTGCGAAGAAAGTTGTCAAGCGGCGCAAAAAAATGATACTATACACGCATACTTTCGTATGTGTCGGCCCGTATGTCGACAATTTCACCGCGCCGCCTGTCCCCGCCGGCTGATATCGTAGGGGAGCGTTCCCCTCCCTGCCGCGCCGCCTGCCTCCAAGCGGGCGGCGTGCACTATTCCCCAAATCTGAGACACGTTGAATAGGCTATTGTGGCTGTCTCCTTTCGCGAGAAGGAAGGAGACAGCAATGGATGAAGGGAACGGGATG
>CACZAK010000094.1 GCA_902779075.1 uncultured bacterium | reverse complement strand
GTGATCTCGATGCCGTACTGGGTGATCGGGTTGCCGATCGGGCCCATCGCGAACGGGATCACGTACATCGTGCGGCCCTTCATGCAGCCCTTGTAGCTCTTGGTCATGAGCTTCTTCATCTGGTCAGGGTCCATCCAGTGGTTCGTGGGACCCGCGTCGATCTCCTTCTTCGAGCAGATGAACGTGCGGCCCTCGACGCGCGCCACGTCACTCTCGTGCGAACGGGCGAGGTAGCAGTCCGGACGCGTCTTCGGGTTCAGCTTGATGAACTGGCCCTTCTTGACCATCATCTCGCAGATATCGAGGTGCTCCTTCTTCGTGCCCTTCACGACCACGATCTTGTCGGGCGTGCAGATTTTGTTCCACTTGTCAACCCACGCGAAAACCTTCGCGTTGGCGAATTTGGGCGTCTTAGCCATGTCTCGTTTACTCCTTGAAGTTGCCGGGCACACGCCCGGTTGAAAATTGGATGGTATTATATCGCTTTTCGGCCCGTTTCGCAAGCCGAAAGTGAGCGCAATGCGAAAGTTGTCGCACTTTTCAGCGCGTACCGCCGGCGCGGATCTCGTAGATTTTCGCGCCGATTTCGCGAACGGCCTCGATTGTGTCCCAGTACGGCGTGTCGCACACGTCCGTCCAGCCCACCTGCATGTTCTCGCCGTCGAAGCGCCCGGACGTGGCCTGGTCCGAGAACTGGTGCCAGTGTACGCCCACGATCTGCGGATGCTCAAGCGACGTGCGCACGTACTCCTTGTACGTCTCGGCGCGGTGCTTCTGGTCGCGCAAAAGGATCAACCCCGGACAGAACGGCCCGCGGTCGAGCGCGCCGAAGTGGAACTCGCCGATCATCACCGGCGCATCGATTCCCTCCGGCAGCTTGAAGCCGCTCATCTCCTTGCGATAGACGTTGTAGCTCAGCACGTCGCAGTACTTCGCCGCCGCCTTTACCGTGAACGCCGGCGCACTGCCCGCCCAGCGGCAGCCGAGGTACAGCTTGCCGGGGTTCGCGCGTTTCAGCTCCTCGCGGATGATGCGGAAGTAGTTCTCGGCGATCTCGGACGAGAACGCCTCAAGATCGGCCTTCGCGCCCTTGAACGACTTCGGTTCCTTCGTCACGCGCAGAAAATCGTCCCAGTCCTTGTACGACATCCCCCACGCGGCGTTAAGCTTGGCGACCGTACCGTACTTCGCCTTGAGCCTGTCGCGGAACACGGCCTTGCACGGCTGGTCAGCGGGCGACTTCAACGTGGAAACGCCAAACGAATGCGCCGCGCCCCAGTGGTGCTCATTATCGACGAAGAAACCAAAGCACCAGGGATCGTCGATCTCGGCCTTGTACACCTCCGTCATGCGACGCGCCTCGGCGCGGAACGACGGGTCGAACGGATCGCAGAACTCCCACCAGCCGCCTTTGTGTCCGGCGATCGGACGCGCATGGATCTCGAAGCGCTCCGTGTAGGGCGTGCGGTCCATCAGACAGATTCGCTTGTCGGACGAGTTGGCAATCGTGTTGCAGCTCCAGCTCCGCAGACGGCGGTGCGCGAGGTCGGCCCACGTCTCGAACCACTTCTCGCCGTACTTCCGACGGATGTTCGCGGCGGAGAAGTCGTACACCTTGTCGATGCCACGCTTGCCGTAGTAGGGCCAGAGCAGTTCGTCGCGCGTCTCGTAGAACGTGCCGAACACGGGATCGTCGCGCTTCGGCAGCTCTGCGAACCAGCCGGAACGGTCTCCGGCGGGCGTGGCGAGCGGCGTCATCGCGCTCGACGGCAGCACGCGCACCGGACCATGGCTCCACCAGAGGTGTCCGTCGGGATCGACAATCCACCACTTGCCGTTCCACTTCGTCGTGGAGAAGCCGCCGGTCTTCGGCAGCTGCGGACCGTCCGCCCAACCGCCCCACTTGTCCCAGCCCTTCGGACCCGGATGCGCGGCGAGGTCCTTCTCCTCCTTCGCGCGCTGGCGGGCGAAGTCGGCGTCCGAATTGACCTTGTCCGGCCAGTCCTTGTGGCGGAACTGTCCGTACTTGTCGAGGAACGGGAAGAACTCCTTCTCTGAAAGTTTCGTCCACTCCTGCGCGGCACCCGTCGCCAGCGGCTTCGCCTCTTTCTTCGCGACGATGCGCTTCACGCTCCACGTGTGCGGCAACTTCGGCTGGTTGATGTACACCGCCAACTGCACGACGTCCTTCCGATCGAGCTGGCCGATTCCGGACTGCGGCGCGGACTTGCGGGACTTGTACATCTCGTACGGCACGCCCGCCGCGTACGGGAGCGCCCAGACGCGGAGCGGCTTCAGCCGCTCGGCGATTGCGCTGAGCCCCGGATTCTGCGATGTCATGTTTGTGCCCAGCACGGCGTGTGCCTCGTTTCTGATCGGAAGCTTGTACACCATGCTGCCTTTTTGCTTCCCGGGGTCGCCGCCGGGATTGAGGAGCCGCAACGTGTACTTCCCGTTGATGCCGCCGTTCACGAACTCCACCTCGATGCGGCCGTAGCGGGAGAGGTCCCATTTGCCGGCGATGCAGACGCCGGGGTAGGAATCCGACGGCGCCGTCTTCACGGTCAACAACCCGTTGGAGAGCGAAAACAACGCGCCGTCCTGCGCGGAGATTCGCGACGCGTCGGCGGACGCCGCGTCGAACAGGACAATGTCGCCGGATTTGGAACCGGCCACCGTTCTCACCTCGGCCTTCAGGAGATTGTGGCCAAGTTCGCGTCCGCCGTCCTGCGAATAGATGCCGTTGCAGAGCGAATAGCCGAATTCGCAGCAGAGGCTCGCCCAGCAGTTCGGCTGCGCCTCGACCCACTGCCGCGACGTCGCCAGCCCGGCCGCGCGGTCTTTTTCCATTTTGACTGAATAGCCCGTTCCCGCCTTGATGTCGTTCTTCCCGTCGTATGCAAGCGCACCGCCCCTAGACGTCTCAGCCCAGTTACGGCGGAATGCGTTGATGTGCGCGTTGTGCCATTGGCTCAACGACCCGAACGTGAACGCGCAGTCCTGCTCGGGACAGCGTGGATAGCTTCTCACGTGCGGAGAATGAAGGTCGAAGAACACTATCTTCTTCCCGTGCGATTCGCGCACAAGCAGTTCCTTCCAGGCCCGCACGGACGTGTAGATGCCCGCAACGTAGTCGCGGTTGTGGTCGTGCGGACGCCTGTTCTTCCCCTGGTCGCCATCCTCCACGCCGTCCTTGTCCATGAACGGCACGAACACGCAGTCGGCGCTGTCGCGGACCCATTCGCCCTCCGGCGAGCCGGAGAGGATTTCGTCGATGATTCCCTCCATGACCGGATTCGCCGTCGTCTCGCAGGCGTGGTGGCGGGCGGTGTATGCGAACAGCCACTTCGCCTTCCCCTTCCGACACGGGATGCGCAGCAGCTCCGTGTCACGTCGGCCGCTCTGCGACTTGCAGAGCACGTCGAACTTCACGCCGTCCTTCCCGCGCCAGCGCGCGCTCGCCGCATCCCAGTCCTTCTGCAAATACGGAATCGACGTCGCGAAGCGCGTCTCGGTCTCGTCCGCCGCAAAGGTGTAGTCGAACGCGTTCTTCGGCTCATGCCGTTTGCCGTCCGCATTCAACCAGCGCCACGTCTTGCCGCCGTCCTTGCTGATCGCCGGGCCGAGAGAGGCAAGGTAATCGTATCCGTTCTTCGGAAACTGGAAATGGATCGTCTGCTCGGTAGGGCGAGCCATCCCTGGCGAGCCGTCACCTGGGAGTGTCGCGCTCCGTCGCGACCGCCGCACGGTGAAGTCCCAGTAGAACCAGTTGCCCTTCGTGTCTCGGAGGTCGGGCCGCAGCACGATGACGTTCGCCGCCTCGTCGATCTTCTCGACCTTCACGTTCCCGCCGGGATAGTCCGACCGGATTTCAATCGCCGCATACGCGGTCCCGGCTGCCATCACGGCGGCGACAAAACATGTAAGGATATTTCTTGTTCTCATGGTCCATACCTTTCTTGCGCTGTTGCGTGCATATTGTAAGATTTTTCCTGCCAACCTGTCAATCCCCGTTGTTGCTGACTGGGGAACGCCGCCACCTTGGCGGCGAAATGGAGGGACGAGCGCTCCAAGGGTGGGGCGAGCCCTCCGGGCGAACCGCAAGGTGGGGCGAGCCGTACGGTAGGGCGCGATCACCGAGCGCGCCGCCTGATAGGGCGAGCCGTCCTCGGCTCGCCCGGAGGGCTCGCCCCACCTTACCTACTCAACCCTCACGTCAAACCTCAGCCCATTCGGACCAGTTGCGCTACCTTCGCCCTTCCCGTCAGTGACAACACCAATCACCTTGACCGTGAACTTCTTCAGCTTCCCGCCCTGAATCGCATACACCTTGAACGAGCCCTTGAAAATGCCCGTCTTCGGCGTGTACGTGAGCTTCATCGCGGAGAGGTTCGTACCCTTCTTGGTGTCGACCACGAGGCTGGACACCTTCGTCTTCTTGTCTTTCGCGTACTTCACGCCCGCAGCCTTCGCAAACGACCACTTCCCGCCCTTCGGAATCACCGGCTCGCCATCCGGTAGCAGCTCCTCGATCGTCCCCTCTGGTAGGGCGCGCTCTCCGAGCGCGCCGTCCACATACACCTTTGCCCCCGACTTGCTCCAGTCACCGCCCACTTTCTTCTCAACCATCACATAATTGCCATTCTTCAGCGTAAAACATCCATCCGCAGCCATTTCAAACGCCATATCCCCAATCGGCGCCTTGAAGGCAAGAGTCACGGGAGGTACGCGCCCCATCGCGTCCAAAGCGACATTCACCCCCTTAGCCGAGACCTTCTTTGCCTTGCCGTCAACAAGCAGCGTGGAATTGCCGGAAATCTTGACGATTCCCTTCTTGCTGACCTTGCCAACCTTGACCTGCATCGTGCCAACTATACTACTATTCCTATTATATAGAGCACCATTCACCGTCTGCGCCTTGACCAAGAAGGTAGTATCAGCCACCGTTCCACCGACAACAGCCTCCGGCAGAGGCGT
This sequence comes from uncultured bacterium, assembly GCA_902779075.1. The sequence goes on along the minus strand of CACZAK010000094.1, from coordinate 16,517 downwards.
GGGCGTGGGCTCAGGGGTAGGTACTGGAGACGGCTCGGGGGTCGGTTCAGGGGTCGGCTCAGGGGTGGGTTCTGGTTCGGGAGTCGGCACTGGGGTGGGCTCGGGAGTGGGCTCAGGTTCTGGAGTCGGCTCGGGGGTATCAAGCGCCGTCCAGTGCGCGTAGAAAGTCACGTTTGTCGTGACGATGGTATCGTCACGCACAGGACTGCCGCCTGCCGCCTCGGTAAACCAGCCGTCGAACGTGTGGCCATCCCACAATGCCTCTGGCAGTTCACCCACCGCGCAGCCGTTCGTCACAATGGTGGGGCGAGTTGTCCCCAACGAGCCGCCCTGCGCGTCAAATGTGACAGTAAAGATCACCGCATCTTCCGGCTCACGGTCATAATACTCAACTGTCATTTCCTGCCACTTACCATCACTAACGGCATACGTACTATTTCCTCTCGGAAGATACACCACACATGACGAATCAATCTCGTCGAAATAACCCCAAAGAATACCACATGGACAATCACCGCTCATTATCACGTTCGTAATGGAGTCGCAATCGGAGAACGCATCATACCCGATGCTCGTCACGCCGTCGGGGATCGCCACGCTCGTAAGACCACTGCAACTGGAGAACGCAGAACTCCCGATGCTCGTCACGGGCTTGCCGCCAAGCGTGGAGGGGATCGTCACGGTACCTGTGGGGCTAGGCAAGATGGCGGCTCCAACCAAGCCATTGCAAATCTCCGCCGTATCGCCGTTGATTCGGTACACCCACGTGTAGCCGTCGACCTTTTCAGTACCGGCCCACGCGCCAAACGCCACGGCAACTACCGCAGCCAATATCATCAGTTTCGTTTTCATTTTGCTTTTCCTTTCAAATTGGTTCTTTTCGTTTGCGGCTCGGCGGGACGCCTCGCCCCACCACGGCTCGCCAGGAGGGACTACCGCGTGGAATCTGCCGTACATGGCGTATCATTGATTGACATGATACCAAATCCCCTGTCCAAAGCAAGCGGGGGCGCTTCCGCGAAACGTGCAAGCGATTGCTTGCCCGCGCCAGCTTTGGATAGGGTACTCAGACCATCCGCGATTACTCCATAGAAGCCGTTACCTGAAAGGGGGGACGGATTTCCCAGTCTATGGACAAGTTCCTACTCCTCTGTGGAGGGATTGCTTTTAGCCTGTGGACAGGATGCGTCTAGTGCGTGGACAGGAGGCACCTAGTGCGTGGACAGGAGGTGTCTAGTGCGTGGACAAGAGGCGTCTAGTGCGTGGACAGGCATTACAAATGACGCCATTTCTATGTATATTTGGCGTCATTTCATGTTCAAAATGGGCGCATTTCTATAGTGTTTTGGCGTCATTTCTCACCAATGGCCACGGTCCATGGTGCATTTGTTCATGCAAGAAGGCGGAGCTGGACGTGTAAGAAAACCATTTTGTACACGCATGACGCGCATTTTGCAAATCATTTTGCACGACATTTCGTAGTTGTTGCACGATTCGCGGATGCGCCCTGAAGATTTGGGGCAATTGCCACTGCCAACGGCGTGTGCGCAAGCCCTTCGGCTCCACGAAGGCCCATCGCCAATGGTCCAGAAATGATCTGCCTTTGGTGTGTGCGACCGCAGTTCAGCAGTGCGCGCCCTGTCGCGCACCAACGGTGAGATGCTCCGCATAAGGCAAACGCGAAGCAAAAACGGCGCGGCACAGGAATGGCTGAGGAAAGAATCGAGCGAAGCACCTGCCTTTCACACGCCTTTCCCCCACTTATCCACCGCATACCCACCACGTTTCCACCGCACCATGGAGGCTAAGCGCGGTTGATGTACGGGAAATAAGTGGTAAGCGGAGGGACACTTCAACGTTATGTGGAACATTCCAATGCTAATCACGTTCTTTTTCTAGTAATACTGCATGATGACGGTCTTGGCAGGTTCACGGAAAATTCACATTGGATTCACCATGGATTCACCAACAATTCACCATTGTTCACAAATCTCAATTGCCACAATTGTTCACAAATCACAAATATCAATTTCGGAGTGGTGGAGGCCTCTCCTATTTGTATTGGTGGCAATGGTGGCATTTGTGAACAATTGAGATTTGTCAACAATCGCAATTGTGCCGACAAGTGTGCTAGTAATTGTTGGGCGGCGACTTATGAGGTCTGTATGGGGGATTTAAGAGACCTAGACGGGGGAATTAAGAGACCTATATCTGACGATTGAACCATACGTTCGACCCGTATAGTCATAGGCAGGGGTTGCTCGTCGCGCGGAGGCCAGAAGTACGGGAAGCTCGTATTGCACGGGATGCCATGCCCCGAGTACCGGTCGAGCGCGACCTTGAGTCTCGCGTTTTGCCGTTGCAAGCGAGCCCCCCCCCTCGCGCGCATCGCCGACAGGACCGGACATCGCACACGGCTACCGCCCGCCCGACTCTACAGCGTCCATAACCGCCGCCTTGATCTCGTCGGCACGTGCAGCCTTCATCCATGATGGATGGTACGGACACTTCCGCACATCTGTGCCGAAGAGCTTGGCCGTGAACACAAGCCCCTGGAGGTACTCTCCTTCGCGGTTGAAGTGGAAGTCGGGCTTCGTGAAAAGCGCGTTGCGGTTAAGGACGAACTCGGCCGCTGTACCTACGGGGATAACGTCCAGACCGTGTTTCGCGGCAAACGCGGCGTATGCGCCATGAAGGCGCGCATACATTTCCGCCTGGTTGAATCCAAACTTCTTCAGCCGCTTGTCCCAAGGCGGATAACTCCATGTCTCCTGCACGACAATCTTCGCCTGCGGCGCGAGTTCACGGATCTTCGCAACGAGGCTATCGCCGAACGGATAATAAGTCGTGGGCTTCCAGCTGAAGTGACTCGCCTGTTGGATCGTCACGACGTCCCATTTGTCGAGAACGAGCGTGTCGGGGATGTTGGCCTTTCCCCTCTCGACCACCTTCACGCCGCCTGTTGTGCGGTCGAAGCGGTAGGGTTTGAACGCTGCGTTCGTAGATGCGACGACGTTTTTCCAGTGGCGTTCAAGCGAGCATCCGCCGATGTATAGAGAGGCTAGGTCAAGTTTGAACCCCATGGACTTCGCGACATGCGGCATCTGCTTCAGGTTGCAGATCGAGAAGCTGTTCCCGATCATCAGCACCTTGAGGGACTTTTCAGGATTGCCGACGTCCTTGCCACTGTCGGAAGCTGCAAAGACGGACGACACTGCGGCCAGAGCCACAAGTATTAGCACGTTTTTCTTCATGTACATGATATAATCCCATATCACCAAATTTAAAGTGGTCGGGGCGAGAGGATTTGAACCTCCGACATTCTGCTCCCAAAGCAGACGCACTACCAGGCTGTGCAACGCCCCGAAAAAACTAGAACGACTTTCTCGATGCCTCGTATTCCTCGATACGCGAGGAGATGAGACCCGATACGTCGTTTCGCGCCGCGTTTACTCCCGCTTTCACGGCATAGTAGATCGCCTTGTGCGACGAACTGCCGTGCGTGATGATCACCGCACCCGGCACCCCGAGGAGCGGCGCGCCCCCGTAGATGTCCGGATCCAGCTGGGCCTTCAGGCTCTTGAACGCCCCCTTCAACAAGACTGCGCCCAACACGCGGAAAATGCCGCGGAAGCACTCCCGCTTGAGGAAGTAGCTGACGGCATGCGCCAGCGACTCGCTCGTCTTCAGCACGACGTTCCCCACAAAACCGTCGCACACCACCACGTCCGTCTGCCCCTGGAAGATATCGTGCCCTTCCACGTTGCCGCGGAAGTCGATGCCCTGCACCTCCTTGAGAAGGCGGAACGTCTCCTTCGTCATCTCGTTGCCCTTGCAGTCCTCCGTGCCAATCGACAGGAGACCGACAAGCGGCTTCGTGCGCTTCAAGACGCCCTGCGAGTAGACGCTACCCATGATCGCGAACTGCACGAGCCAGTCGGCATGGCAGTCCATGTTCGCCCCGGCGTCGAGCAGCAGCAGCGGACGGCGCGGTATGCGCGTGGGCAGGACCGTGGCGATCGCGGGACGCTGCACGCCCTTGATGCGGCCGAGGTTGAGGATGGCGCTCGTCGCCACCGCGCCGGAATTGCCGGCCGAGACGAACGCGTCCGCCCGACCCTCCTTCACGAGGCGCATCGCGACGTTGATCGAGCAGTCCTTCTTCTTGCGCACCGCTGTGACGGGACTTTCATCCATCTCCGCCACGTCGGGCGCATGGATGACCTCCAGAGTACCCTTCTTCGTGGCCGTAGCGACTTCCTTGGGGTACTTCGCAAGCTCCGCGTCGATTTGCTCCTTGACGCCGACGAGGAAGACCTTGACGTCCTCCAGGCCGGCAGCAGCCTCGACACCGCCCCGGACGATTTCGCCCGGCGCGTTGTCTCCGCCCATTGCATCAAGGGCAATGCGAGTCATAACACCTTACTTTGCGGTGACGGAAAGAACCTTGCGGCCCTTGTACATGCCGCAGTTCGGGCATACGCGGTGCGTCTGCTTCATGCCGCCGCACGACGGACACGTCTGGACGGAGGCGAGGATCGCCTTCTCCAGCTGGCCAACGCGCTGGCGCTTGCGCATTTTCGACTTCTTGTGCTTAGGTGATGCCATGTTGCACTACTCTCTTTCTTTCTTTGCTCAATTTTCTGCTCCCGGCAGAAGCACGTCCAACGCGCCCCAACGGCCGTCACGCTCCTCATGCACGCACGCGCAGGGTCCCTCATTGAGGTTTTTCCCGCACGTCGGGCACACGCCGCGACAGTCCGCCCGACACACCGGGTATGTCGGTAGGGCGAGTATTATACTTTGTCTGAGCTCATCCGTCAAATCAACAATTTCAGTTTTTTCATCCGTCTCGAAGCTCGCGAGGAAGTCAGGAACGGTCACGGTGAAGTCGAAATCGGACCCGCAACGCGAGCAAACGCCCTCAAAATCTTGCTCCAACACGCCGCGCGCAAGCAGCTCACGCCCAGCCAGCTGTACGGAGAGGCGGTAGCGTATGCCCGCGAAAGGACGCAGGAATTCATCGTGCAGGTCGAGCACGGCGTCGTCCAGCACGCCCTCGACCTCCTCGCCGTCCCGGTCGAGCCGGGCGACGTCGATGACCAGCGTCTTCTCCATTCGCTTACCTCTTGGACTCCTCCAGCCGACGCTGCACGGCGGGTGTGACGAACGGCGACGTGTCGCCGCCGTAGCGCGCAATCTCCCGCACGGTCGACGCCGTCACGTACGCGAGGTTCTCGCTCGGCATCATGAACAGCGTCTCGATCTCCGGCGCCATGCGCCGGTTCGTGAGCGCCATTTGGAACTCATACTCGAAATCGGAATACACGCGCACGCCGCGGATCACCACGCGCGCGCCGATTCTACGACAGAAATCGACAAGCAGCGTATCAAGGATGTCCACCTCGACATTGGCGAGCCCCGCCTTCTCCACGTCCTCTCGGATCATGTCGATGCGGTGCTGCGCGTCGAACAGCGCACCCGTCTTCACGCTCGTCGCGGCCACCGCCACGACGAGACGATCATACAGGCCCGCCGCGCGCGTGATCAAGTCGAAATGACCGCGCGTCATCGGGTCGAATGTGCCCGGATAGACTGCTACCTTCTCTGCCATGGCGGATAGTATATCATATTTTGAGCTTGGAGCTTAGAGCTTAGAGCTTGGAGCTTGAGGATCGCCTCCTGCGGCGGAGTGGAGCAGGCCTAGCGCGTGGGAGACCGCCTGTGCACGCACGGATGCACGGTCGCCGCCGAAAATCATCTTCTCGGTGTGTACGCCGTCTTTCGTCGCAAGTCCGAACCACACGAGCCCGACGGGTTTCTCGGCGCTTCCGCCGTCCGGTCCCGCGATACCCGTTAGCGACACGGCGAGATCGGATTTCAGGAGGTTACGTGCGCCTGCCGCCATTCGTTCGGCGCACTCGGACGACACAGCGCCATACGTATCGAGGATCTCCTGCGGTACACCGAGGACATCCCGCTTCACTTCGTTCGCGTAGCTGATCACGCCGCCCAGAAACACCGCGCTCGACCCAGGTACGGCCGTAATCGCGCTGCCCACGCCGCCGCCCGTGCAGCTCTCCGCCGTCACGCACGTCAGTCCACGTTCCTTCAGCTTCGCCACAAGGGGTTCCGCCAGAGACACCGTATCCGCCTGTTGCTGCAAGTCAAAGCGTTTGCCCATACGTTCATTTCCTCCTGTAGACGGCAAGTCGCGTCTGGCCGTAGGTCCGATCGCGGCATAGATCCCACAAAGGAGACTCATCAGGCGTCTGACGAGATGTGAGTTCGGCAATGAAGAGTCCTCCTGCCCGCACCACGTTCCGCGCGGCGAGCGTGGCGAGCACCGCCGCATACCCCTTCTGGACGCCCAGTTCGTACGGCGGATCGGCGAACGCCACGTCGAACGGCGCGCCCGCGAAGGTATCCAACCACGCAAACGCATCCGCCCGCACGAGCTGACACCGCGCGTCGGCGCCGAGAGCGGAAACGTTCGCGCGCAGGATTGCGATGTGGCGCGGCGCGAGCTCCACGAACGTGCAGTCCGACGCGCCGCGCGAGAGCGCCTCAAGGCCCACGCCACCCGCGCCCGCAAAGAGATCGAGAAAACGCGCACCCGGCGTCTCGTGCATCAGCATCGAGAAGAGCGCCTCGCGCACGCGGTCCTGCGTAGGGCGCACCGCGTCGCCCGGCGGCACCTTGAGGGCGCGTCCCCGCCATTCGCCGCCCGCGATTCTCATGCGAACACCTCCTCGGCCGTGCGGACAGCTCCCATGGCGTCCCGGCTGTAGTAGTCGGCATGGATCTCTGCGGCGTATTCTTCCGTGAGCACGGCACCGCCCACCATCACCTTGCAGCCGGGCAGCTCGGCGTGGAGGAGCTTGATCGTCTCCTCCATGAAGCACACCGTGGTGGTCATCAGCGCGGAGAGTCCCACGAGACGACACTTCTCGCGCCGCGCGGTCTCTAGTACCACCTCCGGCGACACGTCGCGCCCGAGGTCGATCACCTTGAAGCCGTAGTTCTCAAGGAGCGCGCGCACGATGTTCTTGCCTATGTCGTGGATGTCGCCCTTCACGGTGGCAATCACGATCGGTCCCTTCACCTTGGTGGGCGCGTTGCCGGCTTTCGCGAGCGCGTCGCGGATTACGTCGAACGCCGCGCCGGCGGCGTCCGCCGCCATGAGGAGCTGCGGCAAAAACACGGTCTTCGCCTCAAAGCCGCTTCCGACGGCCTCCAGCGCCGGCACGATTGCGCCGTCGATTATTTCGACCGGCGCGCGTCCGGCCGCAATCTCGGCACGCGCCGCCTCGGCGGCATCCGCCCTCAATCCGTGCCGAATGGCCGCGACCAACGCCGAGTCGCCGTCTTCTCCAGCGGTAGGGCCCACAGTGGTAGGGCCCGCTCGCCGAGCGGGCCGCTGTGACGAACCGTCGCTTCCCGTCGGCAACTCCTCCGCGTGCGCGATCCACCCTTCGCACGAGCGGTCGCGGCCCGTCAGCGCGCGGTACGCGCGCCAGGCGGACATCATTTCCGCCGAGAGCGGATTGATGATCGCGGCCGAAAGGCCCGCGCCCATCGCGAGCGTGTAGAACGCGGCGTTGAGGTGCGGACGCCCCGGCAGCCCGAAGGAAATATTGGAGACGCCGAGTACCGTGCGGCAACCCAACTCCGCGTGCACGCGGCGGAGCGTCTCCAGCACCACGGTCGCGCTCGTCGCATCCGCACTCACCGCAAGACAGAGCGCGTCAAAGACAAAGTCGTTCGGGCCAAGTCCGTACTCCGCGCCGCGCGCGAGGATCTTGCGCGCGATTGCGAGGCGTCCCTCCGCCGTGGACGGAATGCCGTGCTCGTCGAGGGCGAGCGCCACCACCACGCCGCCATACTTCGCGACGAGCGGCAACACGGCGGCAAGCGATTCCTCCTTGCCGTTCACGGAATTGACGAGCGCCTTGCCGTTGTAGTGGCGGAGCGCACGTTCGAGGGCGACGGGGTCGGAGGTGTCGATTTGGAGCGGCAGGTCCACCACGCCCTGGACCGCCTGCACGGTGCGGTCGAGCACGGACGCCTCGTCGAGGCCCGGCACGCCAGTATTAACGTCGAGGATCGCCGCGCCGGCTTCAACCTGTGCCACGGCTTCGCGTAGCACGTAGGCGGTGTCGCCTTCCGTAAGCGCAGCCTTCAGACGCTTCTTACCCGTAGGGTTGATGCGCTCACCAATTATGATCGTGTCGTCGAGGGGGATTTCCAGCGCGTGCGTACCGGAGGAGATGACGCAGAGTTCGCGGCGGTCGCGGGGCGACCGCCCTACCGGGGTGCGTGATAAGCGAGCGGTGACGGCGGCGATGTGCGCGGGGGTGGTGCCGCAGCAGCCGCCCACGATAGACGCGCCGGCCGCAACGAGCGCCTCGACATCGGCGGCGAATTCCTCTGGCCCGACCGTAAACACGGTCTTGCCGTCAACGACCTTTGGCATGCCGGCGTTGGGTTTCACTGCGATGGGACACGAGACAACGCGCGCGAGGCGTTCTACGTATGGGCGCATTTTGTCCGGACCGAGCCCGCAGTTGAAACCAAGCGCGTCCACGCGCAACCCCTCCATGAGCGCTGCCACGCATTCCACGTCGCCGCCTGTGAGGAGCTTGCCGTCTTCGCCAAGCGCGACGGTGGCGATCACGGGCAGGTTGCAGTTTTCCTTTGCGGCGAGGACGGCCGCCTTGAGTTCGTAGGTGTCGCCCATCGTCTCGATCACCACGAGGTCGGCGCCCGCCGCCGCGCCAATGCGCACCTGTTCGGCGAACGCGTCGTAGGCGGCGTCGAACTCGAAATCGCCAGCGGGCTTCAGGAGACGGCCGGTGGGACCAACGTCAAGAGCAACTAGGGGAGGGTCGCGCTTGTCGCGACCTTCGCTTCCCGCCTCGCGGGCGATCTGCACACCAGCGGCGATGACATCTGCAAGCGGCGCGTCGCCATGGTACTTCGCCGCGTTCGCGCCGAAGGTGTTGGCGTAGATCACGTCCGCGCCCGCCGCGAGGTAGGCGGCGTGGACAGCGCGGATGTCGTTGGGACGTGACAGATTCCACAGCTCGGGAATCTCGCCGGCGGCGAGTCCCCGGGCCTGGAGCTGCGTCCCCATGCCTCCGTCGAGGAACAGGGGACGCCCTGTTGGCAGTTGAAGCGCCATAGCTCCCGCCGGCGCGCGGTTAGCCGCGCAGGATCTTCTCGGGGCTGAACCCGTAGCGGGCCAACTCGTCGGTGAGGTTGTACTTGCCGCGCGCGAAGGGCTTCATCAGCGCCCGAGCCTTGTCGCAGCATGTGTCCTCCTTCTGCGCGCACCACTTGATCGTGGCACCGTCCTTCTTGCCGCGGCCGAGTTCCATGCACATCTGCCCGAGACAGCACGCCGTCGACGAGCGCTGCGCCGCCTCGGCGTTAGTGGCGGTCATCGTGGGGTCGCCGGCGCGAATCGCCTCCAGCCAGTTCTTCCAGTGGTCGCCCGATGTCTTGAGCGGCTTCGCCGGATTCGCCATCGGTTCGAGGAGCGAGACCTTGGAGGCCATCAGCGGCTTCATCTTGCCGCCCGTGGACGAGGAGGGATCGCTTGGCGTAACTGCCTTGCCGCGCATGCAGTAGAGCCATTCGCCCTTATCGCCGATGAACTTGATGCCCATCGGGTACTTGTTGCACACGTGGACGTCCGTCTTGCCGCCGTTGTAGGAGTAGTGGAGGTCGTATGTCGTGTGGACGTTCCAGAGCTTACCGCCCGTCGTGTCCATCCACTCGCACGTGCCGGTCACGGATTCGGGGCCGGAGTCGTCCTTGCCGAGGCCCCACTGCGCGATGTCGATCTGGTGCGCACCCCAGTTGGTAATCATGCCCCAGCCGTACGGCGCCATCTGGATCCAGCCTGGACGGTTCGCGATCTTCTTGAGGTCTTGCGCATGGACGCGCGTCTCGTTGTAGGGAGCCTTCTCGTCCGTCGGACCGAGCCACATCTCGTAGTTGAGGTTTTCGGGCACGGGCTGCACCGCAGAGGAACCGCCCGGCTTGTCGCATCCGCAACCCACTTCCACGCGCACGATGTCGCCGACGCGACCGTTGAGCACGAGCTCGCACACGCGATGGAACTGCGTCACGCTGCGCTGCCATGAGCCAACCTGCACCACGCGGTTCTGCATCTTCGCGAGGTTCGCGATGATGCGCCCCTCGGTGATCGTCTGCGCGAACGGCTTCTGCAGCCAGATGTGCTTGCCCTTCGCGAGGGCGGCGCACGCGACGAGCGCGTGCCAGTGGTCAGGAAGGCAGATTTCCACTGCGTCGATGGACGGGTCGTCCAGCAGGTCGTGGTAGTCGGCGAAGGAGTCGAGGTCACACACCGCCGTGAAGCGGCAGAGGTTGGTGAACTTGATCGCGAGCGGGATGTCCATCGTAGTCGAGATGCGGCCGATGCCGATCACACCCACGTTGACTTTCTCGTTGGCGGCGTACTTGCGTACGTTCAATCCCGCGTATGCGGGAAAAATGAACGGAAACGCGGCGGCCGAGGCGGCGCCGAGGAACTGGCGACGGTTGAGGTTCATGATGAATTCTCCTTTTTGTGAAAGACGGTTTATTATCGCACAAAACGTGCGGGAAGTCCAGCGAATCCAACAGAAGGGAGAAGAGAAAGCCGTCTCGTGCGAAACTGCGGCCTTCGTTTTCCCGTTACTTTTCGAAGACGGAGATCTTGTAGAAACCGCAGCTGCCGGTCTGCTTGATGACACCGATGTGCGTCTGCACGCCGTCCGCGCGGAACTTCACGCCGGGAGTCAGGTTGTTGAGGTCGTCGCCCCACGAAGCCTGGTACCAGAGTCCCTTATACATCTTCACCGGTAGTGCGCCGACATCCTCACCGTTTGCAGGATTCGGCAGTTCGGCGATCTTAAATGCCCCGATCTTCGTGACGTCCTCCAGAAGTCCCATGGGGTCTTCCGCGTCTATGTTCTCCTCTTCGACAACCGCCTCGATCACTGGTTGCGCAAGAGCGAGGATGATCTGGTCGCCATCAGGCGACAACGTCTTCGTGTACGCCTCCGTGATGTCCAAGGTCGGATCGGTCGGCGAAGTGACGGCGACGGACTCAACGTCGCTCTGCGTCAAGGTCTCTCCCGTCTTTGCATTGATTGTGCGCGTGCCGTCGCCGTTCTCGACCGGCTCCTCCATCTTCATGTCGTTGATCTCAACCGGCGGCGTCTCGGGAACAGGCGTGGGCAATACCACCTCGTAGATGACAGGAGTGCTGAATCCTGAGCCAGAACCGGACAAGACAACCTCGTCGTCCACGCCCCTGATAGTGTAGGAGGTCTCGCTGTCAAACGAACCTTGCACCCACTCGAAGCGGAGTCTCATGCCATTGGCAACGGAAACCTCGCCAATGGACTGTCTGCCGCTCTCGATCGTAAGCGTGGCGATTCTTTCGCCTGTTTCGTCGTTCACTACAAGAATGGCGGCACCGTTCCAACCATCGCCAAATCTGTCGGTGAGTTCGTAGGAGATTTCAGGTCCAGTTTCCTCCCAATGCGCGTAGAGCGTCATGGCCTCGTATATGACCGTGCTGGACGTGACTTTCGTTCCGCCTGTCGCGGCCGTGAACCAGCCGAGAAGCCTGTAGCCCTTGCGCTTGACCGACGGCAGTTCGCCGTAAGGAGTGCCCGACACGCCCCCTCCCGCAATGGTCTCGCCTCCCGTGTAATTCAGATTGAACGTGACCGCCAGCAACTGCGTCGTCGAGATGTTCTTCAGCCACATGCGGTTCTCCACAGTACCTGTTTCATAGCTGTAGTCCATCCTCCTGAACTCCCAGCGCACGACATGCACACCGTCTCCGATGACGTCATGCTGGCAATACACCCAGTCTCTGTCGCCATGCATGGTGAAAACCTGCTCGCCATCGACATAGAACACGAGGTTGTCGTCGGTCATTTCCTCTGCGCTCAAACTCCATGAGAACTGGATACGGCGCGATCCCGTGAACGAGATCTGCGCGGACGCCCGTTGGCCTATCCCGACATGTTCGCATGTATAGCTTTCGTCTTCGTCGATATACCAGCCGACGTCGCCGCCGATGTCAAACGGCGCCGCCGTCCAATGCGCATAGAGGTCGAGGTCATCCTCTACCTCATAGTCCGACGTAATGCGGTCACCGCCAGCCGCCGCCGTGTACCATCCTGCGAACAGGACGCCGTCCTTCGTCGGCACCGGCAGCGTGCCGAGCGACGTGATCACCTGACGGCTTGTTGCCTCGGCCATCGTGCCGCCCTCCAGATGGAACGTCACCGTGTGCGCCTCGGCGGACGTGGCACTGATATTGCAGAGCCGCGCATAGTCGTTGATGTCTCCGTTCATGTTCACGTAGCGCCAAGTGACGGTATGTTCGCCCGCGGCAGAAACCTCAATCGTGCGCTCGGTCCAGTCATCGAAGATACCCCAAAACTCCACTTCCTCGCCATCGACGAGAATCTTCAGGTCGTTCGATGTGCCCCACCCTTCGGACATGATGTTCTTGAAGGAGAAGGTGACGACACATGGACCATTGACGGCCAACGACGCCGACGACGTGTAGCCAAAGGCGACATCCCCGGACTGGATTACCCAGTCGCCAAGATATTCGTCGTAAACCGCCGTCCACGGTGCGTCCTCGCCGAACGTCACTGGCGTCTCAATCCAGTGCGCGTACAGCGTCGTATCCGCATCGAAATGGCGGAACAGCGTGACCTGCTCTCCGCTGTCGTCGCTCGTGGTCCACCAGCCGGCGAAAGCGTATCCGTTCGTCACCGGAACCGGGAAGGCGTCCATGTAGTCGAGCACCTGCTCGCTCCATGTCTCGCCGCCGTTGTTCGGGTCGAACGTGACGGTCACGTAGTTGAGTTCGCTCTCATTGCCATACCACGTCACATCGCCAACTCCGAGGTTCAGTTCCGGGAACTGGTCCGCGAGAAACGCCAGGGTGTCGGCATCATCCGCTGACTTGAGCGACAAGGGGAGATAGATCTTGTCGAGGTTCTCGGACGCAACCGCCGAGAACGCACCGGCGCCGATGTTCGTGACGCTGTGCGGCACTAGGACGCGGCGCAGGTCGGTGCAGCCGTCGAACGTCTGGGCGGTGCTGCCGAGAAGCCGGCGACCGGACGACATCATCATCATGCCGTAAGAGCTACCGCCGAACGCTCCGGTGCCGATGCTCTTGAGGTTCGGCGGGAGATTTAGCGCGCAGAGCGACGTGCAGTCGCTGAACGCATAGTTGCCGATGTGCTGCACGGAGGGCGGGATGTTCAGGTTGCGCAGCTTCTCGCATCCGGCGAACGCATACGCACCGATACTGACCACGTTAGGCCCGATCACAAGATCGGAAAGCTGGGAGCCGCCCCAGTCGCACTCGAACGCGGATTCGCTTATCTCCCTCAGTCCGCTGCCGATGGCTACTCTGCGAGTGTATTGCGTATTGCCAAAAGCCGACTCACCTATCGACGTGACGCTGTTGGGAATGACGATTTCTCCGATGCGGAAGCAAAGGAAAAACGCCTGCACGCCGATTGTCTGGATACCTTCGTTCAGCACAAGACGCCCCGTTGTGTAGCTGTCGTAGAGATCGGGCCCGAAGCAGTGCAGGAACGCACCGTCGCCAATGGTCTTGACCGAGCCGGCGATTTCTGCGTCCATGATGGACAGATCCCCTACAAACGCACCGAAGGAGATGTTGGTGACGGTGTTGGGCGCGATGTAAACTTTTGCGAGTTTTTCGCAGTGCGCGAACGCCTCAACGCCGATGTCCCTTACCGTTTCCGGGATGGAAAGGTTGGTCAGCTTGTTACAGCTGGAACATGCGCCCTCGCCGATTCCCGTCACGGTCACGCCACCGTGGAAGTAGAGGCTGCTGCGTCCGCTCGGATAGACTGCGAGCGTCTTGGCGTTGTTCGGCGTAGCGCGGTAGTAGATACAGCCGTCGATCGCCTCGTAGGTCGCGTTGCCGGAGGCGACATTGAAGTTCATCAAGCTGGCGCAGTCGCCGAATGCAGATACGAAGTCACCTAAATAGGCTTCTTCACGATCGAAAATGGAAAGCAGCTCCACTCCGTCGCCGATCTGAGCGACGCTTCTGCCGATCGTGACGTCGAAAAGCGCGGAGCATCCCGAGAACGCGCCGCCGCGGATGACCGTGACGCTGTCCGGGATGGTGACCCTCTGGAGTTTCGCACAGCCCATGAATGCTTCTGCGCCTATGGTCTCCAGGTGGCTGTCGCTCTGGAAGTTCACGGCAACAACGTTCGGACAGCCGGCGAACGCATAGTTTCCGATTGTCCGTATGTGACTGTCGATGGTGACTGCGCTCAGATTCGCGCATTCATAGAACGCACCATCGCCGATGGCGGTGACATAGTATGCGCCCACCATGGTCGGAATTGAGACACCGTCGCCGAACGAGGATGCGCCCGTGATCGTCGCCTCGCCCCTCACGATGGAATAAGACCAGTCAATGCCGTCAATCGTCACTACGCCTTCAATAGGAATATCTTCCGGGTCGGAGTACCAGACGACTATTTCGTCCAGTTTCGCAATTGAGAGTCCCTCAAACACGGCGGCGAGATAGTCCAGGGTGTCTTCATAGTTCCCCGGCTTGAGCGAACGCGGCAGATATATCTTCCGCAGACCGGTGCAGTTCACGAACGCGCCTGCGCAGATGTCCGTAACGCTGCTCGGAACTACAACTGACGTGATTTCGGCGTCCACAAACGCATGCGTTCCGATGGAGGTCACTGGCACACCATCCTGGACGGCATCGGGGATTACGACATCGCCTGCAGCCGATTCCGCGCCCGTTATCGTGGCCTTGCCGTTCTCGACAGTGTATCTCCACACGATATCGCCGGACGGTTCGTCGTCGCAGATCAGCGCGAGGCGGAAGCCTATGTGCGAATAGGACGCAACCTTGTATGCCGTGTTCACGAACACCGAGTTGCAGTAGTCGCGCGATTCCCACGTGCTGCCGCCGACGCAATGACGGCACGACGGATCGCGCCCGTCGCCGTTCGGCGTCTGGGTCCATTGCCAGTCGTACTCGAACGCCTCCTGCATGTTCCAGCGCTCCGTGCCGATGCCGTCGGCGCACCATTCCCAGACGTTGCCATAGACATCGTAGAGCCCCCATGCGTTCGGCTTGAGCAGACCGACTCCGTGGATGGCAGAGCCGCCGTTCCATGCATACTCCGCCAGGTTGTCGATAGTCGGCCCGAAGAACCACGACCACGAGGCGGTCGCCGTCGCATTTGTAGGCTTTGCAAGAGACGCGACCTCCCACATCGGGACCGTAGGCAGGTCGAATTTCAGGCCGGTCAGCTCGTTGAGCCTGTATATGACGGCGTTTCCGACGTCGTTCGAGACGGATCCCTGCGGCGTAACCTCGGTCGTGCCGCGAAGGCTCGTCCAAGTCACGTAGCCTCTGGCCGCAGTGGATGCGCCCGAGACATTCGCCGCTGGATTGAGCATCAACTGGTACTGCGCCTCGGTAGTTGTGAAGATAGCCATGTAGTAGTCCCGCTCCATTGTCGCCGTCTTCGTTCCGTTCTGGACGAAATACCTGCCCTTCGGCACCTTGCGGAACGCCATCTTCACAGTCTTGTATTCGGTCGTGTTGAAGGTGTTGGTGGCCGTGTCGAAGTCGTAGCCGTAGTACGAAACGTCGCCCGTGCGCAGATCGACGACCATCCACCTCTTCGCGTCAGGCTCTTCGACAGGCTCATCAGGATCATCCGGCTCCTTCGGCGTCGCGGCGAAAGTGGCCGTGTAGGTGGCAGGGCCGGTCACGGACGCCACGGCGGGCGTCCAGCCATTGAACGTGTAGGTGTAGTTCTCGTCCTCCGGCTTCGTCGGCGTCGCGCCTGTGTAGGTCGGCGTAGTGCCGTATTCGACCGAGCCGGAGGCGACCGTTACGCCCTCGACAACCCACGCAACCGTGTAGCTGCGCTTCGTCGCGTTGAACTGCGCCGTGTAGGTGGCAGGGCCGGTTACGGACGCCACGGCAGGTGACCAGCCGCTGAACGTGTAGCTGTATTCAGCCGTCGATTCCTTCGTCGGCGTCGCGCCGCTGTAGGTAGGCGTCTGGCCATATTCGACCGTGCCAGAGGCGACAGTCACGCCCTCGACAACCCACGACACCGTGTAGCTGCGCTTCGTCGCCTCAAACTGCGCCGTGTACGTCGCAGCGCCCGTGACAGCAGAAACCGCCGGCGACCAGCCGCTGAACTCGTAGCTGTATTCAGCCGTCGATTCCTTCGTCGGCGTCGCGCCGGTGTAGGTCGGCACCGTGCCGTACTCGACCGCGCCGGAGGCGACCGTAACGCCCTCGACGACCCACGACACCATGTAGCTGCGCTTCGTCGCGTTGAACTGCGCCGTATACGTCGCCGCGCCTGTCACCGCCGAAACCGCCGGCGACCAGCCGGTGAACTCGTAGCTGTATTCAGCAGTCGATTCCTTCGTCG
>CACZAK010000093.1 GCA_902779075.1 uncultured bacterium | reverse complement strand
CGTTCCGGCATGGGGCTTTCAAGCCTCTACGGCACTTGGGAAAAGGAGCATTTCGCCGCGCCGTCCATCGTTGAGAGCTACGAACCCGACCGTACCAAGGTGCTGGTCGAGTTCGAGTCCGACGATTCGGAACTGGGGGAAATGATAGGAAAAGCCCCGGATGTGATAGGAAAAGCATCTGAAGTGGGGGTAATAGGGCCGGAACTGGGGGAGAAAAACTCAGAAGTGGGGGTAAAAGACTCGGAAGTGGGGGTAAAAGACTTGAAAGTGGGGGTAATCGGGCCGGAAGTGAAGGAGAAAATTGCTGTAAGTGACGATGTAAAGACAGAAAGTGACCATGTAAGACCGGTAAGTGACGATGTAAATCGCGATTTTGAGGTTTTAATGGGTGCATATCGAAACGATTTCCGCGACAATGCTCGTAGGGTGTATTACGCCTTTGCCGAGAATCCAGAAATTGATTTTGTCCAGATGGCTAAAAGACTGAACATTTCTGAAAACAGCATTTGGCGAGCTGTTCGGGCATTGAAGGATGTCGGGCTTCTTGTCCGCGAAGGCGCAACAAGAGGCAGTAGGTGGATTGTCAAGAAAGCGGGATGCTGAAATGATCAAGCACCGCGGCAGCAAAAATACTGGCGAGTGTCAAAACCGGTCAGACCTGTTTTGACACTCGATTCTTCATCGCGAGGCGATGCGCACGCCCGAGCGGGGACTTCCTCCCGGACGCTATTCGCGGCACTACTACGACCTCTGGTGCCTCTGCCAGTCCGACGTGAAGGAACGGGCGTTCGGCGACATCCCGCTTCTCGATGCCGTCGTCGCCTTCAAGCGCAAGTTCTACCGCTGCAACTGGGCACATTACGAACTGGCGACGGCGGCGGCGATCTCGCTCATGCCGCCCGAACATGCGCTGTCGGCACTGGAGTCCGACTATCGGCACATACAGAACATGATTTTCGGTCCGCGTCCGCCATTCTCCGAGATCGTAGATACGGTTCGCGACCTCGAGGCGGAAATTCACGGGAAAGGCGCTCGCGTGAATTGATTTGGTGTCTTATCAACGCGCTGACCTGCTCTTCCGCCAGAAGGACGTATAGGGGACATGCCGCAAAGACGCGCGGCGGTTCGCACCGAAATCTCACGGATGCGATAACGCTGGGTCGGCGATGAACACGGCGAGCAGGCCATGGTCGCGTCGAGAAGCGGCATGTCGAGGACGCGCACATCAAAACAGGTCGATCCGTTTTGACACTTTACAGCCAACCGCGAACCGCGAAAATATGTTATACTATCGCCATGAAACTTTATGGGAAAAGCATAGGTTCGCGGGGAGGTGCGCAGGACAAGGCCTCTGGGCCGTCCACGCGCACCATCCTCGTTTCGGGCAGGCGCATCTCCCCGGAGCTGACGCTGACGGCGTGAAATCATCGGGGAAATGTGATATACTTTGCCGTGGAGGAAAATCCGTGAAAATCACGCCATCAAGAATCAACACGCTTCTCACCATTGGCGAAAACCTGAACATCGAGTTCAAGCGTGCAGGCGACGGGCCGAAGGCCGACACCTTCGAGTCCGTGTGCTCGTTTCTGAACACGGCCGGAGGCGATATGCTTCTGGGCGTTACGGATAACGGCGAGGTTATTGGACTTCCACCGAAATCGACTGATGCGATGATCCGCAATTTCGTCAACGTGATGAACAACCCTGATCTGTTCGATCCTGTGTTTGCACTTTATCCCACCGAAGTGGTGTACAGGGGCAAGCACCTGATCTACGTGCGGGTACCTGAAAGCGCAGAAGTCCATCGTTTCAGGGGCAAATGCTATCAGCGAGTTCATGATGCCGATGTCAGGGTGCGCGGTACGGAGCCAATCGCCCAGATGTTCATCAGGAAACAGCGCATCTTCACAGAGCAGAAGGTGTATCCGTTCGTCACGAAGAAGGACCTTCGGCTCGACTTGATTCCGCGAATCAAGAACATGGTATCGGAGGAGAATCCCTGGAAGGACATGTCCGCGGACCAGATACTGAAAAGCGCACGGTTGCTTGGCGCGGACGCCGCTACCGGCAAGCGCGGGTTCAAGGCGGCGGCCATTCTACTGCTTGGTTCCGACGACGTGATCGGCGACATCTTTCCCGCCTACAAGACGGATGCCCTCCTGCAGAAGGTTAATGTCGATCGCTACGATGACCGCGACATCGTGCAGACGAATCTGATCGAGAGCTATGACAGGCTTCAGGCGTTTGGCATCAAGCATCTGATGGACAAGTTCTTCCTTGAAGACGGCTTACGCGTCTCTTTGCGCGGCAAGATTCTTCGCGAGATGCTTGTGAACGTACTGGTGCATCGCGAGTTCACGAGTTCGCGTCCGGCGCGGTTCATCATCCGCCGCGACGAAATGTTCACGGACAACGCGAACAAGGCATTGCATTACGGCGTCATCACGCCGAAGAACCTGGAACCCGAGCCGAAGAATCCGATCATTGCAAACTTCTTCCATCAGATACAGCTCGCGGACGAACTCGGCTCCGGCGTGCGAAACCTCTACAAGTACGTGAGGATATACTCCGGCGCCTTGCCGATTTTCGACGAAGGCGACATCTTCCGCCTCACCGTTCCCCTGAACGCCGAGCATTCTCCGGAGGGGGGTAATGATCCTCGGACAGAAAATCCGGACAGAAAACCTGGACAGAAAGTCCGGACAGAAAATCCGGACAGAAAACCTAAGATAGAACTAGTTGAACAATTACTGCAACTCATACAGACGACGCCGAAGATTACTCAGAACGAAATGGTTCGCTTGCTCGGAATCGCAAGAAGTACGCTCAACGTCCATATTGACGCATTGAAAAAGTCTAATCGTCTCCGCCGCGTCGGCCCCGACAAAGGCGGCCATTGGGAGGTGATCGAATGAGCGCGACAACGGTAGGGTTACGCGTCTCGCGTGACCGCACAATCTTAATTGCGGGCATGGGCACGTCCCCGGCGGTGCTGACGGAGACGGTGTGGGCGCTCGCGCACCAGGAACAACCCGTCGTGCCGGACGAGATCGTGGTGATTACGACGAAGTCCGGCAAGGATGCCTTGCGCACGGCGGTCATGTCGGGCGAGCCCAGCGTGTGGGAACGGCTTAAGGCGGCGTTGCGGAAGGAAAAGATCGCGATCGACGGCAAGCTCGTCTTCGGCGAAACATCCATCCGTGTCATGCCTGACGAGAGCGGGAACGAGATAGTTGATCTGCGCACGGGCACGGACAACCTGCGCGCGGCAGACTTCATGCTTGGCGAACTGCGCAAATACACGGAGGACACCGAAACCACCATCCTCTGCTCCATCGCGGGCGGTCGCAAAACCATGAGCGCGCTTCTCTTCTCGTGCATGACGCTCCTCGGCCGCGAACGGGACAAGGTTTACCATGTCCTTCTGCCGCCGGTGTTTGAGCAAGGCGTGGAACCGCCGTTCTTCTTCCCCGAGCCGGGCGTGTCCTACACAGCAAAGGCAACAGGAAAAAAGTACAGGGCGAACAAGGTGCAGAGCGAATTGTTCGAAGTTCCGTTCGTACGTATGCGCGGCTGGTATCAGGAGAAGTTCAAGAATATTCCGCCATCCTATCGCACGCTTATCTCCAAGGTACAGACCGTCGCCCCGCCCGCCGTCGCCTATCCAGAGATCGAGATTGACGCATGGAATGGTTGGGTGACGCTCAACGGTCGACAAGTCGCCATGAGCCGTCCGTGTTTTGCCATGTTGCTTTTGCTGGCAAGCGGCGTTGATGCAAAGGAACATCATCGGCGGCTTCTTGATGCGCATAAAGCGCCCAAAGTATCTTCATGTGATTGGCTCGCATCGTTTCAGGAGGGATCACTCTTCACAAATGAATCTGACATTGAAGACATCTACAAGACCATGTCTAACCTTCGCGGCAAGCTGAAGAAGGCCGGTTTTGCAGATGCTGAGTCACTTGTACCACAACGCGGTCGCGCCGTCATGTTCCCGCTCTCGCGTATCAAGTGGCGTTGCCGTGATCGACTTGCGTTTAACATTGGCTGTAAATTAGTATGTAGTAGTTATTGATCAAGTTGGAGGAGGACAATGAAAGATTTGGATATCGTTAAGGGATGGATTGATAGAGCGAATTGCGAGGATGATCCGTATGACAAATTCATATCGGCTTATATTGCCTTGAATTTTCTTTATGAAGGTCGTGATTTCAATAGATCAAGTGAACAAATGAAGAGGCACAATGAGCGAGAGAAGATGTCTTTATATATGTCGAAATGTTGTCAGGAATTGTCAATTGATCCTTTTGATGCAACTGGTTGCGTCTCAGAGTATTTGAAGTCTCCGGTGATAGATGAAAGGCTAGGGCATGATGCTAAAAAATGGAGTACACAAAAGGGCGACAACGGAGCGCTTTTTAATGCCATCTATCAGGTTAGGTGTAATTTGTTCCATGGGAATAAATTGTTATCTGATGAACGCAATCAAAAGCTTGTGGAAGAAGGTGCGGCTGTGATTCTAAAAGTTTTAAACGCTTTATATCCAAGAATAGAAAATCTTTAATGTTCAGACGGAGTCATGTGATGACTATGAAAAACCACGACACAAAGCGAGACAAATCTGTTAAGCGCCCACGCGCAATTGGATTTGTTAGGAGAGTGCTCCTGCCGACGCCTGAAAAGGATGGATATGGTTTTATTGCTTCTAATGTGTTTGGATTGACGAACATAGATGGGCGAAAAGAAGTAGATTATTATTTCAAGTTTTCCGATTGGCCTGTAGATGGTACATTGCCGCAAGAGGGGGATGTCATAGTATTTGATGTGGTCGAGTATGATGCAGGCAAAAAGTGTGCACGGCGAATAGAGCGTCTCACTTTCTCAGAAAAGCATTTAGAGGTGGCTCTGATGCAGAGTGAGAAACATCAAATTGTATCTGGCGTGTTGTATAGTTCGCGGCGACACTATAGAGCCAATGTACTGGAATTAGTGTTTCAATTAGACGCTCAATGTAACGGTAAGACGAATATTATCAGGCGAGTGATTTTAGAACATTTGCGGAATGTACCGCGTGAGTATAGAGATGTTATTTGCATGAGTTGGTTTCGATCGTCAGATGTTGCAAAACAGATTAGAGATGCGTTTTCGGATTATCAGAGTAACAATAATCGTGATGCAGAAATAATCAGATCAATGACACGCTTGTTTCGTGTTGAGAAGACAGACCAAGTTATTAGTGTACAAGAATCGTTTTTACGGGCTATGCACTGGATTGGTAGCAAGAAGCATGAATTGATTGTCAGGCTTGTTCGCGAACGAGGCGAGTTGGTTGTAAAGGAGGTTCGTGGTCCCGATTTTAACGAGATCAAGAAGTATTATATTATTAATTCTCCTGATCCTGAGGATCCTTGGCAAGAAGGCGTGTTGCCAATTATTGGAAATTGGGTGAAGCTTGGTTGTAACTCTGAGGGGTATTATGCCTTTGGATGGAAATTCACAAACCTTAATCGTGCTAATATTCTTGAGATAGGAGTTAATACTGAGAAGCCAGTTGTCCGAGTTAATGCTTCTGACATTGTAATGCGTTTGTATAATGCTGTGGCAGAATCGCCTGGCGGCGCGATAGAAGAGATGAAGAATACGTATGATATGCTTGGCAAGCAACTTGCCGAGGCCGGTGATGATGTCTTCATTTACGAATTATTACAGAATGCTAATGATTATCCGCATGATGACACTGTAGATGTAGAGATAAAGATTGAGGATGACGGTTTAACATTTAGCCATACCGGTGAGGCCTTTACCGCTAGAAATGTTGCGGCAATATGTACGATAAATTATCGTGACAAAAGCGACAACCCTAATGCAATTGGCTATAAGGGTATTGGGTTTAAGACCGTCTTTAGGTTTAACAACAAGGTGATAATAAGGAGTGGTGAGTTCAATTTCTCATTTGACGAACGTGAAGAAAAGATACACGATCTGCCGTGGATGAAAACTCCGGTACTGGCGCAGTCCAATGAAATCATCACGTCGGAGTATCGCGTTGTATTTAAGTTATTTCCTCGGGATAGCAATAAACTTGGGCGAGGATCGGGTTCTTTTGAAAATATTTTAAGGGAAATATTTAAAGATGAAAGGGCCATATTGTTCATTCCTAAACTTGGGAAAGTTAGGATAGTCCTTCCAAATGAGCAGTGGGAGTTAAATAGGAATGGAAATGGATGGTGCCAGAGTACATACGAACAAGTGGTTTCGGATGAAATGCGGGATAATATAGACAGCCAGTTGGATACGGATAAAGAGAATTGTCGAATACCGCCCAAGTATCGCGGAATGCAAAAGACTAGCGTTTCATTTGCATGTAAAATATCGGGGCGACGACTTGTCCCTGAGGCGAATAGTATACTATACTGCTATTTGCCTGCTAGAAAATCGGGTTGGGGATTTAAGTTCCTTATGAACACGGACATGATTCCCAATGGGGCTCGTAGTGATATAGAGTATTCTGTTCCTTTAAACAAGGATTTTGCTCGGATTGCTGGCGATAAGTTCTTTGAGTGGATTGATTCGCTTATACGCTCCGGAGAATATGACTATGATTCCATATTTGCATTGATACCAGACTTCGATGAATGCGAAAAAAATAGATCGTCTAAGGTTGTTGAGTTTATCGAGGAGTTTCGAAGGGGATTTGAAGCTAGGTTGCCGGGGCTCCGGATTCCTTCATCAAATAGTTGCCTTGTCGCTACTTCGGAAATCGTATTTGATTCTACTGGGATTCTCAAGGCGTTGGGCGAGTCTGTATGGGAACGCCTTGAATATAATAGTGGTGCTATCCCCCATAAGTTATTACGCGACAGCAAAGACTTTGACTTGTTTGTTAAGCGGTATAAGAGATTGTTAGGAATTCAAGAGTTTGATTTTGATAAGCTTGTAGAAGCTTTGGCCAATGAGTCGTTCCAAGAATGGTTGACGAATCCTATGGCCAATCAGCAATTCTTTAAATACTTGGATGGGACGGGCAAACTGGAACTGTTCAAGTCTGCCAAAATATTCCTTGATGACAAGGGAGCGCTTGGCACACCACAAGAGATGTACTTTCATGCGGACATTGAAAAGTATCTGAAGGATATGGCATTTTGTTTTCGTTATTACCCAACTTCAACTTCCCGCGTTCAAGGTGTTGAAGAGAAGTGGTTTAAGACGTTTGATCCACGAACGATTATTTGTGATGTGATATTTTCCTCTGCCAATCGTGCAAAGGCACGCCAATTGATGTGCCAATTATCAGTTGGGAAATTATTACTTACTTTTATTGCTAAATATAAAACATACAAGGCAAAATCGCCTGTCCAATGTTTGGATCCAGGTACAAGAAAGTATAGATGGTACAGATACGGTGAAGATGTACCTCGGTTCCCCCAAGAGTTTCTGCAGAGTATTCCTGTTGTCCTAGACAACGACACTTACATAGATGCTTTGGAGAGCCCCAAATATACGTTGTTTTTTTGCGATGAGCAAATGTTACCACCAAAACTTGACTCTCAATGGATTTGCCAAGAATGGATTGGATTTTGCGCTAAAGGGTATTTCTTAGGTGAGGGAGGTGCTGATGTACGTGCTTTTCTTAAAGACTGGGGATTGGTGCGTAAGTGGGACTTGCGAAATGTGTTGGTTTCCATTGCAGATAAGTTTAAGACGCAGATTCGGGAGAGAATGATTGATGAAAGATGTGATTTAGGATTCTATGATTTTCTTGCCGATTGTTTGTCCGGCAAAGTTGTCAATCCTGAATGGATAAAGGAACAGATATCTTCTTGGCCTGTTCTTGATGCGAATGGTGGAATGGTTCAGCGTGTAGGTAAGTTAGTTTTTTGTTATGATGAGAAATTGCTTCAGTGGATAAGAAACGGGTGGGTCAAGGAGGAGGCTATTGTCGTCTTGAACGATAAGTATTCCGCGCAAAAACAACTGTTCGATCTTTTGGGGGCAAAAGGGTATGTGGAAGACGCTGACAACTTTGGAAAGACATTTAGGGAATCGCTTGCGCCGCATCTGAATCTTGATTCCCGTGAAAGCGTGATTGCGTTTCATAAGTTTATGTCAACGAAGATAGGCTTGCTAAATGACGATCAAGTTGGAGAACTTAAGAATCTGCCAGTCCTTGTTAGAGGAAGTAAGACTCTAAATGTTGGAATCCAAGATGTGTACCTTCCGACAGAGATTGATGTTGAAATTATTTCTGGCGAGATTAAGATCCTCGATGATGTACTTTGCGAGGATGACAAGGCGCATGGGTATTGGGTACGGTTGGGGTTGAAGGCTTTAGACGAGAAGGAAATCCTAAAGAAGCGGCTTGAAGAATATCTTGAAAGGCAAGATAAATTTGTTTTGGACGGTGTAAGTGATACTGATTTCAAGGATTACCACAAGGCATTTATCGGCGCGTTGGCATCTGGTAATGCGTTACAAATGCTCAATGATAGTGGATGTTGTGATGCAATAAAGAAACTTCGTCTGTTCACCAAAAGCGGCAGATTGCTTGTGCCGACTGAAATGAGGTTGTCGAATGAATATATGCCATTGTGCGAATTTGAGTTGTTTGATAAATGCAATGATGTATATGTGGCAGAGATATATCGTGAGGTTGAGGGCATAACGGAGTTCCTCAAGGGAATAGGCATCAAATCAAAGTTTTCAGAAGCAGATGTTGCGCTACTTTCGGACAAGGAATTTTGCAAGTATTTTTGGACGAAATATCTTCTACAGAAAGAATCAGATTGGAACGAAGTCAAAGATTACCTCAAGGCGGACTTGCCGTGTGTGTTGGATAGAACGGGCGAAGTACGCAAGCCCGAAGAACTTTATCATTCTTGTATAGAGGATTATGTTCTGAGATTACCCGACAGTGATTCCAAACTTCCAATGATAGATGGGATCGACAAGGATTGTCTGTCGCAACTTGAAATGAAAACATCCTTGTCTGTTGAAGACTCATTGGCGTTTTTACTTGTTGATTCAGATTGCAAGATGTACAAGATGCGCGGAAAGGTATTGCAGTGGATTGCAAAATGGTGTGCTACAGCATCTCGTGATTTGGTTGATAAATATAGAAATGACGAGCGGGCCAAATGGCGGAACGGGCAGAAGAAGCTTGCGGGAATCAAAGAGTTGTGTGCTATTCGCCGGAAGAATTCTGGTCAAGTACGGCTGTTTGCAAATGACCCGCACGTTATGGATCTGACAGGACTCGGCATTGGTGGCGAAGGTGCTGATACCATGAGGATCGAAGTGGAGGTTGCGCTTCAATGGATGGGGGTCCAATTAGTTGATGATGGCAATGTCGAGATTGAGCCAGTTGATGAACTAGCAATAAGTGATAAAGTGATCTCTGACATCGCGGTGCGAATGCTGGTGTTTCTGGCAGATCGTTATCCTGATGGGTGGGAACAAGAGTTCTCCGAGATGTATTCGAGACTTAAGTGTCTTAAATTCCTCAAATGCAGTGGTTTTGTTGTCCAATGTAAGGATAATGAGTGGTTGCGAGCTGAACACGGCACATTCCTCCCTAAGGGTGATAGTTTCTACTTTGTCGATGATTGGCAAAGCAAATTCGTATTTGGGGAAATGGTTGCTGAACTATGGGACAAAGTCTGCAAAAAGCAATACTCACTTGACGATCTTAAAATGGCACTTGATACAAGTGGTGGAGATCGTCGGTTGGCTAAAACTATAGCGTTGGACAAGGTTGACCTGGTGGCAGGCGAGCAGTTCATGCAAAAACTAAGCGAACTATTCCCAAATGTTCACGGTTTGGTATGTGATAGGTTGCGCGAAAAGGAACGCGCGTCCAATCAGGTGACCGAAAAGGAGAAAGAAGAACCTGTCGCTGTAGACGTCGCTCAAATGACCGAAAAGGAGAAGGAAGAATCTGTCGCTGTAGAAGTCGTTCAAACCCACGGTGAAGAAACGGAACAGGAAAGGGTTCCGCCCGAAGAACCTGAGCCTGAAAAAAAGTACTCTGAAGAAGAGGAAGAACAAATGTTCCGTATTTTTGGTAACGATCTGACTGTTGAACAGATGAATGACGAAAATCGCTTAGTATGTATTCGCCTGTTTAACAGTTTGAAGGCGCAAGGATATGAGCCGCGGATGTTAGAAGCCGATTTTGTTCGAGATGTCTATAGTAACAGGAAGACATTTCGCGCTTCCACAATAGAAACTAACGACGGACGGCAGATACATGTAATCAGTGCTCGCAAGGGGGTTGCGTATTTACCGCCACGATGGTGGACTCGGCTGGCGAAGCCCGATAACACTAAATATGTTGTATGTGCCGTGTTGAATCATCTGCCAAATGGTTTTAAGTATTTTAGATGCCGTGACGATTTGTTGACGGCAATAGGTGATAATCTTGGTGTCATACGTGTTCATGGAGAAACGGCGGAATCACGCCTAAACCGTACTTTGCGCTTGTTTGAGTTTGATCCAGAGCTTTCTGATTTCAGTATATATTCTCTTTTGCGTGTGAAAGCAACTTGTAATTATGATGCCGCATTTAGGGAGGATATGAAGTTCGCCGACTCGATAGGTCGCGAAATGGGTGCGGATGAAGAGCAGGATAACGATGATTATTGAGGAGCCAAAATGAACGAGACACTGACAAATTATACTTATTTTTTCAAGGACCAAATTCATGAAATGCTAGAGGAGTATCGTCGGTTACTCCGTGCTCCAATGAAGCAGCTGATAGAAAATGGACGGGTCAATTATGCGACGGTACATGGTCTAAGTGAGGAGCGGGGCCATGTGGTGTTCCGTTTCGACAAGAGGAATGTGCCGCGATTAAAGGTCCAAAGGTCGTTTGTCCTAGTAAAGCGTGCGGCTCGTGAGCGCTGGGGCGAGTCGCCGCGCGACTGGAATTGTTCGTTTGCGGATTTTCTTTGCAAGGAGGTATTTCATTCGTCTTCTTCCTACGCTTTACCTTTGTACCATCTTAGCGATAACGATTCTGGCTCCGCGATTGTGGGTTGCTCATCAGTTGGTGCTCGAATGTTTAGGAAAATCAAGGGAGCTCTTGCCGAAGGAATCAAGTTGCATGTCTTGATGTATGAATCGGAACCACCGACTCGTTATCTTGCCAACCTTATCGATTACATTGAGAACAATTCAGATGATAGCGTGTTGATGTGCAAGCCTGTGATTCGCTATGATGAATGGAAGCCACAACTTCTTGCGTATGATTCGAAGAAAAAGGACGGAATCTCTAAGACGTTGTTGAGTGCCTTGTCTGAACAAGGCAAGATCGTGCTTCAGGGGCCACCCGGTACAGGCAAGAGTTTCAATGCCGCACAGGTGATTGCCGATTATCTTGCCAAGGGGAAGTCTATTTGCGTGACGGCTATGACCAATAGGGCGTTGATGGAACTTATTGCGCAACCCCCATTGGCGAATTACTTGTCGTCAGGGAAATTATCTAAAACCATGTTGACTTCTGACGAAGCTGTGTCGGCAAGAGGGTTGAAAGACGCGGATTCGGATTTTATTGCGCCTAAGGGCGAGGCCGTATTTGCGACATATTATAAAATCTCATATCAGTTTCGTCATATCAAGGAATCCAAGGGCGTTCCTCTTTATGATCTTGTTGTGGTAGAAGAGGCGTCACAGGCATATTTGACAACAATTGCTGCATTGCTACGGCTTGGAACTAACTGTCTTGTCGTCGGTGATCCGATGCAGCTTGCGCCAATCGTTCTCGCGGAGAACAAACCAGAGTACAAACGTTGGAATGCGGTTACACAGGCTGATGGACTGACATCGTTTGTACTTGGGTCAAATGTACCTAGTTTCAGAATAACCACAACTTTCAGATTGATGCCGGCATCTGCTGAATTGACGGGTGTTTTCTACGGTAATACTCTTCGGTCTGTCGCGCCAGGTAAGCTTGATTGGTCAAAGATTGACAACCGTTATTTCCCTGCTGGAGGAGGTGTCGTCTTGGAGGTACTGTCAGGAGGAGAGGATGGCGTTCTTTCACCAGCAGCAGTTAGTGTTCTCGGGAACGTGCTTGATAAGATTGAGTCGAATTACCCAGAGGCTAAGGTTGCCGTTGTCACGCCGTTCAAGGATTCTGCGAAGGCAATACAAATGCGATTCGCAATAGCGGGTCGCAAGTTGGACTTGTCGGTAGAAACGATAGATCGGGTACAGGGGGCAACAGTTGATTATGCAATTCTCTATTTTCCGCTACGCAATGTCGCTTTCTCGTTTGATGAAAGACGCTTTAATGTCGCAACAAGTCGATCTCGGACGACAACCCTTATATTGAGTGATTATGAATTGTTGGAGATGCGATCCATCACGGGAAAAGTGAGGGAGTTTCTGGAAAAACTGACAGGGGTTGTTAGAATGGATCCGCCTAAGGTGGAAGTACCCGAACCAGTTGCTGAAGTGCTACCAATTGTTTCCCAAGGAGAAAAGGCTGCAGCGCCTGATTTGGCACAGTTACAAGTGGCTATGAATTCGCTTCAGGTGAAGTTGACGGAATGGATTAAGGAGTGGCTCCCGATTATCTATCCCACGAACATGTGGAGGGATGGAGTTGTCAGGAAATTGAGCGCATTGCAGTATAATGCAATTAAGGCAAATGGTATTATGTCGGTTGAGGGACTAGACCTCAATGAACTGTTGTCTGTATTCATTGGGAGTTTTCGCGAGTTCCAGTCCGCATCGCATATCGCGCAAGAGTTGCAGACTTTGGCTTTTCATATTCGTGACATCCGTCATGTGAATGCACATCGCCGTACGAATGAGATTGTGAATGTGGATGTAAAGGACATCAAATATCACATAGACACGATAGATCGGTTCCTTGCGGGTTTGGATAAGGCGGTTAAGCTTGAGACCGTAAAGCCTAAGATTACGGTCGTTGGCGGTGGAAACAAGATAACGACAAAGTGAAGAAAGATTGATGTAGCCCAGAGGAAGAGTTGGTGAAAGTTCTGACGAAGAACAAGTTATATGGTATAATTTAAGCGGAGGTTGTTGAATGAAAAGCGAAGAGAACCAGACAATCGAGCCTATGGACATTCAAAACATAGTCAAGGACGTCAAGACCATCAAGACGATGATCTTACGGGCGCGCTACACCGCAGCGAAGATGGCCAATGCCGAAATGCTGAAGCTCTATTTCGCAACGGGGGCATACGCAATGAAGCGGACTCGCGAAGGACAATGGGGGACAGGCGTAATTGAGGAAATCTCACGCCGCCTGTCCATTGAGTTGCCGGGGCTGCGCGGATATTCGCCTCAGAATATCCGAAATATGCGGCAGTTCTTCAAAGAATGGGCTCCTTTGCTGATGGGCAATCCCGTGGCGGGCGAGATTTGCCAGACAGTGTCTATCGAATTGGCGAGAAGCGGGGATGACGCAATTTGCCAGACGGCGTCTGGCGAATTGCGCGGATTCAACCTCGGCGCATTTCTGAGCATTGGTTTTTCGCAGCACATGGACATAATTCGCTCGTGTAAAACAACCGAGGAGAGGTTGTTCTACATCCGCAAGTCCGCGTCCTTGTTCTGGTCGTATCGGCAGTTGCAGCAGCACATAAGGGCAAAAGAATACGCGACGGAAGGCCATGCCGTCAACAACTTTGTGCTGACGATTCCCGACGACGACCAGGTTGGGCGCGCTGTGCAGGCATTCAGGAGTGAGTACCTCCTCGATTTCGTCAACATCGTGGACCTGAACGAGACGGAGCAGGAGCGGGACGAGCCAGAGTGGATGATGGAGATGGTGATGAAGGTCAAAGACCTCATTCAGGCGCTTGGAGACGACTTTTGTTTCATGAATGTGAAAAAGCGGTTTGTAGTGGAAGACGAGGAATTCTACTCCGACCTTGTGTTTTACCATCGTGCCTTGAAGTGCATTGTCGCCATTGAACTCAAGAAAGGCAAGTTCAAGCCGGCGTACCTAAGTCAGTTGAGTTTCTATTTGTCCTGCCTCGACAAATATGTGAAGCGCGATGACGAGAATCCGTCCATCGGACTCGTTCTGTGCCACGAAATGAAGCGCGGCGTAGTAGAGTTGGCTGTGCGTGATATGGCGCGTCCAATAGGCGTTGCGACATATCGCTCCTCTGCCGACGTGCCGGAAGAATACAAGGTACTGGCGCCACTCCTTGATGGCGCTCGGGCGCTGTTGTCCGAAGCGTCCTCCGCTGATGATGGCAAGGGAATCAATTGATGGAACTTGTTGTACGGATTCACGGACGAACAGCTTGTTGCAGCCGTGGACGATTCGTCCTATGGTGTGAAGAAGAGTGGGGCAAAAGTCGGCACGATCCACCCTGATACCCCACCAGTCACCCCACCAGTTGACGGAAAACTGAAACGGATTCTGTTTGTACTCAAAGACATAGAACTTGGGACGTCCGAATTGCTTAAGGCGTTACACATTCGTGATCGAAACTATCTTCGTGAGGGATATATCCGTCCCGTGTTAAGGGCAGGCCTTATTGAGCAGACGCGGCCAGAGGTAAAGCATTCCAGTCTTCAGACAAAGGCCGTAGCGCATTAGCCGCAAGTGTGCATTAACGCTGCGTTATGAGATAACTCGGCCTCGCTGGTTGCCAGTTGCTGAGGATAGTGGATATCTGCGGATGTCCAACATAGCATATTGGTGATAAGGATATGCGATAATACTCTCGCTTTCACCAAAGAAGGTGGGGCAAGGAGAAACGCATGTACAACAACCTATTCAAAGACATCAACCACGACAGCGGAATGCTGGACGGCGAGGATATGCAAGGGCCGGATGACACGCCGGACTACGGCGACTCGTATGACGATTGGGAAGACACGCCCGATTGGAAAGAAGAGTCTGGTTGGAATGATGTGTATGGCAGTGACGTGGAGGCGTCCGACATTATTGAGTTCAGGGATTGACTTTTGGAGTTAGTGCCGGCGAAGGGCTTGCCGCAGTGTGCGGCCATCAGTCTGGGGCTCAAGGGATGCGGGTTGTGAAGCCCGTGTCCTCCATGGGAGATCGAAATGGCGTTCGGCGTAATGTTCCGCTTCCCGGCACCTTCTCCGTTAAATTTTCGGTTGCAGCAAGCTACCCCCTCCCGATGCTGTGGTCGCGGGGTGGTAGGGGATGTAAGAAAACGAGGGGGAGAGCGTTTTTTAACGTGTAAGATTCTTTGATGGAACACGAGTAAGAAAGAGTAAGGAAGTTGAAAATGAGCAAGAAAAACGGAATGATCGGCGCGATCGTCGGCGACATTGCGGGGTCGCGGTTCGAGTGGCACAACCGCAAGAGCAAGCAGTTCGCGTTCCTCAAGGGGACGGAGGATGGTAGGTATTCGTGTTCATTCACGGATGACACCGTGATGACGCTCGCCGTGGCGGACGCTGTCGAGGGCGGCGATCGAAAGCATGCAGGCGTTTGGCCGCCAGTTCCCCCATGCCGGGTACGGTGGTTCGTTCAGGCGGTGGCTGAGGGATGACGATCCCCAGCCCTACAACAGCTGGGGCAACGGCGCGGCGATGCGCGTGAGCGCGTGCGGATGGGCCGGGCGAACGCTCGACGAGGTGAAGGAGATGTCCCGCGCCGTCACGGAGGTGACGCACAACCACCCCGAGGGCATCAAGGGCGCGGAGACAACCGCCGTCGCGACGTTCCTTGCGCGGACGGGAAAGTCGATGGAGGCAATTCGGGAAGTCGTCGTGCGCGACTACTATCCGCTCGATTTCACCCTTGACGAAATTCGCCCGACGTATGAGTTTGACGTTTCCTGCCAGGGTTCCGTGCCGCAGGCGCTGGAGGCGTTTTTCGAATCGACCTCGTTTGAGGATGCCATCCGCAACGCAATCTCGATCGGCGGCGATTCCGATACGATCGGCGCCATCTGCGGCGCCGTGACCGGCGCGTACTACGGTGTCCCCGAAGGGATTCGGTTGAAGGCGGAGACGTTCCTCGACAAGCCTCTTCTTGATGCGCTGCACGATTTTGAAAGCAGGGTTTTGGGATATTTCGAAAACAAGTAAGGAAGACTGACTATGTACGAGTTCACAGGAAAGGTAAAGCAGACGTTCGCGAGCGGGTTCACGAAGCGGGATCTGGTCGTCGAGGAGGAGCGGGCAGGGAACTGGCCGAACGTGGTGGCGTTCGCCTTCAAGAAGGACAATGCCGCCAAGCTCGATGGCATTGTGCCGGGTATGCGCGTGAAGGTGGGGTTCGCGGTGGACGGCCGCGAGTGGACCGACCCGAAAACGGGGAAGGTGCGTTATTTCTCCGACCTGACGGCGCTGCGCCTTGAACGGCTGGACGAGACGGTGCCGGTGCCGGAGGTGGCCGTGCCCGATGACGTGACGGCCGAACTTGACAACGACAGGGAAATCCCGTTCTGATGTCGAGGTCGCATGACAGTTTTGGAGTTGGTGCCGGCGAAGGGCTTGCCGCGGTGTGCGGCCATCAGTCCGGGGATGAAGGGGCGTGGGCTGCGATGCCCGCGTCCTCCCTGGGAGATCGAAGCAATCGGATCATTCGATTCCGCTTCCCGGCACCGACTCATTTTAATGAATAGGTTATAGTGAATAGTGAATAGGTGGAAAGTAAGTAGGATGAAGTGAGCAGAAGGAAAGGTGTGCAATGAAGTTTGAGGAGTATTTTTCGTTTGAGGCGATTGTGGGCGATCTGGTGAAGTGGCGGGTCGCCGGCAAGGACGTGGGTGGCACGTTGCCGGCGCGAAAGATGTGGAGCCGTGCCGGGGTGAAGGAGCGGAAGGGCGTTGCGCCGGATGTGGTGCGGCGGCAGGCCATTTGGCGGACGGTGAGGAGAGCGTGCGGGGACGTGGGAGAATGTTGCCAGTGTGGAAATGGGGGAGAATGTTGCCAATGTGGAAATGTTGCCAGTGCCAATGTTGCCAGTTGCCAATTGCGGTGGGTGCAGAATTTGATGAGGCTGGTGGGGGAGGTGCAAGGGGCGGTGTTTTCGGGGAAGGTGGCGTTTGAGGCGCCGAAGATGTTCAAGATCGCCAAGGGACGCGAAGGGGGCGTGATGCAGTACCGCGAGGTGGCGTCGTTCGAGCGGCTGGCGGATCGCGTGATTCTGAGTCGCATGACGGCGTATGTGCGCGACAGGCTGGAGGGTGTTCTTGGGGATTGCTGTTATTCATTTCGACGTGATTCGTCCATGTCGCATCAACTCGCCATTGTACGACTTCAGGAGTGGCGGCAGGCGATGACGGCGCGGCCGGAGTCCGCGCCCTACCAGATGGCGACACCAATGTTCGTGGCGGAGTGCGACATCAAGAAGTTTTTCGATAGCATCTCGCACGAGGTGGTGCGCGGGCGGTGGAGGGAAATCGGGTTTGAGGACGCCGCGGGGAAGGTGTTGGAGGCGTATTTGGATGTGTATGCGGTGGGGGCAGGGCGTGTGCGGAGGGGATTGCCGCAGGGCGGGTCGTTTTCGACGGTGTTGGCGAATCTGGTACTGGCGGCGGCGGATCGGGCCGTGCTGGATGTGGATGACGGGCGGCTGTTTTATGCGCGGTATTGCGATGATGTGGTGTTCGTGCATCCAGATGCGGCGATGTGCCGTCGTGCGATGGACGAGTATGCGGTGGCGCTGGCGAAGCTGGACCTGCCGATGCACGAGGTGCGTCCGTTCGTGTACAAACCGGCGGACGGTTCGTCGACGGAGTACTATTCGATCAAGAGCAAGGGGCCGTTCCGGTGGCGCGAGGCGGAGAAGGGCGAGACGGACTGCGCGCCGTGGGTGAGTTTCCTCGGCAGCCAGGTGCGGTACGACGGCGAGACGCGCATCCGCAAGGAGTCGATCGCGAAGCACATCCGCTCGCTCGGACGCGAGACGGCCAAGGCGGTGCGGGAGCTGCAGGACGGGATTCTGGCCGACCAGCCGCGTCCCGTGATCAGGGAGTGGTTCGGACGTTTCCGCAACGGGCTGATCGCGAAGGGCGTGGGGTATGTGACGGCGAAGGTGAAGGACTGCGACATGTGCTGGGCGGGGGCGTTCCCGAACGTGACGGACTGCGCCGAGACGAAGATGCAGATGCGGCGGCTTGACCGCGTGCGGGAGGGTATGCTCGCGAAGGTGGCGTCGATGCTCCCAGCCCGGCATTTCATGACGGGCCATCGCTACAAGGGCAGGCCGTTCAGCTACTTCGCGTTTCTGGAGAAGGCCGTGCGCCCCACGAACATGGCACGGCAAACGCAGACACACATCCTCCCTTATTCGGAATTGTGAAAAAGGTGTGTAAGATTTCCGGATGGGAAGCGAGTAGGAGGCAGAAAGGAACACGAGAATGCAGAATGAGACGATTGACAGCCCGGATGAATGGGACGAGGAGGAGCCGTACTACGACTGGGACGATCCCGATTGGCGGGAGGATTGGGATGATGAGACAGGGAATATGGGCGACGCGAATCAAGGGGATATGAGGTTGTATGGGGCATTGTCTCCACGCGGGGGACATTTGCGGGGTAGGGGTGTTTGAATGGATGGAATTGTGGTAATATATCCGCCGCTGGGAGATCGGGAAGGTTGGATCAAACAGTCCGTTTCCCGCCAGCACCGCTATTTTGGCAGGTGTCAACTGATTTGAAATGGAGAAAACGATGAACGAAAACAAGAAACGATTCGAGGCGCTGCTTACGGAGACTGGGCGGCGGGGCGTAGGGAACGTCCTGGCAGAACTGGCCGCAGTCGGCTTCCATGACGCTCCTGCTTCAACGCGGTTCCATGGCGCGTACCCCGGCGGGTTGCTGGAGCATTCCCTGAAAGTCTATGACGAGGCGATGCTCATTCGTGACGCGCAGCTGCGGCTGAAACCAGACGTCGCGTCTCGACTTCCGTCCGAAAGCATCGCCATCGTGGCGCTTCTGCATGACGTCTGCAAGGCGGATGTTTACAACCCTATGCAGAAAAGGAAGAAGAACGCCGCCGGTGCATGGGAGTCGTACAACGGATATGGCGTTGACTATTCCGGATTTCCGCTTGGACATGGCGAGAAATCTGTCATCCGGCTTCTGCGCTGGGGGTTGGAAATGAAGGATGACGAAATCATCGCGATTCGCTGGCACATGTCGGGTTTCGACCTCGCTTTCCAAAGCCCGGAAATCTTGAACAACTACGGCGCAGCGTCGGATAAATGTCCGCTTCTCGCTGTGTTGCGTGCCGCCGATGGTCTCGCTTCACACATTCTCGGAGCGTGATTATGCATGGTGATTTTGTAAAGTAAGGAGAGCAGACGTTCGCGAGCGGGTTCACGAAGCGGGATCTGGTCGTCGAGGAGGAGCGGGCAGGGAACTGGCCGAACGTGGTGGCGTTCGCCTTCAAGAAGGAGAGGGTTGCCTTGCTGGACGGAATGGTGTCCGGCACGCGCGTGAAGGTGGGGTTCGCGGTGGACGGCCGCGAGTGGACCGACCCGAAGACGGGGAAGGTGCGGTATTTCTCCGACCTAACGGCGTTGCGCCTTGAACGGCTGGACGGCGAGATGCCGGTACCGGAGGTGGTCGTGCCCGATGACGTGACGGTTGATAGTGTCGATCTTGGCGACGACGGGAAGTTGCCGTTCTGATGTGAAAGGTGTGGTCGTGTTGTCAGTTTTTGGAGTTGGTGCCGGCGAAGGGCTTGCCGCAGTGTGCGGCCATCAGTCCGGGGGTGAAGGGACGTGGGCTGCGATGCCCTCGTCCTCCCCGGGAGATCAAAGCAATCGGATCATACGATTCCGCTTCCCGGCACCAACTCCGTTTTTATCTCGGGCACGCGGGACGCGTGCCCCTACCGATGCGGCGGTCGCGGGGCGACCGCCCTACCAGGGATTCGGCGCGCTCGGCGAGCGCGCCCTACCAGTTGGAGGATTGAAAGATGAGGTTTGAGGAGTATTTTTCGTTTGAGGCGATTGTGGGCGATCTGGTGAAGTGGCGGGTCGCCGGCAAGGACGTGGGCGGTACGTTGCCGGCGCGAAAGGCGTGGAGCCGCGCCGGGGTGAAGGAGCGGAAGGGCGTTGCGCCGGATGTGGTGCGGCGGCAGGCCATTTGGCGGACGGTGAGGAGAGCGTGTGGGGACGTGGGAGAATGTTGCCAATGTGGAAATGGGGGAGAATGTTGCCAATGTGGGAATGTTGCCAATACCAATGTTGCCAGTTGCCAATTGCGGTGGGTGCAGAATTTGATGAGGTTGGTGGAGGAGGTGCAAGGGGCGGTGTTTTCGGGGAAGGTGGCGTTTGAGGCGCCGAAGATGTTCAAGATCGCCAAGGGACGCAAAGGGGGCGTGATGCAGTATCGCGAGGTGGCGTCGTTCGAGCGGCTGGCGGATCGCGTGATTTTGAGTCGCATGACGGCGTATGTGCGCGACAGGCTGGAGGGGGTGCTTTCCGACCGGTGTTACTCGTTTCGGCGCGACCGGGATGTAACGCATCAGTTGGCGGTGAAGCGGCTGCAGGAATTCAGGGAGCGTTTCCTTGCGGGATCGCTGTTCGTGGCGGAGTGCGACATCAAGAAGTTCTTCGACAGCATCTCGCACGAGGTGGTGCGTCGGCGGTGGAGGGATGTCGGGTTTGAGGACGCGGCGGGGAAGGTGTTGGAGGCGTATTTGGGGGTGTATGCGGTAGGCAACGGGCGAGACTCCCGTTGTCCCAGTAGAGGATTGCCGCAGGGAGGGTCGTTCTCGACGGTGTTGGCGAATCTGGTGCTGGCGGAGGCAGACCGGTCCGTGCAGGATGTGGACGACGGGCGGCTTTTCTATGCGCGGTATTGCGACGACGTGGTGTTCGTGCATCCAGATGCGGCGATGTGCCGTCGTGCGATGGACGCGTATGCGGCGGCGCTGGCAAAGTTGGACCTGCCGATGCACGAAGTGCGTCCGTTCGTGTACAAGCCGGCGGATGGCTCGTCGACGGAGTACTATTCGATCAAGAGCAAGGGGCCGTTCCAGTGGTGCGAGGCTGAGAAGGGCGAGGCGGACTGCGCGCCGTGGGTGAGTTTCCTCGGCAGCCAGGTGCGGTACGACGGCGAGACGCGTATTCGCAAGGAGTCGATCGAGAAGCACGTCCGCTCGCTCGGACGCGAGACGGCAAGGGCGGTGCGTGAGCTGTAGGACGGGATTCTGGCCGCCCAGCCGCGTCCCGTGATCAGGGAGTGGTTCGGACACTTCCGCAACGGGCTGATCGCGAAGGGCGTGGGGTATGTGACGGCGAAGGTGAAGGATTGCGACATGTGCTGGGCGGGGGCGTTCCCGAACGTGACGGACTGCGCCGAGACGAAGATGCAGATGCGGCGACTTGACCGCGTGCGGGAGGGTATGCTCGCGAAGGTGGCGTCGATGCTCCCTGCCCGGCATTTCATGACGGGCCATCGCTACAAGGGCAGGCCGTTCAGCTACTTCGCATTTCTGGAGAAGGCCGTGCGCCCCACGAACATGGCACGGCAAACGCAGGCGCTCATCCTCCCTTATTCGGAATTGTGAACAAGGCGCGAGTCTCACAGTCTAAACCTCCTTTAATTTTCGGGAACGTAATCCTTTAATTTTCGGGAATGAAATCGTTTAATTTTCGGGAGTTGGATTGACTTTCATCAGTCTTATGTGGTATAATACTTTCAGTTTCAAAGGAAAATAAGGATTTAACGAGATGAAGTCGGAGTACAAACACAGAGTGGTAGATGAGGTTCTGGATTTCTATCTTGAATGCATGGGTGCCGTTTTGATTGAGGGACCCAAGTGGTGTGGGAAGACGCGCACGGGGGAAGAACATGCAAAAAGCGTAATCAAGTTGCAGGATCCGGACAATGTGGACAAATACCGTGCCGCCGTCAAGGTCAAGCCTTCGGTTCTTCTGGAAGGCCCTACGCCTCGCCTGATTGACGAATGGCAAGATTTTCCGATCTTATGGAATGCCGTAAGGCATCTCGTGGATGAACGTGGCGAAGACGGACAGTTCATATTGACCGGATCAGCCGTTCCCCGCGAAGAGAAGAAGGAAGAAGAATCTCCACGGCATACCGGCACGGGTCGGATTATCAGGATGCGGATGCGCCCGATGAGTCTTTGGGAATCTGGCGACTCAACAGGAGAAATTTCCCTTTCGGCGCTTTTTGACGGTACGGGCGAGGTATCCGGCCATTCTCGCGTAGGCGTTGACGAACTTGCACACCTTGTGTGCCGCGGAGGGTGGCCGCAGGCGGTACTCGCCAAGACGCCACGGGCGGCGTACGTGAAATCTTCCAGCTATGTCGATGAAGTCGTCCACGAGGACGTTCACAGGGTGGATGGCGTAGAGCGCAATCCCGACCGAGTGCGAAATTTGCTGAAATCGTTGGCGCGGAACATCTCGACTCTGACCACGTCAGAAACCATCTTGGAGGATCTGAAGACCAATGACCCGACCTTCAGCGAGAAGACGCTGTCTTCGTATCTGAATGCGCTGCGGAAGATATTTCTGGTGGAGGATGTTCCGGCTTGGTCGCCGTCGCTCAAGTCGAGGTTGGCGATCCGTTCTGCGGCGAAACGCCAGTTTGTCGATCCGTCGATTGCGACGGCCGTACTGGGGGCGACGCCCAGGCGGCTTTTGAATGACTTTCGCTCGTTCGGGTCGTTGTTTGAGTCTCTTTGCGTGCGGGACCTGCGCGTCTATGCCCAGCCACTGGACGGCGAGGTACGGCACTATCGTGACCAGACGGGGTTGGAGGCCGACATGATTGTGTCCCTGAAAGACGGACGATGGGGCGCCATCGAGGTCAAGTTGGGCGCGGTCGACATCGACAGTGCGGCCGAAGGGCTTCAGAAACTCAAGGCCAAGGTTGATGTCAGCAGGATGGGACATCCCTCTTTCCTGATGGTGTTGACGGGAACCGATCTTGGATACACGCGGGACGATGGCGTTGTCGTCTGTCCGCTGGGTTGTCTGAAACCGTGAATTGAACAGTTGGTGGGTTGGGGAAGCGGCAAGAGTGCCGCTTCCCCGAATGGCCGCGACGGGGATTCGGCGCGCTCGGCGAGCGCGCCCTACCAGGCGGTCGTGGGGCGTGGGGAAATTCAGCGCGCGCCCTACTCATAGGCCGCCCTATGGGAGATTCGTCGACAGGTATGCATAAATCAATAAATCCATATTGCTACGTCGGAGTAGATCTGATATAATTCACGCGCCATGAGAACAACTTTGGACATTCCAGATACGATGTATCGACGCATTAAGACGCGGACTGCCCAGGAGGGCAGTACCGTTCGCGCCATTACGCTGGATCTTTACTCGCAGTGGCTTGGCGACGAGCCGCGCATCGAGGCCACGCGGCAGACAAGGAAGAGAAGGCCAAAGACCCCGTCGTGGTTTGGGAGCGTCAAGGTCGATCCGAATCTGCCGCACGACATGGCATCCATTCGTGAAAGCATCGCCCGTCGTCACGGAGACTAAGTCATGACGTTCGGATTGGATACGTCCGTGGTGTTGCGGCTTCTCACAGGACAACCGCAGGAGCTTGCCGCCCGTACACTTGCCCGCTATCAGGAGGGAATTGCCAATGGGGATTCCTTTTATGTGAGCGACATTGTCGCGTCTGAGACGTACTATGCGATTCAGCATCATTACGGCAAGACCAAGGAAGAGGCGCTGTCGGCGCTAATGGCATTCTCGTCTGGAGAAGGGATTTCGTTTTCGCAGAATTTCGCCGCGTCGATCAACACGCCGAACATCCATAAGGCGAATCCAGGCTTCGTCGATCGGATGCTTGCTTCTGGCTATAGGGAACAGGGCCAGATCACGCTTTCGTGTGAAAAGTCGTTCAGGCGACTCGCGGATACAGAGGTGATTTCATAAGCGCCAGGATAGGCCGGATCGAAACAACTTTGACAAACGCGGCGGCGTTGACGGGAGCCGATCTTGGATACAATGGGACGAGGAGGAACCGTACTACGACTGGGACGATCCCGATTGGCGGGAGGACTGGGACGATGATGTGGTGAGTGATGTGGGCGACCCAAGTCAAGGTAATATGAGACGGTAAGGGCATTGTCTCCACGCGGGAGACATTTGCCGGGCGGGGCGTTGGAATGGATGGAATTGTGGTAATATGTCCGCCGCCGGAGCGATAGGTTGCTCGTCCGCTGTTGGATGGGGTCGCTAGGTAAAATGAACAGAAAGGTTTGAAATGAGAGAGTTCTGGGTTACGGTCGGGGCAATGGTCCTGGGATACTTGATGTATCTCGGGTTGAGGTCGATGTTCAGGAAGTGAGAGGAGGTTCGTCATGGAACGTTTGATGGCCTATATTGTCGCGTTTATGATCATCGGCTTGATCGGTATCGTCATATCTGTTTTCCGCAAGAAATGAGTTCGCGTGGCGGCGTCGGCGAAGGACTTGACCGTAATCATGTCGCTTCCCGGCGTCGCCTTTCAGTAAGGAGTTTGAAATGTTGGATTCGTACGACGACGATTTTGAAGAAGAGGATATCCCGGATGAAGAGGAGGACTATCCGAATAAGTCACAGAGAGAATTCCAGCAGGCGAAGCTGGACTTCGAGACGTCGGGCAGAACCAAGTACGATTCCATGCTGGACGAAGTCCGGCGGTCGCCGTCTTCAAACGGCATGGCGTTGCCCACGGCAGAAGAGACGGCCTGGATGACGGAGGAGGAGCGGTTGTGCGTGGAATGGTTTGACCGTCGCGCATACGACACGTTCATGAAGCGCTCCGCCTGGTACGAGGGTGACGGTTGGATCATTCCCTATTGCCGCATGGTCTGCGAGGAGTTCAAACAGGCGTCGCCGAAGGCGTTGGAGGATTACGCAAACGACTCCATCAAGTGCTTTTGGTTTCCGGAGGAACTCGGCGGCAACATTTACGTCGGCGGCGAGATGTCGCGGAAGGATCGGTTCCTACGCGTGGTCGACAAGATATTCGAGGCTGCGAAAAGCGGCAATGCGCGTGCGCAGAATGTCGTTGGGACGTTCTGCGAGAGCGGGCGGCCTCGGTACGTCGTGTCGGCCGTTGAGAAGGAGCTGGGCGTCAGGTTGTGCGACGGCTCCGCCGCACGCGAATGGTACAGGAAATCGGCAGAGGGTGGGTGTCTCCAGGGACAGCGGAACTATGCGCGTGCCCTGTTGAAGGGAATCGGCGGCGGATGGCGCACCATTGAAGAGTCGGGGAACGCCACGTGGCATCGGGACAGGATTGCCGCCGACAGGCAGCTCGGCCTGGAATGGTACCGAAAGTTGGCGGAAGACCGCGGCGACAGCGAGAGCCAGATGCGTCTGGCGCACATCTACGCATACGGCAGGGAGGCGCCGCGCAACGTCGCGAAGTGCGTGGAACTGTTGCGGACGGCGGCGCAGAGCGGCCATCCGAAAGCCGTCGCGATCATGAGGGCGGCCGGCGAAGACGAAAGCGACGAGCGTCTCTATGCTGAACTGCTGATCTTCGAAGCGAAGAAGCAGCTGGAACAGAGTGGTGATGACGTTGACTACAGCCTCGCACGTAATATCAGCGTCGGCCGGCCGGAAGAACGACGCGACGTCGCGGAGAAACACGGCAAGGACTGGCTGTTGGAGGACAAGCCGGAAGGGACTGTGGTGCCGCCGGCGATGAATCGCGAGACGGTGCGCACGCCCAACCTGACAAGCGCCAACCCGTCGTTCGCCGCACGGCTGATCATTTTCGTGCGCGATCGTTTTGGCGGCGATGCACCGGCGGTCTACAACGCGGCGCATGTGAGCCGCAAGACGTATTCGGCCATCGTCAGCAACGAGTTGCGGCCCGTTTCGAAACAGACGGCCATCGCGTTCGCGCTGGCGTTGCGGCTTACCGGGCGGGAGCTGCTTGATTTCCTGGGCTCGGCAGGTTTCGCGCTGTCGGAATTCATGCTGGAGGACATGATTGTGCGCAGATGTGTCATCGCGGGCATCTACGACGTCGATCGTGTGAACGAGATCCTCGCCGTACACGGGGTGAAGCCGCTCGTTCCCCCACATTCGGAATTGTGAAGGAGACCGCCCAGACGCCAAGATGGCGGCTTTCCCAGTCGGTGGGGATTTGATATACTACCCGGCCAAGGAGAAAAATATGACAAGCAAAGTTGATCTGCCAAATGGCATCACCCGAAAAGGGTTTCTCGCCGGCATCGGCGCGTCCGCGATGGCGAAATGGGGAATGGCCGCCGAACCCGTGGCGGACTGGCGTCCGGCCGAGAGGTGGCGCGGTTTCAACATTCTGGGCATGTTCCGTTGCCCGACGACGGGCCTCGCGCCCGATCCGCGCGTGGACGGGCATTTCGTCGAATGGGAGTTCAAGGCGTTGCACGACTGGGGATTCAACTTCGCGCGGCTGCCCCTCGACTACCGCATCCTCGTGACGGGGGACAGCTGGACGAGGCTGGACGAAAAGAAAATGAAGTACCTCGACGAGGCTGTCAGGTGGGGGCGCCAGTACGGCATCCACGTGCAGATCGCGCTCCACCGGATTCCCGGCTACTGCATCCTCGACCAGACGGAGGCGTTCCCGCTCGGCACGAGTCCCGTGGCGCAGGAGGCCGCCTGCAAGATGTGGGCGGCGTTCGCCAAGCGGTGGAAGGGCATTCCCAACGAAGTCCTCTCCTTCAACCTCTTCAACGAACCGACGCGGCACACGGCGGGGAAGAACTACCTTCCACTTTGCCAGAAGCTCATCGCGGCGATACGCAAGGAGGACCCCGCGCGCTTCATCATGGTGGACGGAAACTACTGTGCAGGTGCCCCTGTCCCGGAGCTGTACAAGGTGTCG
Source organism: uncultured bacterium (assembly GCA_902779075.1). Next base: position 17,966 of record CACZAK010000093.1, on the reverse strand, counting down.
TCCGTGGGGCAGGCGTTCCGGGGCTATACGCCGATGGCAATTACGCACTACGGGACGGACTACATCCATGGCATCCCCAAGGCCCCGCCCACCTGGCCGCTTGCGCCGAAGTACGCTCCGGGCGGGTTGAGCGCATCGCCAGAGTCGACGGTCTCCAAGTATCAGAGGGCTCTCGACGCCGGCGAATGCTGCATGGTGGGCGAGTTCGGCTGCAACAATGGGACGCCGCACGGCACGACGCTTGCCTGGATGGAGCATTGCCTGAAGCTGTGGAAGAGCAAGAACATCGGCTGGGCTCTCTGGAACCTGCGCGGACGTTTCGGAATCATGGATTCCGGCCGCAAGGATGTCGCATACGAGGATTTCAACGGCCACAAGCTCGACCGCAAGATGCTCGAACTGCTCAGGCGGTATTGAGGAGGAAGATATCATGCTCATACTGAATCGACGCGAATTTCTCAGAAACGCCACCGCGTTTGGCGCGCTTGTGGCAACCGGCATTGCGCGTGGCGCATCCGACGAGGTTGGCAAGCCCTATCCTGGCTGGAAGCCGGGCGAGATGGACCTCCATTTCGTCTATACGGGCTGCGGCGAGAACATGTTCTACCGTCTCCCCGACGGCACGGCCATCCTGAACGATACGGGCGACTTCTTCCGTACGCGCGATCGTGACCAGATTCCGCTGCTGCCGTCGCCCGACCGTCTCGGAGGCGAGTGGATGGCGCGCTATATCCACCGCGTGTATCCCGAAAAGGCGATCGACTACGCCATCTTCTCTCACTGGCACTGGGACCATGTCGGCCACGCGACGTTTACCTCCTCCTACGAGGGGCTCCGCTACCGCACGACGCCGGACGGACGCAAGATCAACGGCTTCCTCTGCGTGGCAGAGGAGTTCGACGTCAAGCACTACTTCGACCACGAGTACCCGGAACACGGCAAGTACAAGAAGCAGGATTCGTCCATGCTGCTGCTCGAGCCGTGGATCGAGGCTCAGAAGAAGAAGGGTCTGATCGTCGAGCCGTTCAAGGTCGGCGCGCTCAACCAGATTGCGCTCCAGCGCGATCCCGCCCGCTACAAGGACGTCTTCTCCATCCGCAACATCTGTGCGAACGGCGTGCTGTGGGATGGCAAGGACGGCGCACGCGACTACGCCGCGGAACACGTGGCCGCAGAACCCGCTTTCACTGGCGTTCGTGATCCAGTACGGCAAGTTCCGCTACTACGCGGGCGGCGACGTCGGGCGGCGGTTCAAGGTCAAGGGCGGCGGCGACGTCAACTACGAAGGACTCGTCGGCGAGCGCGTGGGGCCCGTGACCGTCTGCAAGATGAACCACCACGGCTGCTCCGACTCGATGGACGAGGCGTTCGTCAAGGCCGTGCGCGCGCAGGCGTACGTGGCGTGCATGTGGTGTCCGGGACAGCTGGCGCCGAAGACGCTCAGGACGATCAGCAAGTACGCCGATCCGGCGATTCTCCCGAACCTCATGCCGGCCAAGCGCAAGGCGAAGGAAATCAACGAGGCGTACATGAAGAACATCCTCGTGCCCGATGTTGCGCACGTCGTCGTCAAGGTCCTGCCCGGCGGCAACGCCTACCGGATCTACCTCCTCGAGGCACACGACGAGTCGATGAACGTTCTCTCCGTCGTCGAGAAAAAGGTCTGATTTCGCCGGGGTGCCACAGGCGGAATTGTGGTATACTAAAGCCATGGCACGTTCACCTTGGAGTATCTACCCGCGCCCACGCGCACGTCCGCGCCGCCTCACATGGCGGAGCGTGATCGTTTCGTTTTTCACCATGCTGGGTCGCTTCTTCGGCGACCTCGCCACAGGACGTTCGGCTCAAACTGGGCGAACTTCCACGGGCCGACGAAAATAAGGGATAGGTCATGTGCGGTTAGTGGCTTGCCGCAGCTCGTTGACATCATTTGTTTGATAATAGAGGCAGTTGCAAAACCTCAGCGATTGCGGGCGCGACGGAGCGCGCCCCTCCCCCAATACTTCTCTCGCACAATACTTGTGCAGTCACGGGAGGGCCGCGCTCCGTCGCGGCCAGGTTTTGCAACTGCCTCAATATATTGCACGTTATATTGAGAAAATTTGCTCAATGCGCACTTGTGCGTGGTGTTCTCACACCGTTGGCACACGAATCCGATTATTTCGTTATGGCGAAAAGAAGGGTCGCTTTCCATGTTGCTTTTCGGTATGGCGTATGATATACTAACGCCGCGCTGGAAGAATTGTGATGATTGAAAGACCGTTCTATATCAGAAAAATTGAGCCATTTGTCGATAAGTCGATAATTAAGGTTCTTGTCGGCATTAGGCGTTCTGGCAAATCCTTTATCATGGGGTTTGTTAGGGACCTTCTTCTTGAAAGAGGCGTGGCCGAGAATCAGATTGTCGAAGTGAACTTTGAGTCGCGGATGTTGCCGTTTGCAAAGAACGTCGATGGCATCTACATGTTCATCAAGGAGAAGGCCGCGAAAAATCCGCAACGAACGCTTTACTTGCTTTTCGATGAGATACAGGAGGTTGAAGGGTGGGAGACGCTGATAAACGCCGTTTCCGTGGATTTCAAGGTAGATGTGTATCTTACGGGGTCGAACGCGAAGTTGCTGTCGGGAGAGCTTGCCACATATCTTTCCGGGCGGTATGTCGAGATTCACGTCTATCCCTTGTCGTTCTCCGAGGCCCTTCCGTGTTATCAGGCGTCCGATGCGGCGATCACGGTGCGCGATGCGTTCAGGAAATACGTGCGGGAGGGAGGGTTGCCCTTTGTACACGACGCGGGAATATCTGGAGAGGTGTATCGGGCGTACGTGACTGACGTTTTCAACTCCGTGTTGTTGAAGGACATTGCGAAGCGACACAAGGTCAGGGACGTTGACATGTTGGAGCGGATTCTGTCCTACTTGATCATGGAGGTCGGGCATTTGTTTTCCGCGCAGTCCATCGTGAAATTCCTCAGGCACGAGAACCGCAGCGTGTCGCTGGAGACGCTGTACAATTACCTCAAGTACGCGAATGAAGCGTGTCTTGCCATTACGCTCAAGCGCAACGACCTTGTGGGCAAGCAGCTGTTGTCGTCGCAGGAGAAGGTGTATCTTGCGGACCATGGGTTTCGCGAGGCGCTGTTCGGAAACAACGAGGCCTGCATCGACCAGATTCTCGAAAACATCGTCGCGGTTGACCTGGTGCGTCGCGGCTACGACGTGACGGTAGGCCTTGTCGGTGGGAGGGAAGTGGATTTCGTCGCTGAGCGCGCTGGACGCAAGATATACGTCCAAGTCGCGTATCTGATGCCGACGCAGGATGTGCGCGATAGGGAATTTTCCGTGTTGGAGACTATTGCCGACAATTACCCCAAGTATGTCCTGTCAATGGACGAGGTGGATTTCTCAAGGAACGGCATCATTCACGAACCGATCTACAAATTCCTGCTTGACGGGTGTTGTGATTGAGGAAAGGGCAATGGCCTTATGAAGATGATGTCGCTACTTGCTTTTTCCGCACTTGCGCTTGGCGCATACGCGGTGGATGAAATGGAGGCCGTCTGGATTGCGCAGGACGGTCCGATCCCGACCAACATGACCCATGCCGCGTGGCGGGCCGAAAAGCTCGCGCGTCGCACGGAACGACTGAAGCCGGTGGTGGCGATGTCGAAGTCGTGGGTGTATTGCCGACACTACGTGCTGGGACTCCGCAGCACGTTCCTGCATCTCTCCGAACTTTCCGACGCCTTCGAGCGGCGCTCGTACCGCGCGATCGGGTCGGCACTCTGTCTTGCCGAATACCAGCCGGACGGACTCTGGAAGGAGACGACGCTCCTCTCGTCGAAGGCGGGTTGCTACCGCGACGTGGACGTTTCTCCCGACGGGAAGCGCCTGCTGTTTTCGTTCAAGGCGAGCGACAGGGGGGACGACTTCCACCTCTATGCGATGGACCTCGCGACGCGCGAGGTCAGGCAGCTCACGTTCGGACTCGGCGCGGCCGACATCGAGGGTTGTTTCCTGCCGGACGGGCGCATCCTCTTCAACTCCACGCGCTGCGGGCAGATCGTCGATTGCTGGTGGAACGAGGTTTCCCCACGCTCGCGGACGACGGGCGCGTGCTCTACATGCGCTGGGAGTACAACGACCGCGGCCAGATCTACACGCAGCCGGTCTTCTCGATGAATCCCGACGGCACCTACCAGCGCGCGCTCTACGGCGGCAACTCCTATTTCCCGAACTGCATCCTACAGGCGCGCATGGCGCCGGGCAGTCCGCTCTTCTTCGCGCTTGGCACAGGCCATCACTCGTGGGAACCGGGCGAACTCATGCGGTTCGATCCGCGCGAGGGACGCGAGGAGACTGCGGGTTGCTGGGAGCTGGCACCGCTCCGGCGCGCCCAGTTCGTGAAGCGCGACGGCAACTTCGGGCAGCAGGGCGCGATCTACTGCTTCCCGTATCCGGTCAACGAGGAGAGCGTGGTGGTCACGCACCTGCGGCGCACGAAGGGCGCGTCGCCCGACCACGACTTCGGTCTCGTGTGGACCGACGTGAACGGGGCGCGCGAAGTGCTGGTGGCGCAGGACGGAAAAATCTCCTGCGGGCGTCCCGTCCCAGTGCGCGCGCGCAATCTTCCGGCCCTCAGCTCGGTACGTCCAAATGAATCGCTCAAGACCGGCACGATCACCATCGCCGACGTCTATCGTGGCGAGTCGATGAAGGGCGTTGCGCGCGGCACGGTGAAGTCGATGCGCGTGGTGTCGTTCGCGTACCGTCCCGCCGGCGTCGGCCGCAGCGTGGTGCGCGGTCCGGGCGGATTCGCGATGAACGCCACACCGCCCGGACACGGCAACAGCACGTGGCTCGTGAAGAAGGTGCTCGGGGAAGTGCCCGTGGCGGAGGACGGCTCGGTGGCGGTGAACCTGCCCGCGCGCACGCCGTTCTATTTGCAGCTGCTGGACGAGAAGGGGCGCATGGTTCAGACGATGCGCAGCTGGACCGTGTTGCAGCCCGGTGAGGTGGCAAGCTGCGTGGGCTGCCACGAGTCGCTCAACGACGCGCCCGACTACCGCATGGAGCATCACGCGATCGCCCGCGCCACGTTGCCGCCCGCAAAGGACGGATTCAGCTTCCCGCGCGAGGTGCAGCCGATCCTCGACCGCCGCTGCGTGCGCTGCCACAACCCGATGAACGACAAGATCCCCGACCTCACGTCCGTCTGCGTGCGCGATGCGCAGGCGAAGCGCTGGTGGACGCGGTCCTACCTTAGCCTCACGCATGCGCGTCTGGACGACAAGGCACTCGCGAAGAAGTACGGCGGAAACGCCAGGTGGTTGGAAAACGCCTGGGTGGGCGACTGCGCGCATCCGATGCTCAACTGGATCGACAACGGGAGCACGGCCTCACTCGTGCCGCCGAACTGGCGCGGGTCGCGCACGAGCCGACTTTTCACGGACAAGCTCGACAAGGGACACGCCCCCGGTCTCACGGATTCCGAGCTGCGCACGCTGGCGTGCTGGGTGGACCTCGGCGTGCCGTTTTGCGGGGCGTATGACGAGCGGGCGGACTGGACGCCGGACGACTACGCCCTGTGGAACCGCGGTCTGCTGCGGCGCGCGCGGTTTCGCACGGACGGCGAACCGGACGGCGACGCGGCCTACGCCTGGAGTACGAACGCGTCCGTGCGGACAGGCGGTGCCGAACCCCGCACGTACCGTCAGCCTCCCATGCTGCGCAACTGTCTCCTACTGGACGGCAGCGCGGAACGCCCGGAGGTGTTTGATATCGCGGGCGGCGTCCTGGACCTCACGACGAACCGGAGCATGATGCAGATTGGCTGCTATCCGAAATTGGAGAAAGCTCCGCACGAGAGCTGCCAGGGCATCGTCAACCAGACGGGTGGCAAGGTGCTGATGAACAATTTTGCCGTGCTGGGACGCTATCCGGGCGACGTTGGCTGGTACAACCAGACGGGAGGCTCGTTCCACATGCTCAACCCGCAGACGTGCGTGTATGTGGGCGAAGAGGGCATTGGACATCTGCGCGTGGGGGGAACGGGTTACTTTTCGACGCCGCATCTCTCGATGGGGCGTGCCGCGTCCTGCCGGAACTGCAGCGTGACGCTCGAGGGCGACGGTCGCCTTGTGCTCGGCGACATCACGGTCAAGGGCGCGGTGGGCGCGACCGTCAATTTCAACGGCGGCACGTTGGCGACGTACGAGGGGATGCGGCGGTGCGTTCCATTCATCGCGCCGACGATCGCGACGCGGATTCTGTCCGGAGGCGCGCGCATCGAGGTGGGGCTTGACGCATGGGCCGAGCTACCGGGCGTGCTCGCGGAGGATTCGTCGTCGCGGGGCGGCGGTCTCACGAAGGCGGGATACGGTACGCTCGTTCTTCTGGGGACGAATACGTACACGGGCGCGACGCGCGTTGAAGGGGGATGTCTGCTGGTGAAGGATGCGGGCGCGGTGGGCCGGAGCGCGTCCATCCACGTGGCAGGCGAAGCGAAGCTGGGCTTCTTCGGCGAGAACCTAGCGGCGGCGCATACGGCGCTCGCGGGGAAGGTCACGTGGGCGCCGGGCAGTGCGCTTCTCATCGACACGCGGAATGGTCCGGTGCGGATTTCGGGCCGTGACCTGCTGGGGGCGCCCGTCGTCGAGAAGACGGGGGCGAACGATCTCATTTTCACGTCGCCGCCCGTAGGCGTGGGCGAGATTCGCGTGCGCGAAGGAAACCTGCGCACATCCGAACCGGATATTATCCCGCCAGCAGTCAAGGTACTCTCTCTAGGCGGACAGTTCTCAAAAGCTCCAACTACGGAGGAATTAAGAAAATGAGGAAACGTGTAGTTGTTTTTGCGGCCGCTATTGTCATTGCGGCAAAGTTCGGAATGGCGGCGATGTTGCCGGTCGAAACGGGTTTCGGCTGGAAGGACGGCTGGGTCGCCGAATGGAAAAGCGATGTGCCTGGGCTTGAGGTATGTGATTCCTCGACGGAGGTACGCGACGGCCTCGTGAAGGTCGTCCGCCGCTGGACGTGGAACGGCAAGGAGCCGCTTGAGAAGGTGACGCTGTCCGTCAGGTACCGCGTCAAGGGCGATTCGAAGCAACTCAAGCCTTTCATGCCGGGAATCCTGATGTACGGGAATCCGTCCAACAAGGGCCGCACCGACGGACGCGTTCCCGTGTTCGCGGGCGACAAGGGCGAGTTCGCGATCTTCGAGGAGCATCGGTTGCCGATGCCGTTCGTGCTGCTTGAGAATGCAAAAGGCGGCGAGTTCGTTGCGATACATACGCTGCCGTCGCCCATACGCGGTGCGGTGCGCGAAGACCTGTGGTGGAGCATTGGCGTGGAGGTGGCGGATGGCGGCACGGACATCGTGATGCTCTCCGGTCCGATTGGCTATAACCGCCGCCGTTCCGTCGCGAAGGCGAGGCAGGGCACGGCGATGAAGTACGATGAGACATACGTCACGCTGCGTCCGGGGCAGGTCGTAGAGAAGACGTTCTGGATCCAGACGGGCAAGGCAACGCAGGACGCCTTCGGGTTCGAGCAGGCGATGGACGTATCGCTCGACCTCTTCAAGCCGTACCGCACGGACTGCTACGAGCCATTCGAACGCATCTTCCGCGTGAAGCGCGACTATGCGATGACGCGTTGGATGGAGGAGCGCGGGGCGTCCGGCTTCAACATGTACGACTGCGGAAAAGGCATGACCGACGTTTACGAGCGCGCGCACAGGCGGCGTGAGATCGTCCTTGGCTGGTGCGGATGCGCGGCAACGTGCGGCTACGCGCTGCCGGTGCTGGACATCGACAAGGGCGACTGGGTTAAGGCGCAGAAGTCGCTCGACTTCATCAGCGACATGTTCGGCGCGACGATACGTCCGTCGGACGGACTCTTCTGCGTGCGCTACAACATGGACACCGGCAAGACGTCGGGCGGCGATCCAGTATCGTGCGGACAGGCCCTCAACTGCATCGTCAAGGCGATTCGTTTCGCGGAGAAATCCGGCGGTCGCGGGGCGACCGCCCTACCATGCCAACAATCCGGCGGTCGGCTCAATCCCGCGAAGTGGCGCGCGTTCGCGGAGAAGGCGCTCGACGCGATTGCGGCGAATATCCTGAAACCCGACTGGCAGGAGCCGAAATCGACGAACGCCGGGTTCCTCGTTGCGCCTCTTGTCGCGGGATCGGAGATCTTCGGGAAGAAGGAACAGCTTGCTGCGGCGAAGAAGTTGGCCGCCGTGTTTGAGCGGCGGTACTTTGGCTACGATGGAGTTTATTGGGGCGGGACGCTCGATGCGAGGTGCGAGGACAAGGAGGGCGCGTATGCGGCGTTCCAGGGCTACGCCGCGCTCCTGCGCAATGCGATCAACGGTAGGGCGAGGCGCCCCCGCCGAGCCGACAACGAGCAAGACATCCAATCTCCCAGTGCCGAGGAAAAGAAATACGCCCGATTTGCGCAGCACGCGATGAACATGATGCTCACCTACACGATGGTGTGGGACGCGACGTATCCGCCCGGTCGCCTCAGCGACCATGCATTCAAATCGACGGGATGGACGGTCGTCTCCGCGCAGAACCAGCACCTTGACGCCTTCGGCGTATTGACTACACCGGAAATCTGGCGGATGGGTGAATACCTAAAAGACGACAGTCTGAAGAAGCTCGCAGCCGTGATGTACCGCTCTTGCTTCCAACTGACCGATGACTCCGGCTCGCTTGGCGAGCAGATTCAGCACACGAATTTCGGACAGCGCGGCGACATGAGCGACGTGTACAGACTGCGCGGCGGGTACGCCGAGCGCTGGACGGTTTTCTGGCTCACGGCGCACTTCCTGAACGCTGCTGCGGAATTCAAGGAAATGGGCGTCAATCCCTAAACAAAGAAAAGGAACATGAAATAATGAACAAGGAACATGCAATGAGAAAAGCAACGACAACTTGCGTGGGCTGCGCCCGCCGTGACTTCATCCACAGTCTCTTCGCCGCCGCCGCAATGGGCGGCTTCGCCGCGAAGGCCGAGTTCAAGGACTTCCTGTCCGCGCTTCCTGCGCCCACGCCCGCCGGGGCGATCCCCGACAAGACGGGCGCCGTGAAGGTTCGCCTTGTTTTTGCCGCCTTCGACGAGGTGCAGAAGCGCAAGACCTGGCCCCACATCGGCTTCGACTTCCGCCCCGTGATGAAGAACGTGACGGACGCCCTCAACGCCGCCGTGAAGGGCGTCGCGTTCGTCCCGGGCATGGCGAGCGACGTACCCACCGCGAAGAAGATCGTCGCCGAGGACAACGCAGCCGGCGACGTGAAGGGCTACCTCGTGATCCAGCTCAACAACTGGGTGCGCTGCATCTCGCCGATCGCGCGGACGTTCAAGCCGCTCCTCTTCTGCAGCTTCCCCTACTCCGGCATCGGTGGATGGGACGTGGACAACTCGACGCTGATCGAGCGCAAGTGGCCGAACTACGCCTTCATGAGCTCGCTCGACTTCAACGACACCATTGGCGCGGCGCGCGCGTTCGAGAAGCTGAAGGACGGCGCGGCGGACGACTTCGTCAAGGCCGCGACGGACTACCGTCTCTCCCACACGCCGCCGGAGAGCGGCGTCAAGCCCGTGGAGGGCCCTCTCGACTGCCTTACGCCGGAAGAGACGCTCGCCGCCGTGAAGGGCAAGAAGATTCTTTCCGTGGAAGGCTGCCCCGCCAAGTTTAAGGCGCAGATCCTCAAGGACTTCGGCATCGTCGTGGAAGACCTGAAGTTCGCCGAGCTGAACGCCGCGTGGGAGAAGATCCCCGACGCCGTCGCGCAGCCGAAGGTGGACGAGTGGAAGCGCACGGCGCGCAAGATCGCCGGCGTCACGGACGCGACGCTCCTCGGCTGCGCGAAGATGTTCTTCGCGATGAAGCAGGTTCTCAAGGAACGCGGAGCGGTATCCATTACGATCAACTGCCTCGGCGGATGCTACAATGGCAAGCTCAAGGCCTATCCGTGCCTCGGCTTCATGGAGCTGCAGGACGTCGGCCTCTTCGGCACGTGCGAGAACGACGTGCGCTCCACCGTCGTGATGATCGTGTTCAACGCGATGACGAAGGGACGCATGGGCTACATCTCCGATCCCGCCATCGACAGCTCCCGGCGCGCGATGCTGTTCGCGCACTGCGTCTCCACGCGCAAGCTGCTGGGCGTGGAGAGCGAGGCGTCGCCGTTTGAGATCGAGACGCACTGCGCGGACCGCGAAGGGGCGTCCGTGCGCGCCCTCGTGCCCCGGAACTATCCCGTCACGTCCGTGCAGTTCGACATCGGCAAGCGCCTTGTGGTGCTGCAGACCGGCCGCTCGTTCTCGAACGACCCCGACGACCGCGGCTGCCGCACGAAGATGGTGGTTGAGGTGACGGGCGACTTCGAGAAGGCGTACCGCTACTGGAACAAGTTCGGCTGGCACCGCGTCACGTTCCTCGGCGACTTCAAGAAGGGCGTCGAGGCGTTCGCGAAGAAGATCGGCTACAAGGTCGTCTACGAGTCGTAATGCCATACATGAGGAAAAAGATGAAAACGATAACCCTGATTGTTTCTGCTGGGATTGCGGTGGCGGCGCTCGCGCAGGCCGTACCTGAAACGACTGTCAAGGAAGCCTACATCTTCTCGTACTTCTGCGGACAGAGCGACGGACTGCACCTCGCCGTGAGCGACGACGGCCTGAACTGGACCGCGCTCAACGGCAACAAGAGCGTCCTGAAGCCCACGGTGGGCAAGGACCGCCTCATGCGCGATCCTTCCATCTGCCGCGGCCCGGACGGCGTGTACCGCATGGTCTGGACCACGAGCTGGCACGACCGCATCATCGGCTACGCCGAGACGCGCGATTTCGTCAACTGGAGCGAACAGCGCGCGATTCCGGTGATGGAGCACGAGAAGGGATGTCGGAACTGCTGGGCGCCGGAACTCACCTACGACCCCGACACCGGCACGTACCACATCTACTGGGCGTCGACGATTGCCGGACGCGGGGACGGACACCGCATCTACCGCACGACGACCCGCGACTTCAAGACGTTCACGCCGACGGAGAAGTGGTTCGATCCGGGCTTCAGCGTGATTGACGCCGCGATCGTGCGCGACCCGCTCACGCACGATTGGGTGATGACGATCAAGGACGAGCGGGAGAAGCCCGTCGCGAAGAAGCACATCCTCACCACGCGCACGAAGTCGCTGGACAAGGGCTTCCCGACAAAGCTTGACGGGCCGATCAACTTCGGACCCGACTGGGTCGAGGGTCCGTCGCCTTTCCTCGTCGGCAAGGATATCTACGTCTGCTTCGACAACTACCGTCGCGGACGCTACAACATGATTTCCAGCTCTGACGGCGGCAAGACCTGGAAAGACCGCACGGCGGAGCTCCATCTGCCGAAGGGCATCCGCCACGGCACGGTCATCGCGGTGCCCAAGCAGGAGAAGGACGCACTGGTTGAGAGATTCCGCGCTGGTGCGTTTGGCGCGCCGCGTGGTCTGACGGTGGAAAGGCTGGAGAATCCGTGCGGCATGGACGCGCCGTCTCCACGTTTCGGCTGGAAGATGGCGTCGAAGAAAGACGCAAAGGGCGTTGTGCAGAGTGCGTACCGCATCATGGTGGCAAGCTCGAAGGAGAATCTCGCGGCGGACAAGGGCGACTTATGGGACACAGGCAAAGTTTCGAGCGCGGACACGATTGACGTGGTGTATGGCGGAAAAAAGCTCGCCTCGTCGCGTCGCTACTGGTGGAAGGTACGCACGTGGGACGGTTCGGGCGCGGAAAGCGACTGGAGCGCTCCTGCGACGTGGGTGACGGGTATCATGCCTGGCGACGGTTGGAAGGCAAAGTGGATCGGTCCCGCGCCCGAGACGCGTCCCGACGCGGACCTGTCCGGTGCGCGCTGGATAACTAAGCCCAACGCCAAGGGAGACGTGGTGATTCCCCTTGAGTTCGACTTCGCCGGCGCGAAGCCCGGAGAGTACGTGGAGCTGCTGCACGCAGCATCTACGCGGCACGATATCGACGTGAACGGAAAAGAGTTCCACCGTCATGCCGGACAAGTGGATCGCTGGAACCATCTGCGTTTCCGCGACATGACGCCGTGGCTGAAACCTGGCAAGAACACGATGACCGTGAGGGTGAAGAAAGGCGCGAAAGGCGTTCCGCAGGCATTCATCTGCGCGTTGCGCTTCCCCGACGGTCGCCGCATCGTGACGAATGGAACGCTCGGCAACGATCTCGGAGCCCTGCGCGATACGCCGTACGGCAAGGCGCTTGTCACGCGCGAGGAGATCGCGTCGCCCGCCTTCGAGAAGAAGATCGCCATCACCAAGCCCGTCGCCTCCGCGTTTCTCCACGTCACGGGCGTCGGTTTCTACGAGGCGTCGCTGAACGGACGCAAGATCGGCGACAAGGTACTTGACCCGTCGCCCACGGCTTACGACAAGCATGTCCTCTACTCCACCTACGATCTCGGCGGCGCGCTGAAGGCGGGCGAGAATACGTTGAAGGTGCTGGTGGGACACGGCTGGTACGACGTGCGCTCGATCGCGGTGTGGAACTTCGACGTCGCGCCGTGGCGCGATTTTCCGCGCATGATCGCGCAACTTGAAGTCATGTATGCGGACGGCACGCGCGAGACAATCGTCTCGGACGGCTCGTGGCGTCAGGTGGAAAGTCCCGTCGGCTACGACTGCATCCGCGAGGGCGAGGTGATTGGCGCGCACCATCCCGCGCAGCCCGACTTCGCGAAACGCGAGATACGCGCGGCCGAGGTGTCCGCACCAAAGGGCGCGCTCGTCGCGGAGAACTGTCCGGGCGCGAAGGTGGTGCGCACGATCGGGCCGAAGGCGATCCACGCATTCCCCGACGGCACGTACGTGGTGGAGTTCCCGGAGAATTTCGCGGGATGGATTCGGATGGACGTGCGCGGACAGAAGAAAGGCGACGTGCTCGTGGTCCGCTATGACGAGCGCGCGAACAAGGACTTCTCGCCGGCGCGGTCTTCCGCGCCCGACGGCATCCACAACTTCAAGGGCAGCCTTCGCGGTCCGGATGCCGGGAGCGCGACGCGGCGCATCGACTGCCATTTCCGCTACACGGCCTCGCAGGCCGTCTGCGCCACGGGCGCGGAGTTCCAGACGGACCGCTTCGTCTCGTCCGGCGCGGAAGTCGAAAGGTACGAGCCGCGCTTCACGTACAACGGCTTCCAGTATGTCGTCCTCAAGGGACTGCGCGCCGCGCCGCGTGCGGCGGACATCACGGGCTGCGTGGTCCACACCGACTTCCCCGCAATCGGCTCGTTCTCCTGCTCCGACGATACGTTCAACACGCTCATGCTGATGGGCGACCGCGCGTACCGCTCCAACTTCGCGGACGGCTATCCGACGGACTGTCCTCACCGCGAGAAGAACGGCTGGACGGGCGACGCTTCCATTGCCTCCGAGCTTGCGCAGTACTGCTTCGAGAATACGGCCGCCTACGAGAAGTGGCTGCGCGACATCATGGACTCGCAGCTCGGGAACGGCGACATCTGTGGCATTGTCCCCACGAGCGGCTGGGGCTACCGCTGGGGCAACGGCCCCGCATGGGACAGCGCGATGCCCGTGGTCGCGTGGAACCTCTGGTGCTATCGCGGCGACCGCCGCATCCTGGACGTCGTGTATCCCGCGCTTAAGCGCTACGTCGATTTCACCTCGACGAAGGCGCGGGGAAATCTCGTGCGGCACGGCATCGGCGACTGGAACCATGTGAACCGCAAGCATGTGCCGTCGACGGAACTCACCTCCAGCTGCTACTACCGTCAGGCGGCGGCGATTCTCTCGCGCATCGCCGCGATCAAGGGTCTTGCCGACGACGCGGCGCGCTACGCAAAGCTCGCCGATGCCATCAAGACGGCAATCCACGCGAAGTTCTACAAGGGCAACGGCGTCTACGACAACGCCCGCCAGACGGCGCAGGCGTTCCCGCTCGCGTTTGGCGTGGTGCCGGAGAATGAACGCGCAGCCGTGGCGGCGAAACTCGTGGAATCCGTTGAGAAGGAGGGATGCCATGTGGACATCGGTCTCCTCGGCTCCAAACACGTCTTCCGTGCGTTGAGCCGCATCGGCCGCACCGACCTCGCGTTCAAGATGCTCACGAACCCCACGAAGCCCTCGCCCGTCGAGTGGATCCAGAAGGGTGGCACGACGCTGTGGGAGGACTGGGGCGACGGCGCGAGCCGCAACCACATCATGTTCGGCGACTTCATGGCGTGGGCGTACCAGTATCTCGGCGGCATCCAGCTACCGGAGAAAGATGGCAGCTGTGCGGCAATTCCAGACGTTTCGGCGACGGCGCTTCGGGAAGTCGTGATCGCGCCGCAGTTCATCGACGCGCTTACGTGGGCGAAGGCGTCCGTGAACGGGCCCAACGGACCGATCACCACCGCGTGGCGGCGCGACGGGAAGAAGGTAACGCTTGACGTAACGGTGCCGCCAAACACAACGGCCATCGTGCGTCTACCCGGTCAGCCCGATCGCAGAATCGGCTCGGGAGATTACTCGTTCACCGCCATCAGGTAGGCAAAGTGGTTCGCGCGCGAGGCCGCGACGCTTTCCAACTTTACGGATCGGAAGGAGAAACAACTTGCCTGAAACAACGTGCCTTTGGAGCGCGGGCGAGTTAGCTCGCGCGCCAAAGGCAAGTTGTTTCAAATAGTTTTTTCCAATCATCAGAAGGCTCGGCGGCGAATTTCGCAGATGCGCCCACCCGGTTCGATCTGGGAGTTGACGGCGGGGAAGGATAATGGTAAACTTTCTGCCGTGGACCAAAAACGGCTGACTGCGGTGATGCGCGGGCTGGGGACCGGCGAGCTGAAGCATCCGCGCTTCACCAAGGAAGAAGCCGCCGCCTCAGGAGAAGTTGTACATGAAAGACTATGGAACTACATCCTATCGCTGGAATCTCCCGAAGTATACTTCGGAGGAGGCGAAAGCATCCATGGAGTTTCGCGCGAACATGATCCGCAGGGAAGCGGCTGGTTGGGATGCCTCCGGCGAATGGCAACGCGCTATGGGTGTGACCCCAAGGAAACAATAGGCACTGGTCATCGGTTTTTCGACCGAGGGGCCGAGAGCTTTGTGTATGCTACAAGCGGTCATACGGTAATCAAGGTCCGCAAGCTTTCCGCATATAGTTTGGATGGCGTCAAGTCCGAACTGGCCAAGTTCGTCTATCACAACTATCTTTTTCCGAAGGACGCATACATCCTTCGTGATATCGCCGTATGGGACAACAACGGGTATGACCAGTTCTATCTGATTCTCGAACAGCCGCTCGTGACGCCGAAGACAGATGCGGAAGGGCACATCATCGCGCCGAGCGAGGGGCAGATATTCGAGGCGCTGAACAAGGCGAATCGGCATTTCAAGATTTATGACGAAGCATGGGACCGACAAAGTGCGGATGATTTCGACACGACCGACAGCGATGATTCCAGCGCGGACTTCGCGCTGTCGGCGCGGAAGATCGCCTACAACGAACAGTACATGGTCTATGACTTCAAACCTGGCCGTAACACGTTCATCGACGCAACAACGGGAGAGGTGAGGTTCATTGATCCGCGTGTGGACATCAACGATCCGGGGGCGGGATTCTCTGTGTCGAAGTTCGGGAAGCGGAAGATCGATAACAGTCAGATGGTCTGCGTTTGGCACAAGAATATTGTTGAGGATTTTTTTTTGACAGGATTGACATGATTATCAGGAGAGGTAGTTGTAAGAAAACTCTTTGCTTTCGCTGCTGGGAGGTTCGGAGTTTTGGAGGTTGGGAGAAAATTTCAAATAAGACTCCGAAACTCCAAGTCTCCCTATCTCCAAGTAGCGAAAGCAACAAAACGAACAGCGTGAAGTTATAGGCAAGAATATGACCTATCCTAAAAGATAGCAATTCTGAGTTGGGTGCTCATGCCGTTGGAAATGAGATTATGGTGCGGAAGAAGTCGAAATTGGATTGCGACCGGCGATAATACGTGAAAGGCCGGATTTGCGCGCGAAATATGTTGTTTTCCCCCAGTCAATGTCTGACGTCTTACGTCCGAAGTCCTCAATCTGTATCGTTGGCACGAATCTTGCTGATAAAGTTACGCCGTCTCACGGCGGTATCGGTCTTTGAAAGCTTGTCGTTCCTTTGCGCATTTCCCGCGAGGTGCCTGCTTTGGTTTCAACCAGTGACTCGAAATCATTCATGCCAAGGCGTTTAATTCCTCGCTTCTGCTTTGTGTCTTGAGGTGTTTGGCTGGTTTCAACTACTCCTTACAAAACAGGGCCTGGTAGTGAGGCCCGGACCGGATGTGTCTCCGGATTTACGTCAGTCGTTCTTATTCCTCATCATGCAATCACAAGGGGACGAAAGCCGAATAAGTTTAAACGAAAAGAAGGAGATGGACGGATGAATATTGTTCAGAAAATGGAGGCGTTGGCCGATGAATGGCACTGCGGCGTCGAGCGGAAGGGCAAGGGGCACGTGCCCTACATCGCGCATCCACGCGCGGTGGTGGCTCAGCTGAAGGCATGGGGCATGACGGAGGAGGCGAATCCCGTGCCGCTGGCCGTTGCTTGGGGACACGACCTCGTGGAGGATACGCGCGTTCCAGCCATCTCCATCTTGAATGCTGCCGGTGAGCATGGAATCCAGGTGTTCGAGGGTATCCTTTATCTCACGTTCAGCCGCCCCGAGTATCCATCCGCCAAAGACCACGATGACGCGGACCGTCTCTACATGGAACGGCTGGCCCGCGAGGCGCCGCCGGAGATTCTGATGGTGAAGCTGGCGGATCGGGTCTGCAACACGCGCGACTTCATGAAGGACCCGCCCAAGGATGAGCCGACCAAGCCGGCGCGCTATCTCCACGAGGCCGATCCAATCCTCGCCGCCGTCTCGCGCGTACCGAGAGCGTACGTGGAGGCCGTCAAGGCGACGATCGAGGAATTGAAGCGCCAGGTCGGGTATGCGGACTGGACGCGGAAAGAGGAACCACAATGACAAGGCAGGAACTGAAAATCGTGTCCGGGGGACAGACCGGCGTTGACCAAGGGGCGCTTGAAGCGGCCCTTGGTCTCGGCCTTGTTTGGGGCGGCTGGGTGCCGAAGGGCTGGCGCGCGGAGAACGGGACCGTTCCCGAGCATTTCCGCGCGCGCATGCAGGAGCACGCGAGCGCGAACTACATCGTGCGGACACGGCAGAACGTCGCCGACTCCCACGCGACGCTGATCCTGACCGATGCCTATCCGCTCAGCGGCGGCACGTTGCGGACGCGCGACTTCTGCATGAACATGATGAAGTCGCATTTCGTCGTTTCGTTCGGCGAGGCGGATGCCGTCGGCAAGGTACGCAAGTGGCTCGGGCAGTTTTTCGCCACCGCGCATCCCATGCCGTTCGTTCTCAACGTCGCCGGCCCGCGCGAAAGCAAGTCCCCCGGCATCCAGTCCCGCACCCGCCTCTTCCTCGCCGAGGTGCTGGGCGGGATGCTGGAGGAATGAAGGGTGGATCGTCATGTCTGAATTCAGGGAAGACGACAGGTCCGCTGCGGAAATCATCGCCGAGATTGAAGGCGCGCGCAGGTGAATGTTTCCCTAAACGAAGGAAGAAATACGATAATGTTTCCTTGAACCAAGGAAATAATATGGGAATGTTTCCTTGGATGACGGAAAGAATGTTGATTTCTTTCCTTCGTTCGAGGAAATGTCGCGTTGTCGAATCGAGAGCAAGAAGATTCAGCATGCCTGTACATGGCGGGATTGGCACGGTTGTTGCGCAGTGATGGGCGCTGATAGGCACGTGTTTATGGTATAATACTCGCCGCTTGAAAAGTGAGAATTCTCGGCGAGAATGGAAAGACCTGACAAATGCGAAAAGCGGCGTCTTCGAATGCTGATTCTCCTGCCAGACGGCAGGATACATCGGCTTACGTTGCCATTCCT
>CACZAK010000092.1 GCA_902779075.1 uncultured bacterium | reverse complement strand
AGGCCGTGACCACAAGACCTAAAACAATCAAAGACTTTTATGTTACGGGACGTAGAAAGATTGTCGAGAAATGAAAGGCCCGTCAATCAGCCACCCAGTTTTCCATATGTATCATCATCGGATAAGAGTGCTGACTGGGGTTTTCGCCTTGCCATAACACTGCCCAGCACGAATGGCACAAGTAACCTGATTTGTTCTGGCAAGAGCGATGTGAGGACAATTGACCTTTCGTCTGGAACGCATACGGCGGCGGAGACTGAAAAGATCTGCTATTCCACGGAATGGGTGGATGGTGTGCCGTCTAGTGCGGTGGCGGTCATCGCCGTCAATGGTGAGGCGCTTAATTCGGCATCAGGTACGGGCTATGTGGAATGGATGCCATTGAGCAACGGTACCTACACTGTGACCCATAAGATCATGTCGGGCGAGACGCAATACGGCGCAACGCTGATGGCGACATTCCTTGCCGAGGGGTTGGAGCCGAAATCGCCTGTATTCACACCCGCGAGCGGCACGATTTTTGACAACATGATTTCGGTGACCATCGCATGTCCGACGGAAGGGGCGACCATCCACTACACGACGGATGGGAGCGAACCGACGGTGGAGAGGCCCGTTTATCGTCGCTTCCGCATCTCAGGCAAGACCACGGTCAAGGCCATTGCGGAGAAGTATGGTATGTTGAGCGACGTTGCCGTTGCGGAGTACGCGAAAGGGTGGTGTGCCGAGACGGTCATCGACGCTGTGGCCACGTTCACGGGAAGCAAGTCAAAGGTGAGCCTGTCTTGCACCACAGAGGGTGCGGTCATCCGCTACACCCTGAATGGAAGTGATCCAAACTCAAGTTCTGCGCTGTATACAGGGCCATTTTACGTGACAGACAGCTGTACAGTGAGGGCTTACGCGACGACGGCGGATTATTTCGATTCGGCGGTGGTGACGCAGTCCATCGAGAAGATATGGGGAATCGGCGATACTATGGGTAAGCCGGATCACGAGTTCACGACGGACGGTAGCGACGGTGTCGGTTGGACGCGGGTTGTGGATACGACCGCACCGAACGGCGAGGCGATGAAGTCGGGGACGATCACGCATGAGCAGAGTTCCGTCCTTTCCACGACGGTGATGGGTCCGGGGACGCTCTCGTTCTCGTGGCGCACGTCGTGCGAGGACGATCCGGAGTACTATGAATGGGATCATGCTGAATTCGTTGTGGATGGTGAGGTAGTGCGCCGGTTGTGCGGCGAGACGGAATGGCAGAACGAGAGCGTTTCGATCACGGGCGATGGCGAGCATGCGCTCGAATGGCGGTACATTAAGGACGACATGGAGAGCGAAGGGGAGGACGCCGCATGGGTGGCGAACTACAGTTGGGCGAGTGCCTGGACGGCCACGAGGACGACGGATGTACCCGTACCGTATGCTTGGCTTACGGCGTATGACCCCGACGTGGTGGACGAATACGAGGCGTATGAGGCGTCCGCCAAGAAAACGGCCGCGAACGGACGTAAGGTCTGGGAATGCTATGTGGTGGGACTTGATACGCAGAAGATGGACGAGTTCAAGATCAGCGCATTTCCGCTGAAGGCGGATGGCACGCCGGATTTGGAGAACATCGCGGTCTATCCGCCGCAGGCGCAATGGAACGTGCCAGGTGCGCGGGCGGTTGTGAAGGGTGCGGCGACGCTGGATGGTGAGTGGAAGGCTGTTGAAGGGGCAACGGCGGCGGAAAAGGCGGCGATGCGGTTCTTCAAGGTGGTGGTGGAGGTACAGTAGGGGTGTCGCCGCCAATAATCTGCGGGGGCCCCAACTTCCCAGAGATTTGTGGTATAATGTCCGCCGTGGACGAACTGCGAGAGGAAAATCAACATGAGGAAAACCGACATGTCCGCAAAGCTGGAAATCAGCAGAAGAGGCTTTCTTGAAAAGGTCGCTTTGGCCGCGACGGCGGCGGCGATCGGGAGCCGCGCTCAGGGTGCCGAGAGCGGCGCGTTCGTTGCGCCGAAACTGGACAGGATCCGCGTCGCGGTTGTCGGCACGGGCGGACGCGGCGGCGCCGCCGTGCACCGCCTGTGCAACGTGCCGGGCGTCGAGGTGGTCGCGCTGTGCGAGCTCGACGAGGCCAAGGCGAAGCGGCATCAGCAGCAGATGAAAGCGCACGGCTTCAGGGAGCCGAGGCTCTTCATCGGTCCGGAGGCGTACAAGGCGCTGTGCGATTCCGGCGTATGCGACGTTGTCCACATCAACACGAACTGGACGTCTCACGCCAAAATCGCGCTCCATGCGCTCACGTGCGGCATCCACACGATGGTCGAGGTGCCGGGCGTTCGGTCCGTCGACGAGGCGTGGGAGGCGGTGGAGCTGGCGGAGAAGAACTGTTGCCACTGCATGATGCTCTCGAACTGCTGCTACGACGAGGACGCGATGACGATGATCAACGCCGCGCGGCAGAACGTGTTCGGCGAACTGGTACACGGCGAAGGCGACTACCTGCACGAAACGCGCTTCGTGGGGCCCAACTCCCAGGGCTTCCGCGGCCCCAAACGCGAACAGATGTTCTCGTCCCTCGTGGCATTGATCGACCATACGGGGATGTGCTACCCGGTACACGCCCTGGGTCCGATCTCGCTCGCGATGAACATCAACCGCGGCGATCGGATGGAGTATCTCGTCTCGATGGGCTCCAAGGCATACGGGTGGCATGAACTCGCACGCAGGACCTATGGTCCGGACGCGCCCGTGGCCAAGATCAAGTTCGAGGCCAACGACTTCAACACCACCTCGATCCGCACCGTCAAGGGCCGGACGATCCAGCTGCGCCAGTGCAACAACGTGCCCATGCCGTACACCCGCGGCAACAGAATATACGGTTTTAACGGAATGCTGTCCACGCGCCCGCTGCAGGTGGCGCTGGAGAAGCAGTTCAACGGGGGCGCGAACAGGTTCATGGCGGGTGCCGAACTCGCGGATTTCCGCGCCAAGTACGGATCGCCGCTCTGGAGGGAGCAGCGGGAGGCCGCGAAGAGGGACAACGGCCATGGCGGACAGGACTACCTCATGGACTACCGTTGGGCTTATTGCCTACGGAACGGACTGCCGCTCGACATGAGCGTGTACGACTTCGCGGCATGGAGCTCGATCTTCGAGCTGAGCGAAAGGAGTGTCCGCAACCGCTCGCAGGCGTGCGACATCCCGGACTTCACGCGCGGCAAATGGACTTCTGCGCCCCAAGGCGCGTGACCCCCAATTTCCCGCTTGTTGCGGAAGGCGTGGGGGAGGCATGTCTTCACGAAAACGACATAATGCCGATTTCGTGTAAATAGAATTGACGCTTGACGACCAACAAAAAAATGCTAAACTAACGTGCGGATTTGGAGAATAGGTTTCCTCGAAAAGATGGTTTCCAACCAAAGGAGCACAGTATGTTGTTCAAGTCGTTGAAAATCGGAAGTGCCGCAGCCGCAGTCTGCATCGCGGGGGCATCCTTGTCGGCGTTCGCCGAAAGAACGGTGTCCATTGAATCCGTCGACCCGACGACGCGCGAAATCGCGCTGGCGTTCGGCGGGACGGCAGCGGCGGAAGAGGCCGTGATGATCGCCTACGGCGACAAGGACTACGGCACAGACTTCGCCGCATGGCCCTACCGCCGCCAGCTCGGCACCATCGCGGCGGACGCGACGGGCGCGACCTTCACGATTCCAACCGGCTGGGATGTGGATCCCGGCGGCAAGACCATTCGCATCTTCACCGGCGCGGCGACGATCCTCCCCTACGACAGCGAAGTCGAATACATCCAGGGCACAGGCACCGGCAGCAACGGAGCCTACATATACACGGGCGTGACGCCGCTGTGCACCGACAAGGTCGAGTTCGAGATAATGCCGAGAACCGTCTCCGGCAACCAGAGCATTTTCTGCGCGCGCTCCGGGATGAGCGACAATTCGACGTTCACCTGCTTCACGATCGGCTCGACGTTTCGGTTCGACAGGATAGCCAGCGGCGCGGCGACGTCCGGCGCCATCTCAACCGGCAAGCGTTACGCGGCGACGGCGGACTACGGAACGGGCGCGGTCAATATCAAATGCGACGGTGTGGACTTCTACACAGGAACCATGCCCACCACGTCGTTCACTGTCGGCGGCCCGCTCGTGCTGTTTTCATCCTACAACACCTACACCGCCTCCACCGAGGCGTATGCGACATGGAACAACGGCGGGACATACAATCTCTATCGCTTTAAACTGGCGGGAGCCGACGGCACGGTCAAGCTCGATCTCGTCCCCGTGATCAAGGACGGCGTCGCGTATCTCTACGACAAGAAAAGCGGCGAACTGCTCGGCAAATCCGGCGGCACCGGTGCGTTCGGCCACGGCATCGTCATGTCGGACGGCGTATCGCTCGCGGCGAGCGGCGTGTCGGAGGCCGTCGCGGGGCGCATGATCTCGCTGACGGCGTTCGACGCCGAAACCGGCGTTGTCTCCCTCAAGTTCTCCGGCGTCTCGCTCTCCCCGGCGCAGACGCTCGTCGTCGCATTCGGCAGCAAGGACTGCGGCGAAGACCTCGCTTCGTGGGACGCGAACAAGCGCTTCCTCCTCGGAACTGTCGAGGCGGACGCGACAAGCGGCACGTACACGCTCCCGGCTCCGGCAATCGCCACCGGCACGTTCTTCCGCCTTTTCCTCGTCGATAACGCAACGGTTGACGACGCCTACGACGAAGAAGTGGCCTGGATCCAGCCCGAAACCCTCGGCGCGTACATGAACACCGGCTATAAACCGCCTGCTGCGGCACTGATGGAAATGAAAATAAATCTGAATAATTTGACTTATGCTGAAGAAGTCGATATTTTCCGAGCCAAAGGCTCGCAAAATGGTTTCCGTCTCCGTATAAAGGCCGATTTGTCTCAATTCCATGTGTATAGAGCGGCATCGGGCAATGCTTACTTTAATTCTGCCGGTAAAACTATCGATCAAACATTGACGATGAACTACAAACAAGCAGCTTCGAACACAAAATTATTTACCGTAAACGGTACGGGATACGGCAGCAACAATTTCAACTGGGGCGGAACCGCCGCCGCCACCGAACCATTGCTTATATGGACCAACGATGGCACAAGTTCATTCTCCTGCCCCAAGCTCTACTATATGAAATGGAAGAACTCATCCAGCGCCGTTCAAGCAGATTTCATCCCGGTGGTGAAGGACGGCGAATACTGCCTGTATGACAAGGTTGGAAAGACGCTCATCCACAACGCCGGCGCGGAAGGGACGGCGTTCATGGGCGGCGCGGTTGTCGGCTATCCGGCGCTGACGCCCTCCGGCGCGCAGAGCGCATCTGCGGCCAAGAAGAGCGGAACGGTTGGGATAACGGAGTTCGACAACTCGACGTTTAACGCGACGCTGACGTGGACGGCGCCCGGCAAGGCGGCGTCGGTGTGGATGGTGTACAAGGTACTGGAAGACGGAGAAGAGCCGGAAGACGTCGCGCTCGACGACTGGGACGCCGGCGTCAAGCTGGGCGACATAACGGCGACCTCTACCGGCGGCACGTTCACCGTCGGCAACCTGCCTACCTCCGGCCGCTCGTCGATGCGCTTCGTCGTCGCGCCCGCCGATGCAACGCCCGGCGACATCGCCCCGCTGATGTACTCCGCCGCGATGCTCTACGAAGTCGAAGAGGGCGTGCCGATCCTCGACATGGAGAACTGCGCAATAACGGCGTCCGGCGACACGGCGACGGTCGCGTGGGCGCTCGCGAAGGCGGGCACCGACGCCCCGGACGTCAAGGCGACGTTCTCCGCCGAAGGCGTTGAGCACAATGCCGTTCTCGCGGAGGACAGGGCGACCGGCTCTTCCGGCACGGCGACGGTTCCCGGCCTTTGGAGCAAGGGCGCGATCACCGCGACGCTCTACGCCGAAAACAGCGTCGGTATGTCGACTCCAGTCGTGGTGACGCTCGGCGCGACGGGCGCGGCGAGCATTCCGTCCGCGCCGGTGCTTGCGCCGGACACGTCGCTGAAGCAGATCGCCGCAAGCGGCACGGTAGGCCTCGGCAGCGGAACGACCGTCGCGTGGCTCGAATACGGCGCCACGACTGCATACGGCACGAAGATCGGCCTGACGCTCGGCGAGGAAGGCGCGTGGACGGCGACGATTCCCTTCGATGACGTCCTGTGGGCGGCGGGTAAGGCGTGCGTGCGCGTGACGGCGTCCAACGAGGTGACGGGCGTGTTCGGCACGATGGCGTGGCAGAACGAAGCGGCGGCGAACACGACGTTCGCGCCGTCCGCGCGCACGCTGGAGCTGACTGGGTTGGACGAGACGGCCGGCACGGCGACGCTGGCGTTCGGCGGCGATGCGGCGGCCGCGCAGACGCTCGTCGTCGCCTGGGGCGACCAGGACTACGGCGCCAACCTCGACGACTGGCCCTACGCGCAGCACGCCGCCATCGGCACCGTCGCCGCGGACGCGACGAGCGGCACGTTCACCCTGCCGGCCGAAGCCCTCGTTTCTGGAAACTGCTACCGCTTCTTCCTCGGCGACGGCATCATCGAGGGCGCGGAATGGATCCAGCCCGCCGTCGAAGGCGCGTATATGAACACCGACTTCATGCCGACGGCCGGCTCCACCATGCATGCCAAAGTGAACTTCGACAGCCAGACATACTCCGAAGAAGTGGATTTCTACCATGCCGGAGGCTATCGCCTGCGCATCACCGCCGACAGGAAGTTCCACGTGTTCATGCCCAACAACGGCAATGACTCGTTCGGCGAATTTCCCGCCGCGGAGGATTTGAGCCTGTCGATGCGCTATGTAAAGGGCGGCGGCGCCGTAAAAGTGTTCAATGTCAACGGAACAGGCTACGGCAGCAACAATTTCAACTGGAACGGCAGCGGCTATGTCGTGAAGGACGCGACCGTTCCCCTGTACATATTTTCCAGCTACGGCGGAGCAGGCGGCTATTCAAAGCTGAAACTCTACGGCATGTCATGGACGAACTCGTCGAACAATGCAATCGCCAACTTCATCCCCGCGAAGACCGGCGGCGAATACTGCCTCTACGATACGGTCGGCAAGAAGATTCTGCGCAACGCCGGAGCGGAGGGGACGTCGTTCACGGGCGGCGGCTACGACTACGTCAACGCCATATGTTTCGCGAACGTGCAGACGGCGGCGTCGGGAGCGAGGTTCGCCGGATCGATCGAGCTGGCGGCGCTTGACTACGGGACGTTCGACGCGACGCTGGCGTGGCCGGCGCTTCCCGCTGCTTCGACGCTGTGGGTCGTGTATTCGGACAAGAGCCCCGGCGAGGATCCCGGCGCGTTCAATCTCGCCGACTGGGACGAATGCGTCAAACTCGACGACATCGCCGCCGGGTCGGAGGGCGGAACATACAACCTCGGCGACCCGTCCGGGACAAAGCGCGCGACAATGCGCTTCATCATTGCGACGGCGGGTTCGACGGCGGAGGACATCACGCCGCTGAACGTCTCCGGAGCCTACAGGTTCAAGAAAGAGGGCCTATCGGTATTCATCAGGTAGTTACAACGCCAATCATGGCGTGGAAATAGGGGCACCGCTCGTCAGCCGCATTGCGTCGTGTTCGAGAAACCACCTCGGCACGGGGTGGCCGTGCTAACCGCAAAAAAAAATCGTGAAACCTCCAGGAGACGTGTCCCTTCACGGTTTCAGGGGGTTTTGGTATAATACGCACCCACAGAAATTTTTAGAACGATGAGCAAGAAGAACAACAAGAACAATGAACCACCGAGTCTGTTTGACTCGTTCGACCTTTTCGCCGATGCGGGGGCCGCGACAAGCGCGACCCCGCCCGCTGAATCATCCACCGGTAGGGCACGCTCGACGAGCGCGCCGACAGACGGCGGTCGCGGGGCGACCGCCCTACCAGAGGCCGCTCCCGCTGCGGCCTCTCCCGCCGAACCACCCGCTGGTAGGGCGCGCTCGCCGAGCGCGCCGCCTCCCCCGCCCCCGCCCCCGTCCGCGCCGCAACACGTGGAACCGCCGCCAGGTCTCACCGGACACGGCCCGTTGCGCGAACTCTTCGACTTCAACTTCCGCCAATACTCCGCCTACGTGATCTGCTCGCGCGCGATCCCGGCGGTGGAGGACGGGCTCAAGCCCGTCCAGCGCCGCATCCTCCACTCGCTGTGGGAGAAGGACGACGGCAAGTACACGAAGGTGGCGAACATCGTCGGCCACGCCATGCAGTACCACCCGCACGGCGACGCGTCCATCGGCGACGCGATCGTGGTGCTCGCGAACAAGCTGTGGGGCGAGGGCAAGGGTTACCTCATCGACGGCCAGGGCAACTACGGCAACCTCTACACGGGCATGCCCGCAGCCGCCACGCGTTACATCGAGTGCCGTCTCACCGACCTCGCGCGCAAGGAAGTGTTCAACCCGAAGACCACGGACTACGTGCCGAACTACGACGGACGCAAGCAGGAGCCCGTGCTCCTGCCCGCGAAGATCCCGCTCCTCCTCATGATGGGCGCGGACGGTATCGCCGTGGGCCTCGCGACGTCGATTCTCCCGCACAACTTCATCGAGCTTCTCGAGGCGGAGATCGCCCTCATCCAGAAGAAGCCGTTCCAGCTCTATCCCGACTTCCAGACCGGCGGCGTGGTGGACGTGAGCGAGTACCAGGACGGCCTCGGCAAGGTCAAGGTGCGCGCCGTCATCGAGAACCGCGACAAGAACAAGCTCGTGATCACCGCGCTTCCGTGGGGCAAGACCACGGACTCTCTCATCGACAACATCGAGGACGCGATCAAGAAGAAGAAGGTGAAGGTCCGCAAGATCCACGACCTCACCGCCGAGAACGTGGAGATCGAGCTGGAGCTCGCGACGGGCGAGTCGCAGGACAAGGTGAAGACCGCGCTCTACGCGTTTACGGACTGCGAGCGCTCCATCACGTCGCGTCCGATCGTGCTGGACGCGGGGCGTCCGAAGCTGATGACGGTCACGCAGATCCTGCAGAAGAACGTGGACCGCCTCATGTTCCTCACGCGCCGCGAGCTGGAGATCCGCCTCGCGGAGCTGGACGACCTCTTCCACGCGCGCACGCTCGACCGCATCTTCGTGGAGGAGCGCATCTACAAGCGTATCGAGAAGGAGAAGACGTACGAGGGCGTGCAGCAGACCGTGATCGAGGGCTTCAAGCCGTACCGCGCCGAGCTGCGCCGCGACGTGACGCTGGACGACGTGGAGCGCCTGCTCAAGATCCCGATCCGCCGCATCTCCCAGTTCGACATCGACAAGAACCGCGAGACGATCAAGAACATCCTCGCCGAGGAGAAGCAGGTGAACGACAACCTCGTGCATCTGCGCGCGTTCGTGGTGAAGTACCTCAAGGTCCTCGTGAAGGCGTACCAGAAGACCTACCCGCGCTGCACGCAGGTGTCGGCAGGCCCGTTCAAGCAGGCCGACGTGCGCAAGCTCACCTCGAGCGAGCTCACGATTCGCTACGACAAGGAGGCGCACTTCGTGGGCGCCGGGCTCAAGACCGGTGACGAGCTCTTCAAGTGCTCTTCGCTCGACAAGCTCGTGTTCGTGTGGAAGGACGGCCGCTACAAGATGTCCGCGCCGCAGGACCGCATCTTCGTGGACAAGGACCTCCTCGAGGTGTTCGTGTTCAACCCGGAGAAGGACCGCGAGAAGGAGTTCGTGTGCGTGTACGAGGAACCGCTGTACGGCTTCTCCTACATCAAGCGCTTCACGTTCGGCGGCATGATCAACAACAAGGACTACCGTCTCGCGCCCGAGAAGAGCAAGCTGCTCTTCTTCGAGGCGGGGTGTCCCGCGCAGTTCTACGTGAAGTTCAAGCCCGCGAAGGGACAGAAGATCCACCAGATGCTGTTCGAGCCGCTTGAGCTCGTGGACAAGGGCGGCGGCGAGAAGCGTCCGGTGGTGGAGCTGCGCGGCGCGACTGCGCGCGGTATCCAGCTCACGACGAAGGCGATCGCCCGCATCTCGACCACCAAGGGCAGCTGGTGGGACGAGGGCGAGGGCTCCGCGAAGGGCGTGCTGCTGTAAGGCGGTTCCATGACCGGTGTGCGGATATTCCGTCTGGCGCTGCGCGACTCGCTCCCGGTGCTGATGGGCTACACGACGATGGGGTTCGTCGCGGGTGTGCTGCTTGCGGCGAAGGGGAACGTGTCGCTCGCGCCGCTCTGGGCCTTCCTCTCGAGCGCACTGTGGGTGACGGGCACGATGAGCATCGCGGGCGTGCCGCACATCGCGGCGCACATCTCCGCCGCCGCGTTCGCGCTCATGACGCTCGCCGTCAATTTCCGCTACGCCTTCTACGGTTTTTCGATGCTCGGGCGCTGGAAAGACGTGCCGTTCCTCCGCAAGTGCTACCTGATCCTCATGCTCACGGACGAGAACTACGCCCTCGAGGCAGCGTCGCCGTTGAAGGATCCCAAAGCGCATCTCCGCTACTGCACGTATCTCTCCGCGCTCAACCACTCCTACTGGATCGTCGGCGTCACGTCAGGGGCCATCGCCGTGGCGCTCCTCGGGATGGTGGTCGATCCCGACGCGATCCGCAACTGGACGAACGGGATGGAATTCGCGATGCTTGCGCTGTTCCTTGTCATTTTCACCGACCAGATGAGGGGGTTCTGCCGCCGTGGAAAATGACGCGCTCTATATGCTTGGCATCGTCGCGGCGGGGTTTGCGGTCAACTTCGGACTCCGCGCGCTGCCGTTTCTTTTCTTCGGCGCGCGGAAGGGTCCGTTGCCGCCGTGGGTGGAGAAGTTCGGGGCGTTCGTCTCGCCCGTCATCATCGGTTGCCTCATCGTCTATTCGTTCACGGGCATGCAGTGGCGCGTAGCGGCCCCCTACATCGCGGCTGCGATTACGGTCGGACTCCAGATCTGGCGCCGCAACCCGCTCCTATCCATAATCGCAGGCACTGCGATTTACATGGCGCTTCTGCGTTTCGGCATCTGACCTTGGATGCCGCTGCCGCTGTCGGGCGTCTTTCTAAACGGCTTCTAAACGGCTTGTATGAAAGTCTGAAAATCTGATTGCACGAGCGGACGCAATTCGGTATACTATTCGCCACTTCAACAGCGGGACTGTAGCTCAGTTGGTAGAGCACGACACTTTTAATGTTGGGGTCGCGGGTCCGATCCCCGCCAGTCCCACCAACTTTTCCTTTTGGATATCGCGCGTCACGCATTGACGCGGCGGCGCGGAAAGGGTATACTTTCACGGTCTGCGTTTTGAAAGGACAAAAAAGAATGCCATCTCTGAAAGACATGCGGGGCAAGGCCAAGGAAGCCGGCCTCATGAAACTCGACAAGCTGATCGCTACGCGCCAGCGCATCCCGAACTGCGAGATTCCGATTCCGATCCCGGAGCTCTGTGCGCGCTACGAGAAGCTCTACACAGGCGCGATCAACGACGTCATGCGCGAACTCACGCTCCTCGACCAGAACCTCCCCTCGGACATCATGCCGCTCCGCGACGAGATGACCGTGTGCGGCGAGGCGTTCACGGTGAAGAGCGCCCCGAACGTGATGATCGAGGGTGAGATGACGTTCCGCGCGCAGATGCTCGACGAATTCAAGCCCAACGGCGTTGTGGTGTGGGACACGTCCAGCGACGTGGAGGCGAGCCTCTGGGGCGGCGTGATGACCGCGACGGCCATCACGAAGGGCATCCGCGGCGCGGTGATTGCGGGCGGCATCCGCGATACGAAGCAGATTCTCGAGCAGAATTTCCCCGTGTTCTACCGCTACCGCACCTCCAACGGTTCCCTCGGACGCTGCATGATCACGCACTATCAGGTGCCGATCAAGGTGGGCAAGGTGACGGTACGCCCCGGCGACATCATCTTCGGCGACATCGACGGCGTCCTCTGCATCCCGCGTGAGATCGCCTACGACGTGCTTCTGCGCGCCGAGGGTATCGAGCGCAACGAGGTGGACATCTTCAGCTGGGTTCGCCAGGGCGACACGATCAGCGAGATCATCGACAAGGGAGGCTACTTCTGATGAAAAACGACTGCATTTTCTGCGCAATAGCCGCAGGCGAGATTCCGAGCTTCAAGGTGTACGAGGACGACCTCGTGCTCGCCTACCTCGACATCAACCCGTTTTCCGAGGGCCACACCCTAGTGATTCCCAAAAACCACTACACGGGTCTCCTGGACACGCCTGCCGACGTGCTGAAGGAAATCATCGTGCGCGTACAGAAGGTGGCCGCGCACCTGAAGGCGGCCCTGCCGTGTGATGGGTTCAACGTGTTGCAGAACAACGGCGCCGCTGCGGGACAGACCGTGCCTCATGTCCATTTCCACATCGTCCCGCGCTACGGCGCTGGCGGCGGGGAGATCGCCTTCGCGAACCACGAAGGGAAGATGGACGCGCTGGCGGCGCTTGCCGAGCGCATCCGGATGTGATGGCCATGGACGCGCCCACGATCAACTACGAGACCGACGACTTCAGTGACATCCTGAAGAAGGACGCGCGCTTCGACCCGCGTGCATACGACTTCGTGCTGCAGGTGATCTCCGAGGCGTCTGAGTCCGCCAAGGGACACGTCACCGGTGCCGAGCTCCTCG
Organism: uncultured bacterium; assembly: GCA_902779075.1. The sequence continues at coordinate 3,009 of CACZAK010000092.1, read as the reverse complement.
ACTGGTTCCGTGACCTCGCGCTTGATGCCTACGGCCCGCTCGCCTACGCCGTGTTGAGCGACTGGGGCGTGCACACATGTGAGGACGTGGGCGACATCGTGTTCAGCCTCTACAACTCGAAGCGCATCGGGAAGACCGACTCCGACTCGCCTGCCGACTTTATCGGCGGCTTCGACTTCCGCGAGGAGTTCCTTGGCCCCTATCGGGCCTGAACGGGAAGGAAATAGCGCAATGGAGCTGATTGACGGAAAGCCGGTGAATGTAGATGTCGCGAAGCGTGACTTCAAATACTACATCTTCGACTGGGACGACAACATCCTCCACATGCCTACGCGCATCTACTTGGAAAAGCTCAGCCGCGACGGCGTGTGGCGTCCGGTATCCGTCTCCACCAGCACATTCGCGCTCGTGCGCACCGACACGGAGCACTATCGCATGCCGCGCAACGGCGGACGCGATGCCGCGTTCCGCGACTTCCAGGACGCGCCCGACGCGCGCGCGGGCGACCTCGCGTTCATTCGCGACACGAAAAGCGCCCTTGCGCGCATCGCGTCAGGGGAGCCGCCGGGGCCGTCCTTCGAGACCTTGCGCAAGACGCTGCGGGAAGGGCGCATCTTCGCGATCGTCACGGCACGCGGGCACGCCCCATCGACAATCCGCGAGGCCGTGAACATCTTCATAGACAGCGCACTCTCCCCTGACGAGCGAGCGGAGATGATGTCGAACCTGCGCGGCTATCGCTACTGCTTCGACAAGGTGGAGAAGTTCGGCACAGACGAGGAGGAGCTCGACTACTTCCTCTCCATGTGCCGCTACCACGCCGTCACGAATCCCGACTTCAAGGAACGCCTTGCCGGAGACGACGACTTCGGCGCCCGTGTGGCGGAGGCGACTTCCGAGCAGCGACCGGAACTCGCCAAGGAATTTGCCATCCGCGACTTCGTGGAACACCTTTTCCGCACGCTCCAGCGTACGAACGCGCTTGGGCATCAGGTGGCCGTGGGCTTTTCCGACGATGATGCCGGGAACGTCGCCGCTGTTTCGGACTACATCCGAAGCGAGCTGGCGCGTCGTTTCGGAGGTTTCAAGTTCGTCGTATACGATACGAGCGATCCCTCGCTCTCGAACGGGCGTAAAGTCACCGTTGCGGGCCAGCTCACGCTTCCTGGCTTCTGATTTGAAGTCTTTGACATTCTTCTGACATACGGCAGACATTCTCCTGACGCATCCGCGCCGAGGAACGGGTATACTGTTGGGCGTTGACACAAGGAGTCCCTTATGAAGAAATGCCTGACAACCCTCATGCTCGGCGCGGCGCTCGTTGCTGTAGCAATTGACGACGGCTTCAAGCCGTACCAGACGATACTTGAACGCATGCCGTTCGGTCGGCCGCCGGTAGAGTTCGATCCCGACAATCCTGGGATACACGTGCCGTCGAGGCTCGCTGAAGAATCCGAAGTATCTGCCACCAATCAGGAACAGGAGAAACTTGCAGAGTACATCCGCTCGATCGTGCGCGTGTGTGCATTGAATGTACCACCAGACGGCGAGCCGGTGGTAGGTTTCACCGATGCGGCGCACACGCCGCCGCGGAACCACCTCCTAGCGCGTGGACAGACCGCAGATGGCTGGACTGTCCTTGACATAGACACGGATTCCTGCCGTGTGGTATTGTCGCGAGAAGGCGTTTCAGTGAGCCTAACCCTCAACGGAGGCCGTGGTGGCGTAGCGACATCCTCGCGCTAACAATGTTATAATATCGCCCCGGTCTTTGCTAAAAATTTGAAAAACACCAAGTCCAGAACCTCCTACTGTTCCGCACCGTAATCGTGTATCACCTTCCCTAGTCTCGTTCCGCACCATGATATCACCGCTCCAAACACCATCCCATAGTCCGCACCATAATAGCAACAGCCAGAACCATGTGCCGTTCCGCGCCGTGATATCACCGCTTGGAGTAGACCTCGTTCCGCGCCGTAATCGCACGACTGGAGCGTCCCCCATTCCGCGCCGTAATCGCACGCTTAGGATCCTTTTCTGACTGCGGTTGCGAATATTGATGGAATGACTCCAGCGAATATCTCACGCAGAGGCGCAGAGATGCGGAGAACGCAGGGTTAAAGGGATGATCTATATTAGGTTTTTTGTTGCCCAGTTTTTTGTTGCCCAATCGAACCTATTGCAAAACCTTTCCTGCTTTCGCTATTGGGAGTTTTGGAGATTAGGAGGCTTGGAGAGAAACTTCAAGAGCCCCAATGACCCCAGGGCTTTGAAAATCCCAGTGGCGAAAGCAACGAACGTGAGGCATTGGGCCGAGGAGTTTAGTTTCAGCTGAAATACGAGGGATGCGGCGTCAGGCGACCTGATGTCGGACTAGCCAGCTGATGACCTTCTGCGGAATGCGCGGACAGCCTGGCTTGCGCACGTATTCCTCCCCCGTTGCGGGGATGCAGTCGGGGTCCAGCCGCAGCGCAAGCGCGGCCTCGAGCGAGATGAGCGTCCCCTCGCACTCCTCCAGTATCGTTCTCGCCACCTCGCAGGGGGCGACCAGCTTGGCCCGCATTTCGTCCGAGAGGCCATCGGGGGCGGGACCGGCGGCTCCCGGCGTAGGCGTAGATGCGGGGCCGGGACTGGCAGTCTCCTGCGCGGGCAGGAGCGTCGCCGGGGGCACGGGCTCGGCCGAGCCGCACGCCTGGCGGAAGCGCTTCGCCGTCGCCTTGTAGCGCATGATCGTGGAGTACTTCGCGAAGAGGTCGGGCGCCTCGCGCTGGAGCAGGCGCTTGATACCGCCCCGGCGTCCCACGATCTGCCCCTGCGCGTCGTGGACGAGGGTGTTGTCGACGAAGCACTCGAGGTCCTCGAGGAGCGATCCGAGCCGGATCGCGGCTTCGGGCGAGCTGCGCGCGGTGTGGAGCGCCGCGCGGATCGCGTCGAAGGTCGGCTGCGGGTTCAGCGTGTGGTGCCTGCGGACCTCGCGCCGCGCGACGGCGAGCTTCTGTCGCCGTTCGC
>CACZAK010000091.1 GCA_902779075.1 uncultured bacterium | reverse complement strand
ACGTTTATAGTAGTAATCGGCATCATAGCTCCAGCCATTGAATGTGCCACGCGCAAACGCGGGCAGGGCCTTGACCTGCATCTTCATAGTGAACGTCTTGGACCATCCCAGGGCGTTCTTGAACGTGAGCTTGACCGTATAGGTACCAACCTTCGACGGCACGCCGGAAATGACGCCCTTTGAGTATTTAAGTCCGGGAGGAAGCCCGGCCGCCGTCACTGACGACGCCCCCGATTTTGCAATCCCATCCTTGCCCGGCGTAGAAGCGACGGAAATGTTCTGCACCACACCGACAAACATCTGGACCGTCTCGCCCGCCGCAACGGAGACAGCGTCTGTCGCGCCGTTGGCGCGCACATTCACGCTGACATCGAAGCCGGGGTTCACGACGACAATCTTGCGTGTATGTTCCTGTCTTGGACGCCTTGCCGGAAATCACTCCGCCGCTGTACTTCATCCCCTTGGGGAGACCCTTGACGGTCATCGAACCCTCGGACGAGATTGCCCAATTGACAGGCTCGTTCAAGGCGCAAGTATAGGTCGCCTCGCTATAGATCGTCGGAGCCCCGACAACTGTAAACGATATCCGCCTGATGTTGTTCTTCTCGTTCTTCTCCCTCCAATTGTTCTCGCTGTCCAGCGTCGCCGTGAGCGTATATTTTCCGGCCGGCAGATTCTGAAGGAAACTGGGGGTGCGATTGACAAGGTAGTAGTAATAGTTCTTAAGAGTGTACCAGTGCTCCGAATAGACGCCGCCCCCACCATTAAGAGAAACTCTCATTCGCATATGCCCACTTGTAGCCCTCCTCGTTGCGTTCCACCAGCAGCAGCGCATATAGATCGGTTGGCCTACCCTGAAGGTCGTTGCCTTCTTCTTGGCCTTGGCGGACGTGCTCAGGTAGAACGAGTCCGGCTCCCCCTTCATCTTATGGAACTGCCAATCGACGCCAGACGTGGATCGCGTGGCATTGTCCTTTGACACCGTAACGGCGTATGTGTCAGCATAGTTGTCAGATTCATCACTCTCACTGATCGCCGCTTTCCCGTCAACTCGGACGCGAATTACGAATTTGCCTACACCAAGCGATTTGCCTGTGATTGAACGGGCGTATTCCTTCCCGGCTCCTGCCGCCAGCGGATTGCAATCAAGCCAATCCGTCCTTTTCAGAGCCCAAGTATCTCCAGACGAGTCGTATTTCCATATCTCGAAAGCGGTCTTGGTCTTGTTCACCGCCGCCTTCCCCGGGTTTGCCACCCGCCAATGAACAGTCATAGTCTCCGACAATGTAATCGAGTTCTTTGAGAGATTCGCTTTGACTACCTGAAGATTCGGAAGATCGCTGGCGTTGACGGTGACTTCGGTCTCTACTGTGTTGTTGGATTCGTTGGACTCGACGACGACGTCGGTCTGGTCAAGCACTATCCGGATGACGTGCTTCCCGGGGTTCAGATTCCCGATCTGATGCCCGCCGATCCAGGCATAGTAGTTCTTCGGAAGGCCATCTGTACGCCAAGAATGGACAAGACTCCCGTCAATGTAAAGTCGCGAATAGAAAGTTGAGGTTATGTCGGCATTCCTGCAGACACCAGCCCAGCTCACATACAGCGTGTCATTCTTGGAGAACGATGTCGCCCCTTCCTTTGAAAGGTTGGAGGTTGACACGACCAACGGCGAACTCCAGTCGCTCGGAGTGTAAGGCAGAAGGTCCGGCTTAACAGCAGAGCCGCCGCTGTCGGTGGCGAATCTCTGGTATGTAAGGGCATACGATCCAGCCGTGCCCAGCTTGTATGCGCGGACACGAAGATAGTAGGTGCCGGACGAGTCAGGGGCATATTCGATCTTGAAATTACGGTTATTGCCGCTATCGTCATTGCAGGCAACGCTGTTGGCAAGCGTAGTGGAGTCGAAGAGGTCGCCATATGTGTCCATATCCCCGGTCGTCTCGAACACGTACCTGTATCCAGCGGATAGATATATCTTGAAGAAATCGTACTTGTCGGTGGAGCTCAACGTATGCCCGTAGTGGATGGCAAGGCTTCCCGATGGCGTAATGACAGTTCCGCCGCTGGGGGTGTCGTCGCCAGGGTCATAGGCGTCGTCAGTTATGGCTGTCGGCGTCCACACGATCTGATCAACATACGCAGCATCATCACCCTTGGACATACTGCCGTCCTTGTTGTACTGCCACCGCACGGTATGTGTGCCGGTAGGAATCGAGTATGACTGCCGCGTCCAGCTGTTGTCCGTGCCACAGATACGAGCCTTCTCCTCGCCGTCAATCGACACATTGAGATAGTCCCAGTTCCGATTGGACGAGTCGCCCTCGCAAGAGACGTTCCAATAGAACGAAAGCGTGCCAGGGCCAGTCACAGTCGTCTCCAACCATGTCTGCTGGCTGCTTCCAATTGCCCCGCTTCTCGCCGCATCAATCCCATCATAGGAAACCGCCGTCTGCCCGTACCAAGACGCCGCCCCGCCGGTCGTGAATGCCAGGGACGTGTTGTCAAGCGCCGTCTCGAGCGAGACCGATGACGGAGGCACGTACGAACCAAGCGTTAGGTTCACGCCCCACTTGTTGCCGAGTTTGCCGTACGGATAGAGAGAGGAGGTCAAATGACTAATCGACAACCTTCCATTCGAGTACACCTCAGCAATCGCCACTTCCGTGTCATAGCTCGAAGGCAAGGTCACGCTTTGCTCAACGGACGAAGAGCCACCATACGAAGCCGACACCGTATATGATGCGTTTGCAGCAGCTCGGAACGAGTAAATGCCCTTGGCGTTTGTTGTGGTCGTCAGCTGTGAACCAAACGCTGTTGTCAGAGTAACTGTCGCCCCTGAAACTGGTGAGCCAGAGGCGTTAAGTACGCGCCCCGAAATCACGTCGCCAGTTGCCGTTGGGTGAATATTGTAGGAAACATCAGCCATCCATGAAAATCCATGGCTGGTAACACTCTCTCCCATCAAATTGTACCACAAATCCTGGCTGCCACTCCATCCACAATTAACATGGCAGTATATGGTCGAACTGCCGTTGTACCCATAGCCATCAACCACGACCTCATGCCCGCCATTGCCATAAATACCGACCGCCACAGGCATCCCGGCATCGAGGCTTGCCAATATCGCATTCCGATAATCCGCATTCAATGATAGATTTGATTCCAATGTCGCGTCTTCATTGTGATATGAATGTGCGGATGCATATCCAAACCGATGCCGAAGCGCCTGTGCGGCAACGCAGCCCAAAGTCCCTGACTCACCGGAAGTCCATCCCATCTGCGATGCAACGCCGACATCGTAGGTGAGCTTTCCGATGGCCTGCCTCTGAGAAGAAGACGAACAGTTGGCTTCCGTCAACGGCATGGAACTCCAGTCATAGGATCCGCCAAGCATCGTCTTCGACGTCTTCTTGAGGTCGACCCAGCATGTATAGGTCCCCGCGCTGATACTGCTCGACGGCGCCCGCCAGTACCGCATGATCTGGGCAAATGCCGTCGCCACGCACCCGCATACGTAGTTGTTCGGTGTATAGTAGTTGAATGTATTATAGCCATTCCATGTTGACTGGTCCCACTTGGACTGCACTATCGGCGCAACGCGGACGTCGGATATGCTGGAACTGGAGGTCAGAAGCGTCATGCTGCCTTTCGACTTGGGCACTGGCTCCGGCTCCGCCAGCAATCCAGCCCATTCGTCGTTGAAGTCTTCCCCCGAGTCGGCGACAGTGGATCCGTTGGTGGCAGGAACGTCTTCACCTGCCGCCTGCAACGCGGCAAGCATCTTCGCCTGCGGCTTTGCAATCTGGGCTCGCCTACTCTGTAAATCCCGCTCAAGCAAAGCGACGAGCGGATTACGCGAATCAGAAAGGTCTAACGTCCCGCTCGCCGAGAACGCGATGACCGGCGGCAACTCCGTGTCGCCGGACGTCACCACGAAGCCGCCGCCGTCCAGCTCCACGACATGGTAGAGCGCCTTGCCGTCGTCGGCCTTCGCCGTCTGCGCATGACGCACTTCGCTCGACTTGAACTCGGCCGTCATCTGCACAGGCGAACGCCGTACCCAGTTCCGGGCCGCCGTCTGTGCCTGCTCCATCGTAACTTCGACCGCAATGGCCGACGACACGACGGCGAGAGTCGCCACGATGGCGATCAGCCTTCCAATTGATGCTAACATCGTCCCTGCTAAAAGCAGCTGCCTGAAATACCCCCAGTGTCTCGTCTTCAAGAATGTGGACATCGAATTTCCTTTAAGTTTTATTGGTTTCATTTCCTGTAGACCTCTTTTCTCTCCTTGGCAGTACAGACGGAAAACACCCTCATTATGTGGAGATGCACCGCTGCTTTTGTGCTTGTATTTTATCAGATTTCAGCTTGCCAGTAAAGTAGGCTACACAACTTTTCTAGGTTTACTGAGGAAGTCCACAGTCACTCAAACCCCAAGAAAGTCGATGATAGAGACAGGGCACTAAACTCTATAGGCACCCTGCGATATCAGCACAGCGCCAAAAATTCACAGCGCATGCCACTTATTCTAGATAAGGACAAAGCGGCGGCGAGAAAACTCACCGCCGCCACCTTGGTTGTCATTGTTAGTCAATCAATTCAAATATAATGCAATGACGCGACCACTGAACTTCTTCTTTGAATTCGGGGCAAAGTACAAATAGATGACCCCATTCAGATCATCATAGCTAAGCAATGTTGGCATAAGGATTGACGACGCAGAACATTTGTAACCGTCGAATGACGTCGTCACCGTGACAGTGCCGTTCTTGCCGAACTTGGCAACTGTCACTCCATCGCGAGCAGTCAAGGAGTGCCCGTTGAACGCTTCAGCCCACTCCTTCCAGAGTGTGTCCTTGGCCCAGCGATTCTGCCGTGTCTCAAACAGGCCATTCTCCTCATAAGCAAAGCCGCCAAGTTCATCCTCTTCAATCCAAAGAGTCTTCTTTTGCGTTGTTTTGCCCTTCTTTAAACTGATTGCCGCCTTGTAGCAGCCTCCGTCTTCATCTGCGAAGTTGGCAGCTGTCACAGTCCAAATTGCGTTCTGGTAATACACCTTGCCAGATATCTTACCGGAACTAGCAATGGTCAGAACCGTCCTATTCGCAGTCTTGCCATCGTCATATCCGCCGACAAAGGAACCAACAACATAAGATGGCAGGTTGTAGATAGTAATCGGTATCTTCCGAGTAATCTTCTTCTTGCTGTTGGCACCAGATGTTACTGTGACCGTGACGGTGTACTTGCCCGCCTTCTTAGGAATGCCGGTAATCGCACCAGATGTTGCGTTTACCGAGAGCCCCTTTGGCAGACCCTTTGCACTGAACTTCACAGGGCGGCATTCGTCGGGCACGTCGAATTGATCGCTTACCTTCACGCCAACACGGGCATTGTCAAGTTCACAACCGCCCTTGACGAACGGATAATCGGCATCCAACGACGGTGTCGGCACATCGGCCTTGCGCACGAACACCGCGCGGTAGTTCGACTTCGCCGACGTGGCGACTGTAATCTTGCTGGCATACGATGCGACGCTGCCATCAGACGTGTTGACCCAATAGGCGAACACATATCCGCTCTTCGGCTTGGCCGTGGCCGTGGACTTCTTGGTCTTCTTGTTATTCGACCAGGACGCCGAACCATTTCCGTTCCACTGGGCATAAAGCATGTGGACCGACGAATCTACGATTGACGATGCCGTAATCTTTACGCCGCCTGCTCCGTGCTGCGTGTACCATCCCTGGAACTTGTAGCCGCTGCGGCTGGCCGTCGGCAGTTCACCATAGGGGGCACCGGAAGTGTATATCTTCTCGTTGTATGATGCCGTTCCGTCGTCGGCGTCGAACTGCACCAATACATCTCCGTCAATTGGAACAGATCCAAAGGAAATATCCTTGAACCAAGCGGTATCATCGCCCGTAGCGAAAATGTCGCTTCCGTCTTTCGAATACTCAAGCGTCCACGTGTGAGTGCCAGCGTTGACCGTCTTTGAGAATGCCACCCAGCCGCCTTCGGTGCCAGAGATCCTGGAGACTTCTTCATCATCAAGAAGGATTTTGGCAAAGTCCCAATTCGCCTCGCTGGAAACTTTCTGCTTCAACGACAACGTGCCGCTTCCAGTTGTCGTGAACGTTACGCCACGCACCGTGTTATTACCGGCTCCAACTATTGTAAGCATTCCCCCAGAATAGGAGACGCCATCGGAAAGGCCATTTAAGTACGACCAACCGGAAGGAAGCGAACCGCCATTGGGACTCCAATGCGCATAAAGCGTAGTATAAGTAGAATTCACAGTGGTTGAAGTCGTCACTTGAGTTCCGCCATTGGGGGCCGTAAACCATCCAATCAGCGAATAACCAGACCTAGAAACATCAGGGAAACTCCCAAAGGGGGAGTCTGTGGTATAGTTCTTCGTAACCTTACTGCTGCTTCCATCATTCATATAGAATGTGATCTCTATGTTGTTACTATCCCGCGTGATGGTGATAGTCTTGGTCGTGGACTTGCCTCCGTACGAAGCTTCAAGTACCACGGTCTTGGTGGCAGTCACAGTGCCAGCCGTAAGCGTGGAGCCGTTCATCGTCGCATAGCTGCTGCCGCTGACAATCTCCCACTCGACTGGACTCACGTTAGCCCTCGACGAACCATTACTGTAATAGGCCGTGCAGGAATAAGTTGCCTGTTTGCCGCTGGCGACACTGGCCAAGCCAGAAATGGCAATGGATGTCAGTGTAGAATCTGACGATGTCCATCCCTCCGCTGGTGCGCTAAAGTCGCTTTCACCATCGGAATTCACCGCCGTCACGAAATAATAGTAATGCGTCCCCGCCACCGCGTCGTAATCGCGATAAGGGCTGGAGCCTGAGCCAAGTAGGGTCTTTTCGCCAGATTCGGACATCGCGCGGTAAACCTTGTGCGAAGTCGCGCCACTCACCGCATTCCAAGACACCTCAACCCGATCCGAATATGCACCTTGACTCGCACTGACGTTCTGGGGTGACGACAATGTGGATGCACGTTCCCACCCCATATCTTGCATGGCACCGACAAGCGCCGGATCAATCGTGCGCATTGGATAGTGGTATTGGTACATCATAAACGTCCTGAAGGAAACCGAATCGTCCCAGTGCGACACGCTGGACCCCGGCTGGTAGGTTGTAGGCGAAAACATCTTTATGCGGCTACCGCCATTTGCGGATTTGGAGTACGTACCGTCAAAATACAGCGCGTTGCTGACCAGAGCGCTCTTTCTTTTTGCTGACGTCATGGCCGTCAACCGCGAACCGCCCTGCCAAAGAAGCGTGTCAAAGGCCAACGGATAGTATCCTGCCCCGTACTCGTACGTTCCGGTATCGGGGTCAATCGAGTCGTAGAAGCCCAGTCCGTGCGCGGTTTCGTGCAACATGATCGTGGGGAAGTCAATTTGCGAATTAGGGCACGAACCGTTGGCGTCGTAGTAGAAAGGCATGTCAGTATTCATCTCGAGCGTAATGTCGCCGTCGTCCTCGTCAATGTCATAACCCTTGAGATTGTTGAAGAGGGCCGTGGGATACAATACGCCGTTGATCAGTCCTGCCGACGGCGAATAAGACATTCCGATGACGTTCCTGTACGCACTCCCGTACGTTGACGCAAAGCTGCTGAACGTCACTGACACGGCCACCGGAACCGTGCCCTTAAGCGTAGTCGCCCACGGGAGGAGTCCGCAGACCACGGAATCCACCATCGTGTCATCGGCTCCAGAGAGACTCACGTCAAACGGAAGCGTAACCGTGGTCACTGCGGTCGCGCCCATTGTACCAGACTTTTTCTCGTCGTATGTCACCGCCGTTCCGTCGGGAAGCGTGTACATGTACGAATAATAGGCGTGTTTCTCGGCCAAGACCGCTGCCATTTCCTGCTGCGCTGCGTTCAGAGGATCCCGCATGATGAAATTCGGCTTCATCTTCGAGTAGGAAACAAGCGTGCGATTCCCCACGTCGGTCTTTACGACATCGCCGTTCTCATTCTTGTAGTTGAAGTTCGGCAGTTTCACCGAATTGACAGCCGAGGCAACAAGGCATGACGCCTTGATTTCGTCGGCGCCATCTTCTCCAGGCTCGACGACCGTGCACCGGAACGACGTGTTCGGGCCAAGATTGCGCTGCTCGAGTTCGGCAAGAAGAAGAGGCGGCAGCGTAATGCCGTCGCTCGCCGCGTCAAATCCGGCGAGTTCCACCACCTCGCTGTTGCGGTCATTCGCAATCAGGATTGCCGCATTGGTCGGCGATGTGACGCCGGCGTCGGCCCATCGGATGGTAAATCCGAGGCCCTGGTCGGTCGTGCCGACGATTTCACCATTTTCCTCGCCCGCTGCAGCAGCCGATGCCGCAGCGGCCATCTGCATTCTCGCATCGCTCACGCGTTCCGAGATGGTGCAGATGCGTCCGGCCCATGCGGGCACGGACAACAACACCGCCAGTAGGGCGGCAGTTGCCATTCTAATCAGTCTTTTCATTGTTTTTCCTTTTGTTTCGTTGTTTGTTACTTATTGTTGCACAAGATCACTTCATCTCCACCCGAACGCGGAAGAACCTGTGCAAGGAGTTGGTCGGCGCACTCCATGCCGAATCGGTCAGGTTCGTCTTCCCCACGAACGTGTAGTTTCGCGCCGCACCGAGGTACGGAACGGCGTAAAGCACGGGGTCCCCGTTTTCTGCGAGCTCTATCCTGATTCCCAAACTGGACTGGCTGTCATTTGGATCGGTCCCCGCAACGTACTCCTCCCAATTGGCGAACCCATCGCCATCGCTGTCGAGCGCAAGAACCGAAGCAGAGGGGGCCAAGCCGTGCGCCGCACACCACTGCACCGGGACGGGCATGCCGCCGTTCGACAGAACGGTCTCGGTTCCGCTGCTGTCTGGAGTCCACGACACCATGTCAAGCCAGCCGCAATCCATTCCAGAACCATCCGCATCATCCTTTGAATAAACCCATTTGAGCTGATGCGCGGCCGTGTCTGAGATGACATACGAGTACGGAATCCACTTGGTATCCCCGCTGATCGTTGCGACTTCTGCGGAACCGTCAAAGAACGAAAGAACGTCGAAGTCCAATTCGCTCGAAGCCTTCCAGTAGAACGCAAGCACTCCCGGACCGTTGACGGTCAGGCTCAACGACGAGCTTTGCGCGTCGCTGATCGCGGCACTGCGCATGGACATCTTCCCATCGAGGCTTACGTCGGCATCTGCAACCCAGGGATTCACGAGGTCACCCGTCCAGCTCAGGTCATTGTTGAGCGCACCCGCCGTAGACGTCTCGCTCCAGGCCGCATAAAGGACGGCGACGTCCGCGGAAACCAGCGTCGACGGCTGGACACGGCTCCCCGTTCCGTTCGGTCCGGTCCACCATCCGGCAAACTCCCACCCGGAATATGTGACCGTCGGCAGGAATCCATAAGCCTCGCCAACGACGTATTGCCGCGATTCCGTGGTTACGCCGCCACAGGAGTCAAATGAGACGGTTACAAGGACATCCGCCTCTCCCACGGCCTGCTTGATCGTGCATTTTGCCGTCCTGGATCCGCTTGTCACCGTTATAACGGCCTTGCGGGTTGTGGCGACCGTATTCTTGTCAACCTCGAAGACAAGAGTCCCGCTTCCGCTGCCAGAAGGCGTCTTCATCGTCAACCAGTCCTCCCCCGACACCGCATTCCATTCCCCGGAACATGAGATACCTAGCTCATGTGACGCCTTTGTCTTCGGCACGCTCATCGACGACTTCGCGAGCGACAGGAATGCCGGCAACACGGATACATCCTTCGTTGCCGTGACCGCCGCCCCTCCCCGGGTGAAGGATGCCTGGACGGTGACGGCAGCCGATGCGGCGACATTCTGCGCGGTAAATCTCCCGTTGGAATCGACAGATCCCGCCTCCGCTCCATTGGAAAGCGACCATTCCGGCGTCACGCGCTCCGTCTCGCCATTGCTGAAAGTCGCGACACATGAAAACTCCCCCGTCCCTTCGCCATAAACCGAATCGGGCCCTGATATGGCGAGTCCGACGATTCTCGGCTGGGGCACGATGAACGCCGCCGTAAGGGAAAGCAGGACATTGCCGCTTCCGTCGGCAATCGAGTGCGTCAGAACATGCTCACCGGGAGTGAGCCTTGACGTGTCCCACCTGATTGTCTGCCTGGCATCGCCGCTCATCGTGCCGAGGATCTCCTCCGTGTCATCAGGTGCCGTGCAAGTGACCGTCGCGGCCGCGAAGGGCGATGGCACTGCCGACTGCCATGAAGGAGACATTTCCAGCGACTCTACGGTGGCCGCGACCCTTGCAACGCCATTGCTGCCCAGCGTGTCAAGCCGAAAGGCCGTAGACGAGAACACGGTACCCGCCGCGGCGACCGTCGCGAAGTGCCACGCAACACAACCAATCATGAGCCGTGAAAGTTTCATTTCCTACTTCCCGCCTCCTGCTGATTGGTGAAACGATTCAGGCACGATTGCCAGCCGTAATCCAGCATCGTACATTGCCCACGGTGGAATCGGCGCCTGCCGCCTGGCAGATCTACAATTCTCTGCCATGTGCCCCCAGCACCCGCCACGTATAACCCGCTTGCCATACGTCACACCGTTAACAACGCGCGTATACTCAGACGCCTTGGGGCCAAGCGGGTTCAGGTTGGTCTCCATCACATATTCCCCCGCCCAGTCGAGACACCACTCCTGGACATTTCCATGCATGTCATACAGCCCCCAGTTGTTCGGAAGGCTCGAACCGACTGCGGCAGTTCCAATGTTCGTGCCACAATTGTGGTCATCGTCGTCAGGATTGTGGACAACCCCCTCAAATCTGCCAGCCTGGAGGACCCCCTCATTATCCGCTGTAAGCGGATGGATCAAGCCTCGCGAATCATATATGATGCCGGCAACGCTAACCCCAAGATTCAGCGCCGTGCTCGTTCCGGCTCGACACGCGTACTCCCACATCGCCTCGGTCGGCAGGTCCAGCGCGGACAAGCCCGACCTTGCCCTAAGCCGCCCTATGAAACTGCTGGCGTCAACCGATGCCGAGCTTGGCCAATTCGTTCCCTCCTGCGCACCTCGAATCATGTCGTACGACACCTGTTCCACAGGTCTGGTCGCATAATACTCGGGATTGTCAAAGAAGCTTGGCCGAGTCCCCATGACCAATTCCCATTGGCGTTGCGTGATTTCAAACACTCCAATGTAGAAATCATCCGTCAAGACAACTTCGTGCAGATCCTCCGAACCGTAACGATCCCGACCATCCTCTTCTTCCGGGCTACCCATCGCAAACGAACCAGCCGGGATTCGGCGCAAGACGATTTTGTCCGTCTTGTATTCATCGGTCCACCCGCCATTCGGGATGTCGCCAAGGTATTCAACCGGGTAACTGTTGGCAGACGGTCCGCCCGAAATGTCGATGACGGCGTAAGAAGGATTCCTCGTAAACGCAACGGTGTCGATCCATGCCGAATCGGCACCTTCGACAACATTGCCGTGTTGCTTGCGGTACTCCCAGGCAAGCGTATGCTCGCCGTCGGAAACATTGTACGTCACAAGTTCCCATCCCGTGTTCCGTCCGCTCAAGCTCTTAACCACACTGGCATTGTCCATTAACTGAAGGGTGTCGTAACTGGTCTCGCAAGATGTCTTCCAACGGAATGTCAGCACGCCTGGACCAGTGACAACGGTAGAAATCCTTGAGGCCTGTCCTTCTGACACGAGTCCGCTGCGCAACGAAACATCACCGTCAAACCTGTTCACGCGGTCAATTGTCCACGGATGATCCGCGTCTTCGATCCAGTCCATGCCATTATTCAGCGCCTGTGCCACTGTTTCCGCGGAATTAATCACCAGGCGCAATCCGCCCGCGCCATCACTTGGATCGGCGTCACTCATGGCACCAGAACGGCAATCACCGGCCATCGCATCATAACCTCCGCCGCGAAGCGACGCCATCCCGTCAAGAACCAGATTTGTCGCCCATCCGCCCGTCGCCGGCTCCCCGGCGTCCAGACACCATTCCGCCGCATTTCCGTGCATGTCGTACAAGCCCCATGCGTTGGGCGAGAACATGCCGACAACCGCGGTGCCCTGGTCCGTGCCGCAGTTCCTGTCCCCGTCCGTGTTATAACGCCCAACGGCCGCCATGTTTGGACAGGACTGGCCATCGGTCAGGTTATTTCCGGTGTTAAGCGCCGTATCCGTCCCTGCGCGACACGCATATTCCCATTGCGCGCACGTAGGAAGGTTGAATCCGGCAATACCCGTCTTCTTTCGAAGCGTGTGCAGGAAGCTCCCCTCGTCCGCGTGCATTGCGCCGGGCCACAAGGCCGCCGCGTTGGTTCCGCGTATGGCATCATAGCTGACATGCTCCACGGGGCGAGAAGCATAAACTGCTCTGTTGGTGAAATAGGACGGCCGATCCCCCATCACCAATTCCCACTGTCTTTGGGTAATCTCAAATACGCCGGCATAATATGGCTTGGTCAACGCAACGGAACGCACTTTGTCCCCTTCCGCTCCTGGATAATCAGTTTGCCGCACGCCCATTGCGAACGAGCCGGGGGCAATTCTCCTCAAAACCAGTTTCGTCGTCTTGTGTTCATACGTCCAACCGCCCACAGGCTCCTCGGCGAGATAGGAAACCGTGCATTCGCCCTCTTTCTGTTCGCCGTCAAGGGAAACCACCATGTACCGAAGCGGATCGACGCCATCAGACGCAGCATATCCAACATCGCACGGACCAAAATCGCTTACGCTAAAATCGCACGCAGCCTTGACCCAATAGTAATACGCCTTCCCGGCCTGGGCGTTTTCGTCAGTATAACTGGTTGAGCCGGACACACCTATCATTTGGGCTGAAGAACTGTTCGAAGTCGTGCCTCTCCAAATCTGATATGTGTTCGCATTGGTCACTGCCGACCAGCAGACGGTCACGTTCGTCGAAGATTCCCCGTCCGTGGCGCGTACGACGCTTGGTGCCCCCAAACTGACATATCCGCTATTCCCCTCGCTGAAATCACTGACCGCGCCATGGTCATTGCCCGCCTTTACCCAAAACCAGTACAGCCGCCCGGGTTCCGAACCATTGAGAATTCCAAGATACAGAACGTTCGTGGTAGAGCCGCCATCTGATGAGGTGTAATGCTCAAAGTGGATGAAGCGGAGATTGTCAACAATGTCACCTTCTTCATAGATGACCTGATTCGTGTCCAACTCAAATGTCCCCAACTTTTCCGCCCTGCTTACATCATCCCTATAAGAACACCAGAATTCATATTTGGAGTCAGTCGAGAGGCCGATGAACCAGACCACCAAGCAAGAAGAATAGGCCTCGTCAAGTTCCCAGCCCAAAAACGAAAGGAACCCCGCATCGCTCACGCCGACGTTGGTCGGGGGCGAGAGTACGGCACAACTGCCGATATCCGAATCGCTGAAATCGCTAACGCCGATTGGTGCCACCGCCTTTATCCAATAGTAATACGAATTTCCTGGCAAAGCCGTCACGTCGAAATAATTGGTCGACGCAACCGTAGCGATGTTCGATGCCGAAGCCTGATCCGGCCCATTCCCCCTCCACACTTGGTAAGACGTCGCCCCCTCAGATGAAGACCACCATACCGCCACATGTTGCACTGATTCATCGTCTCCGGCAGACACCCATGACGGCGGAGACACCTTCAGCCCGCCCTTCTCGGGGCTTCCGAACTCACTTGTCCCACCGCTGGACACCGCCTTAATCCAATAGTAATACGGCACCCCGGGGGCGGCCGTCATGTCAGAATACGTACATGTGTCCGAGACGCCAACCTGTACCGCATCGGCGGCATTCTGCGTTTCACTCCGATAGATCTCGTAACTTGAGGCGCCCAACGCCGGCTGCCAGACAACGGCGACGGACGATGTCGATATTCCGTCTGCTGCGGACACCTGTGCCGGAACGGACGGCACGCACACGGCAATTTCCATGTTCACGGCGAGATTTGTGTGCAGTTGCCCGGGGCTGTCGGTGTCCGCATTCCAAATGAACGCGTGCACTCCGTTCGTCAACGACGAGGTAGCTCCGTCGGGAATGACCGTCCGCATGGAGAATGTTTCAGCGGTGTCAATGTCGACTGCCGTCAGCGCAACGTCCGCAAGTTCCCCATGTGGCAACCCCACAAGCGAGAATTCAATGTCGACAAGGCCGTTCCAAGGATACCTTTGCCGAGCCACAAGACCACTCACGTACGGCGTGCCGTTGTCTATCCAGTGCGCGTAGAGGCTGGTCTGGGACGCGCGGGCCACGCTCGTCTCGTCCACGCGCGCCCCCCCGGTGGCGGACGTGTGCCAGCCAACAAATGTCTTGTCCCCATGAACTGGAACTGGCAACGAATCGTATGCTCTGCCAATCACGTAACTTCTGGTCGCAACCGGCACGACGCCGCCCTGAGGCATGAAGTTGACCTGTACCTGCGCTTCAGACGGCATGGCGCAAAATCCCGAAGCCCCAGCCGAATGAGGCGAAGCCTGCTTGCCGTCAGCTGACGACGCCGCCTGGATGAAGTACCAGTAGATTACGCCTGGAACAGCAGTCGAGTCGTTGAACGTCAAACCCGAGAACCAGTCGGACAGAACGACCTTCTCGCCATTTTCCGACTCCGCCCTTGACACACGGTAATGCGACGCACCCGCTACCGCGTTCCAATATACAGACACCCTGTCGGTAAACAAGCCCTGCGAAACCGTCGCCGCAACCGGACATGGCAGACCAAATGCGTTGGACAGGGACAAACGCCTCCCCGTGCGAACCTTCCCGACAAGCGATTGCCGTTCCTCCCCTGCGGCATAAAGTCGTTCGACTATTTGATACGGCGTTTCGTCCGGATAATGAGCCATCAGCAGCGCCAGTGCGCCTGTGACGTGCGGCGTCGCCATCGAGGTCCCGTCTAGGGCTTCATAAGAAATCGAGGACGCGCAGGTGGTGGAATAGATGCCCACGCCAGGAGCCGCGATGTCTACGCTCTCTACGCCATAACAGCTGAATGACGCGAGCCTATCCGAAGAATCCGTGGCGGCGACCGCGACAACGTTGCTGCACTCGATCGACGACGGATAGTTGGGATACGAATCGTTGTCCCACCCCTTGTTCCCAGCCGCACAGACGAATATAACGCCCCTTTTCGACAGGTCCTTCACCATCCGCACGAACGGCGACGAGTATTGCGTGGTCCCGAAACTGCAACTCACCAATTTCACGTCGTGCGCCGCTGCATACTGCAGGCATGTAAGGGCGTCACTCAGGCTGCCGAGCCCGTTGCTGTCCAAGAATTTCAACGCCATGATCTTTACCTGCCAGGCCACGCCCACAACACCGACGGAGTTGTTGCCCACCGCGCCGATGGTTCCGGCGCAGTGCGAACCGTGCTTGACGTCATCCATCGGATTGCCGGTGATCACGCCACCGACGCATCGCATGCCGTACACGTCGTCATAGATGCCATTGCCATCGTCGTCCAGGTTGTTGCCGGCGACTTCACCGGGATTAACCCACATGTTCGCATTGAGATCGACGTGGTTGAAGTTAACCCCCGTGTCAAGAACCGCCACCGTAACCGGAGAAGCATCCGTCCTGATCGCCCACGCCTGGGGGGCGCCAATTTTGTCCATGCCCCACAACTGTGGCCATTCTGCGTCATTAGGACTTGAATCAGCCGCGAAAATGATGTCGTATTCGGCCTCCGCCCTCGCGCCAGTGCCCTGAATCCCCGTCATCAGGCTCTCTACGGTGTTAAGGTCTGGATCATCGGCGGCAACGAGAAGTATCTTGTTCCCGTCTGAATCCTCGTATATCTGCCTTCTGACCGTAAACCCGTCTGCCGCAAGTGATTCGCGGAACGCATCCAGATCCTCTCCGGCCATTAACGTAACGATGACTTGGTTCGCGACATAATCGTAGGTTGAGACAGATGTCAACGACGCCGACTTCGTCTCAACCGACTTCACATGTATGACCGGCGACTCTGGGGTGGATCTTACCAACCATTCGGTGACCGTCGAATCCGCATCTCCCAAGCCCGGCGCCGCCGCTGTCAGCCTGACGGCCCTTGCCGCCGTTCCTGCCTTGACATGTCCCCTTGTCTCACGATGGCCTAGCACTTCCGCTCCCGCATAGCGTGACGGGAGCTCCGAACACACGGCACCAAGTGCGGCGACTGCCGCACTTGCCGCTACCAACACTCTGAAATGGCCAAAAACCATTGAGGCAGTTGCAAAACCCTTCTTTCGCGCCACCCACGAGCCAAGCCACGCGGCCTGATAGAACACGCAAGCCAAAACCTGCACGGCTGAAGGATTCAAGGCATTAATTATGCCAAATCCGGGGCCCAAACGCAAGGGGGAAAATGCTTCGTGTTGCGGGCGCTGGGGGGGGGGGGGGCAATCTGCACCATGCCCCGAAAGTGAGACACGAGTCTCCAGTATCGAGAATGTCGATATTGTAGCATAGACATCGGGACTTAGGCAAGGATTGGGGATTCGCC
>CACZAK010000090.1 GCA_902779075.1 uncultured bacterium | reverse complement strand
GGACTGAAGCTTTTTTATGCCCACGCGCCAACGCACAGATTTCGCCCGTATTAGGAAGACCGACGCCGATTCAACCATTTCCCAACCCCGATATGGACGGAATCAACCGCCACTCAACCACGAGCCAACCATCCTTCGGGTCGAATACAAGAACGACACGATTTCGACTAAACCATCCTGCATCAATGATTCTCCAAACCAAACCGCTATCCAACCTCATTCCAACCTCAACCAAAAAAACTGGCGCAAAATCGTCCGTTCAGAGTCCTTTGCAAGCGAAGTGCCGCGCATCGTCCACGCAAAGATCGCGTAGCCGCGTCACGTTCGTCATCTTGCCCGCGACGCCACGCCCAGTACCCTCAAAGAAAAGACCAATGTTCATCCACGCTTGGACTATTCGTTGTTGCCGTATTCGACGGGGAACCAAGTACGATAGAAGTTGGCGCGTGTCCAAGTGTTGCCAGCGGAGGCATAGTCGCAGAAGAACACGGTAGCGGGATTGCGCGCCTCGGGGTTCTCTGTATGCGAGCCGATGGGAAGCGTCGCCGAAAACGCCATCCAGATATCGTCAGAGGGTGTGCGCACCGCCGCGAATGACGGCATGATCTGCCCGTCCTTGATTCCGTGTCTAAATGGCTCTGTAAGGTCGCCGTCGGCAAAGCGGCTGTCGCGGGCAAGCAGAACGGGGCCACGAGTAAACGCAACGTGATGATCGAGCGTGTGGGCGACAACCGGCATGTCGAACTTGAGTTCCAAGATGTCGCCAAGTTTCCAGTCGCGCTCAATCGTGAAATAACTTCCCGCCGCAACGCCATCAAGCACCTTGCCATTCAGCTTCACTTCCGTCTTTGCGCTCCAAGCGGGTATGCGCAGACGCACCGGTGCCGCGCCCTCGGTGTGGCTGACGATCCTGACATAATCCGTGCGGGGATAGAGCGAATACATGTCGAACGCGACCTTGCGCCCGCCTGAAAGCTCGCCCTTCACGAGCGCGGAAGAATAGAAGTTAAAGGTCGCAGCGTCGCCTCGCGTCGTGAAAAGTTCCTTGAGGAAGCAAAGGAATCCACGTGGCCCGTTTGCCGTGCAGCAGTCGGTATGCATAAAGCAATGGTTCATGCCGTGCCAGCGGTTGCCTGTCAGCGGCGTGTACGCGGCAAATTCGCCGCCGTCCGAACGGAGAGCGCCAAGATAGGCGTTGTAGAAAGTTCGCTCGATCTGGTCTGCCCATTTCGGATCATCCGTCACTTCCAAGAGCTTTTCGCAAAAGCGCATCCACGTTGTAGTTACACACGTTTCCTGAAGGTGGATGTAAGGAAGATGCTGCTTCTTCGCGCCGTGGAACCATGCCTCGCTTGACGCACACCCACCCGCAAGATTCACCTCTTCCTTTACAATGTCCTCTGCGGTCATCACCGCCGCCTTCAGAATATCCTCCACTCCTCCACTCTCAACTCCCCCACCCTTAACTCCTCCACTCTCAACTCCTCCACTCTCAACTCCTCCACTCTTAACTCCTCCACTCTTAACTTCGACGTAGTCGAGCAGCCCCTGATAGCAGCTCATCATCTCGTATGCCTTGCTTCTTCCGTGTTTGCAGACATAAGACCATTCGTCGCCGTCATTGAAGTTCGCGTCGTTGCGGTCGGCGACCGAGACACCCTTAAGCGCAAGGTCGATGAGGCGAGGCCCCTTCTCGGGTTTTGTCATTCCCTCGACGATGTACGCGGCGAAATCGAGATACTTCTTGTCGTTAGTTCGCTTGTAGAGCCAAATGACCGGCTCCAGGATGGATGAACTCGCGTAGCCCGACCAGTTGCCAGTCTGCCACAGTTCACGCCCGCGCTTCCCGTTCTGGCCGATTTCGCCAATCACATAGTCGCAGAGCTTCTTCGCCGCCGCCAACGCCGCATCCGCCTCAACTTTACACTTTTCACTTTCAACTTTACACTTCCAGTCATAGTAGTGTAAAAAACCCATAAGGGTATATTTAATGCCCCATACATCCCAGCCCTCGCCACAGCGGAGCGCATCGGGATAGTTGCCGATATAGCCACACGGTTCCTGTGATGCAAGTATTCTTTCGACGCCGCGTTCGATCTTACATTTAAGTTCTTTTCCAATTCCACTCTCCAACTCCAACTCTGAACTCCAACCCCTGACTCCTGACCCCTGACTCCTGACCCCTAACCCACTACTTTCCAACTCCAACTTCGCATACGGCACAGCGGAGTGCATCCACTTCCCCCAGAACTCGGTCTGCCACCAGCCCTTCGTCTCGGTCTTTTCCATGAACGGCGCGGTGATGTAATCGACATCCCGCGCGGCGACATGCTTCTCGATCATCGCGTCCAGCCGCTCGCCGAGCCGCCCCTTTAGCCGCACATCGCCGATGTTGTCGAGCGAGTCGCCAAACGCGGCAAATGCGCCGCAGTAAACCGCCGCAGCAAGAATTGTTACGCATAGCGTACTCATTTTCATTGTTTTTCCCTTCTTCATACCGCTTTCCTAAAATTCTAAACTGCATGTCGCCCGATTGCAATTTGCAGCAGAATATGATACAATGCAACTGTTTTTGCATACAGGAGATATAACAATGGCGCAAGTTGCATTGAGTATACGCATGGACGAAGACCTCAAAAGGGAATTCGGGCAGTTCTGCAGCGACATCGGAATGTCGATGTCCACGGCGTTTGTCGTGTTCGCAAAGGCTTGTCTACGTGAACGACGAATACCATTTAAAATTGGGACACGAAGGTGTGAACTTGAGCTTGACGACACGAATTCACCATGCGAAGCAGATGGTGAGATTGTGAAAGTGTGAAAATATGCCAATATGAAACTATGGAAATATGGAAATGATTGAACATGAAAACTGACCTTGAAGACAGTAGTCTTGCAGACCAAATTTTCCGCTCCGCGACAAGCATTGCCGCCAATTATGCAGAGGCTTCCGAATCCGAATCGCGGAAGGATTTTATCCATAAGCTCAAAATTGCCATGAAAGAGCTTTCTGAAACCCGCGTTTGGCTCAAGATAATCGGGGAGAGTGAATATATAGAAAACGCGTATTCTTTCTGCCAGCATCATAACCGCTCGCAACAACCGCACTTGACGGCATTTTCATATTTTCATATTTCCATATTTTCACACTTTCACATTTACACATTTCCTCGCCCTCACCGCTCCCGGCCAACTGCACACGCGCCTGATGTTCTTCGACCTCATGCAAATTGCGCCAGCCGCTTCTGCGGCGGGCAAAAGCAACTGATTCTCTCACTCCGCGCCTCATGGCTTCGCGCATGCTCCCGCAACCCCCGCCGCGAGAATTGTTCCGCACAGTGTTCGCATTCTCATCTTTTCAGTTCCTTTCTTAAATTATGCCAATTTACCCCCTTGTACAACGGCAAAATATTTGATATTATACCGCCAGTAACCCCGCCGGATAGGCTTCGGCCTATTGTTGCGACGGGGATTTTTCTTTTTCTGGAGGCAGCATGAGGACGTACGCAAAACAACCAAAGTCCAATGAAGAACTTGTCGCCCTGCTTCAAAGTCGGGGACTTGCCGCTGACTCGGCAAAGCTTCTCAGGATACTGGAGACTGTTGGTTACTACAGATTCACCGGCTATCTCCATCCATTCAAAGCGCCAAGTTCCAACACCTTCCGCACAAACACCACACTTGAAACTGTCTGGAACATCTACATGTTCGACCGTCATCTCAGACTGACGGCGATGGACGCACTTGCGCGAATTGAAATTGCAGTTCGCGCCATAACAACCAGATGTCACACCGATTTCATCAGCGATCCGTTTGCATACGTTAATCCCGCAAACATGCCGAAACTGTCCCAAGCGAAACACGGAGGACTTCTCGCAAGAATAGCTGATTCCACGCACAAGGCATCCAACGACCCCAAGATAAGGCATCTTGCAACTGAATACGGCATCACAGACTACCCGCCAATCTGGACTATGATGGAAATCGTGCCGTTGGGGATTGTCACATTCTACTTTCATGGCCTTCCCGACGGCGTTCAGAAAGCGATTGCCGATACGTTCCATGTCCGCCCCAACGTATTTGGCCAATGGCTCATGGCCCTGAAAAACACGCGGAACATATGCGCCCACCACTCGCGTCTTTGGAACTTTCATATTGTTGCCCCATTCACCAAGCGCATTGGCCGGGACCCACACCTTGCACCGTTCGTTGAATGCCTTGAACGTCAGCCAAGCTTCAACTACACGACAACATTCACGGTTCTTTCGCTCTGCGCCTACTGCATGGGAATCATACGCCCCGAATCCAAGTGGAAAGAACGGTGTCGCGCCCTGCTCAAAACTGCTACGCCTTTCATCCTTCGCGGCATGGGAGCTCCCGACGACTGGGAAACGCTTGCGATGTGGCAATAGCCGCTCCCCGCCGCGTCTGCGCCGGGCGAAGAAGGTTGATGCTCTCGCGCTGCACCTCATGGCTTCGCGCATGCTCCCGCAACCGCCGCCGCAAGAATTGTTCCGCACAGCGTTCTCATTTTACTTCCTTTCCATTCGCATTCACCGATCCGATGTTTCCACGCCGCCTTACGTTGACGGGCGGCACCGAACGAAACTCGATGTCGCGGACTTCCTGGCCAGGAACAGTCGTGAAAAGCTCCGCAACGAGCGGCGGCGTAAAGCCGGGGAACGTGAAGTTCTCGAACACGACCGAGTGGATGAGAGAACGGTAGCCGGACGGATCGGCGACTTCCACGAATTTCTGGTTGCCGTGGTCCTCCCTCGGATGCTGACAGCCGACATATGCTACCGTCAGCTCCGCCACGGTCGAGTCGCCGGGATAGCGCATGTCATCTGTCTTCTGGAACTGGCACTTCAGCGGCATGCCGACCAAATCGAACTCGATATTCGAGAACCTAATATCCTCGATGCGCGTGTCTGCACTGCAGCATGTGTCCTTTACCTGCAAGGGTGTGTCTTTCATGCAGAGCAGCTTGCAGTCCCTGACTTCAATGTTGCGGAATGTGTTCGTGTAGGGCGGCGACCACAGCTTGAACGACGCCCCCCAGTCGCACCACAGGCGACAGTTCTCGAAGATTATGTCCTCGGCGATGTAGCTGCGCGTGTCCAGATAGGCCCCCAGCACGACAAGGCAGTCGTCGAAGCTGCGCACAAAGCAGTCCTTCACCTTGACGTCGGAACTCGCGCTGATGTCGATGCCGTCGGAGTTGTACCGCCACTGGCCGACGACCTTCACGCCGTCAATCGTGACGTGACGTGAGCCGGAGCGCACGATCAGCGACCAGAAAGGCGTGTCGCGGATGACGATGCCCTCGATCAGCACATTCTCGGAGGCATAGACGACGCAGGAATGGCAGGCGAACTCCGTATCGACAGGCGGCAGCCCATGCGACGCACGGAACTCCTGCGCCCGCGCATCCGCCCGCTCGAAGGTCGAACAGTCGAGAATGCCGCGCCCGACGACGGCGACATTCGTGACTCCGCAGAGGAACAGCTCTCCGTGGACGACCGCGCCGCGTTCGATGACGACCCGCTGTCCATTTGTCGGTGAGATAATCCCCGCATGGTGTTCTCCCGGCCCGTACCAGATGTCGTCCGGACGGCGCTCGATGGTAAAGGGCTTGTCGGCGAAGACGTGAAGCGGCGGGAGCGCGTCGCCGAAGTCAAGCACATATTGCGACGGACGGTCGAGCTTCAGCGCAAGCCCGCGCTCCGTGCGCACGAGCCGGTTGCTTTCGCTGAACGGATAAAGCTGCGCCGAAACGTCCGCACCCACGCCGGCGATCTCCAGCACCCCCGGCTCCGCAAGGTCGAAGCTTGCGAACTTGGCAAGGCGCGTCTGGTCGAGCGTCCTCTGCTTGCCGGTCCAGACGCGGTTGAACGGCATCGCCGAAATCCGGCAGTCCTCAAGCGCAACCTCGCGCCCGTTGTACGTCGCCGAAATCGCCTCTCCGCCGTGCGCAACAGTCGCGATCGCAACCGCCACCGCGAGAATTGTTCCATTGATGATTCTCATTCATCCTCCAAACTTGTTTACAAGCTGATTCCGCTATCGAAAGATAATGAGCAGGCCTTTGGGCATGATAAAGAACCGCCCGATACCAAAGAGGCTTTCGGGTGCGATGGAAGACGAGAATTCGCCAGAATACGATCTTCCTGCGCACCGCAGCTTTCCGCACGACAAGATTCCCGTCCAGTCGAGGCCCAGCGATGCACCAGCCGCAACATCGATCTCCGCATCGGCCGAGACAACGGGAACGGCCGTCTCCGACATATCCAAAACGGGTGCCAGACAGACTGCGTCGATATAGGAGCGTTGTTCGTCTGCGGTAGCACCGGCCTCAAATCCGAGCGTGTAGGTTCCAGCTGTCTCAATCTTAAGAAGATATTCGCGACGGATGAAGTCAGGGCAGCTGGTCGACGGCGTCACCGTTTCGCAGAAGTTCGTCTCTACACCCCTCGTAAGCGTTACACATATCGGAAGCGGTCCATCTTCCGGACGCACCTTACCAAACCACGACCGCGACACGTCCCAGAAGGACAGCCGCCAATACCCTGCGGAAAGCGGCACATTCTGCGCAATGTGCGTACCACCACCCAATTGACCACGCTTGACGCCTTCTATCGGTGCAGCGCCGAGATAATCGCTGACCGCGCCTGTAGCACCAGCAACATTCTTCGGATTAGAAAGAACTGTCCATTTCTCCGGAACGTTGTCTGAAACTGAGCCTTCAAATCCCGGATTGCTCACGACATTGCCTGTTTCCATAACGACCCTCACATCGTCAATGACGACGTTGTTGACCTTCCCGGATATGTCGGTCGCCGCAACAGAAATCTCGACCATCGCGTCCTTCTCAAGCAGAACGGGAGTGGAAAGGCGGCACTCCGCCAGCGCCCAATCCATGAAGGAGAATGACTCGCTCGTTCCTCCTATGGAAATTGCAATCTCACCTGTACCACCGCTTGTGTCAGCCGCCAGATTGACGCCGCCACCCACAACGGCATTATTCTGATACCGCGCCGCCTTGACGGAGAGACGGTAGATGCCTGTTTCCGGAATCGTTACGTTCTGGCCGACCGTACCGCCGTTCGAGAGCAAAACGGACATGGAGCCGTTGTCGTTCTCCGGCCCGACAAAACCACTCGCAGAGCGCAGATACGGCAGACGCCTAAGCCCCCACGCCTTGCCTGTCCCGCCGACCGTCCATCCGGGGAACCACCCTGTAGAAAGACCGAACACCTTGTTTGTATTTATCGCGTATGCGGTCGCATTTTGCGACGGCATGAGCGACCAGTCGATGTTCTCAAAGTTTCCGTTTGCAACCGCTATGTCCCGTACATCGTCAAGCCACACCATCTTAACATCGTCAATGCCGATGGCAAGATCGTATGTCGTTTCGCTTATCATCGATACGACATGGCTACCGGCCTCGACAAACGGTGTCACCAGCCGTATGCAGTCCCATTCCTTCTCCCCCCTGCGGACCTGAACGGTGCCGACGGCATAGCCGTCAACGAAGACACGGAAAAACCCCATTGACGTCTCACCATCGCTCCGCGGATACGCCCGAAGCGTGATCACGTACCGTCCAGAACGCGAGAGCGAAACCGTCTGCTTGACGCCGCCGCCTTGCTTCAGCACAAGATAGTAGTCGCCCTCTGGTGCCCCGAGAACAAGTCCGGACTTCCACATCGCCGACCATCCCGTCGTATATGCGATACGAGTCGATCCCGAAGAATTGAAATTCGTCACCGTCCACGCCGTGCTGCTGCCAAGCGCCACATTGTTTCCATAAGCGTTCCAGCCAGTACCAGACCAAAGCCCCTCGAATCCTCCGTCGGCAATGCAGTTTGCGGCAATAGGATCCTCGTTCACCGGTACGGCAGCGCGAAGCGAGACTCTGCCGTTCGAAACCGTCGCCCTCTCCGCCGCGCCAAGTCCCTCGAATGCGAGCGAACCGACGCCGGTTTTCGCGACGACGCCGAATTCTCCACCCGAGACCGTAAGCGTGTTATTCGCATCAACGTCGTACGTCTTGCCCGCCACCGGTGCAACCGCTGCGCAGGCCCTGTTCGACGCAACTGCTCCGGCGTCAAGGGTCACAGTGCCGCGGAACCGGCCAAACTGATCGGCGCCCTCATGCAGGGAAACCACGCTGCCGGGGCGAGATACGATACCGTCGGAAGTGATGGTAGTGGCGGAGACAAGCGCATCGGCGATGGTGAGCGTCGCACCGGCATCTACGCGGATCGAAGGCGGAATCGCGTAGCCCGATGTCTTTATCCACTTTCGCATAAGATGCTGCTCCACGAGGACGCGATCTATCTCGGAAATCGCATTTGTAAACACCAGCACTTCGTGGAGGCGTCCGCCGCCAACGCGGTCCCCAGCGGAACCCGATCCCGCACTCTGCTGGTAGTTTCGGAAATTGAAAAATGCCTCGGCGTATCCGTCTGGACGATAAGTCTCGGTTTCCAAAAGCTGAACAACCGTCTTGTCAAAGGCCGTGCTCAAGTCGATCTGCGTTCCATCCCTGAACACGCGTCCAAGGCGAAGATGCTGCAATGGGCTATTGACATAGGGATTGAACACCGTATCTCCTGTATCGCTGGCAGCAAAACACATCAACTTGTTGGCATCGCCATATGTGGCAACTCCAAGGAAGTGACCGTAAGATCCGTTGGGGCTGTATGCAAAGAAAGAATGGACCACCGGAATCCACGCCTTTGCACCGGCTGGAGTGCGCCAGACCATGTACTGTCCGGAACCAAATCCGCCGAAGTCGATGTAGGAGCGCGAAGATTCATCCGCTCCAAGCGTCGGCCAAAGCGAGCCAGTGGAAAGATCCGTGGATGCCTGCGCGTAAATGTAATTTGTGGTAAAACCGGGCGTGGTCCAACCGCTCTCGCGCACGTCATACCAAAACGCGGCGTCGTCCGTCGCCGCCGCGCCGTCAGGCCCTGCAACATGCATGGAGGCGTCAAGCCACATTGCGGCGCCGTTCATGATGGCGGTCGGTTCGGGTATGGCCGCGCTGCCAGCTCCCGTCGCCGTGAGGGAAAGCCCACCCTCCGAGACCTCGATTCGTCCCGGGCCATACAGTTTTTCTCCAGTAATGGTCAACGTACCCGCGCCGACCTTGCGCAGCACACCGGCCACAATGACGGGCTTGTCCCAAGCGGCACCCGACGGCACTTCAACCGTCATTGTCTCGTGTGTGCCGACGACAATCTTTTCGCCGTCGTCGATCCACGCAGATGCAGTCAGTCCGGCAAGGCCGGTCACAGCCACAACCACTGAGCTTATCACTGCTTTCATTTTACTGTTCCTTTCATTTTAGAAATCAAGATATTGGTTTTACCGAGGATTTTCCACCCATTTGGCGGAGCAAAGCCCGCTTTTCGCGGCATTGACCTGTGTTGATGTCCAAAGCCGCTCGCGCAATTTCACACCGGGGGCGCTCTCCGGCCCGAAGACGGGACGTATAGACGTCACAACGGTCACTTCGAGCGGAAGGAACTTCCCCGCCAATTCGTCGGGCACCTTCCATTCCAGCGGCGGCAGCGACTTTTCGCCGAGGTAGCGTCCACCAAGCCGCACACGCGCCGCAAGTCCGCCCGTGTCGAGAGAAAGGAAGAGCCCCTTGTCGGACGGCACTTCGACATTCGTACGATACGTTACCTCCCCTGCGAAATCTCCATGACCAATCTCCGAGAGCGGGGCAAGACGTGAAATAGAATCCGCCGCGAAATCTCCAGCAAGCCAGAGGACGGGCAGAAACACGCTGTCATCCGCACGACCTTCAAGTTTCAGTACATGCGTTCCCGCCGATAGCTCCATTGGCTCCGTCTCAAGATAGAGCGAGGCATAGCCGTATGGCGCAGACTTTCCAGGATTATCCGCTACAAGCGCCTTTCCGTCGAGCGTCACCTTGACGCCATCCTTCGGATAGTCGCATAGCAAAAAACGGGCGACCTTCAACGGAGATTTTATGTCAAGTCGCGCCGTGTTGTTCGACGCGAACCAGATGCGGCGCAATGTATCGCGGTCAAAGGCAAGCGTCCATCCGTCCGCCGCAACATCCCCGATGACGCGCTTCGGCGCCCAGCCGCGCTCCCCTTCGGAAAACAGACGGACGCCACAAGCAGGGAGCGCGAAGGCGGTTTTCCCATCTTCGCCCTTTTCGAGCGTCAAGGCGTCCAGCTGATTCTCCGTCATGTTCAAGACGGCCGCCGTACCGTCGGCATAGCGGCGAACGAGAAGCCCGGGCACAACCGCACCGCTCGCATCGGTGACGCGCCAGGCAACCTTGCGCTCCCGATGCAGCCATCCAAGGGCCTCCTCCGGAGAGACGAATGTTCGCCCGGTCTTTTCCTCCACAATCTGCCCGCCACGAAACGCGAACACGAACGGCAAATTGCTCTTCTCGTCATCCTGAATCAACTCGAACGAAACCTGCCCCCACGCAAACTCGCACAAGAGTGCGTAAAGCGGCGGCTCCTGTTCGCCCGGCGCGGCGCGGCCAAGCGCGAGGCGACCCAAGAGCCGCTGAGGATAACGCACGGCCACATCGCGCACAAAGCGCTTGCGGCTCCACCTCGCCGCCTTTCGAGCGGTGTCATGCAATTCGCCGCAATGGTGGAACCACGGTTGTATTGGCGACACAAACATGGCGTAGCCGCCCTTTTCGAGAAATCCTCTGGCGGTCGTGTGGTAGAGCGACATGAAGTATGTGTCCATCCCGTAAAGCGCCGCCGTCCAGATGCGCTGCGCCATCTGGGAAAGTGTAATGTCGCTCGGCCCGAGCGCAAACAACTCGATGCCGCCGTGCGCATCGAGAACGTCCCTGCCGGGCGTGGAATTGTGTTCGATGGCGTACTGCGTCGTTGCGTACGTGAGCCATTCGGATCCTTTCTCCAGATCAAAACCGATCTTGTCCATGCCGGGCAATGTAAGCCCGCAAAGGGAATTGAGCGGAAGACCATTGAAGTTGCATGCGCCGCGAGGGGAACCCTCATGGATCATGTGCCCGCATGTCTCTATTCCAGCCTTTTTGGCCCAAGTGCGTATCTGGTCGAAGTAGGCGCGGCGGAACTGACGCCCCTTGAGTTCGGTGTAAAGTTCCCACACAGCGGTCTTCGACGAATCGCGTAGCGACTCCTCTACGTCGGCGCGGAAGTCGCGACCTGTGCGTTCGCGGTACTGGTCTTCAAGTTCCTTCCACCAGCGGAATGTGACGATGGGCTGCGGATCATCCCACTTCATCTTCGAGGGATGCGCGGGCTCGTCAGTGAAGATGCCCGGTATCGTGCCGTCCTTCATGTAGGAGACGAAGCGCTCTTCGTATTTTTCGTGAGTCAGTTCGATGAAGCGGCGGATTGCGTCCGTGGAATATGCATTCACGTCGAAGTACTTGTCATACATCGACAGCTGGTCGTTGCGCTTCACCTCCCACGAGAAGGAGCCGTCCGGAGTTTTCCTCACGGCATATTCCGTGTACGTCCATTCTGGATTCTCCATCGGGACGCGCCCCTTGCAGGAACCCGACGGCCAGTTGTACTCGTCATAAAGCCACGCCTTCATGCCGCGAGACTTTGCCTCCTTAAGACACGCCCCCACGAAATCCAGCCATTCGTCGCCCATGTAGTCGAGTTCAAGTCCGCTGCGCGGATACAACATCATCTGCGAGAACCCTGCCCTCTGGGCGGCGTCAAAGTATTCCGCCGCCTCCTTCGCGCCCGGCCTGCCAGTCATCGCCGTGAACAGGACAAGCGGCGACTCTTCTGCATTCGCATGCAATGCGAGAGCACAGCAACAGCCAATCAGCAGCGACCTGTTCATTTTCACCGAACCTCCACCTCAAGGATGTTAACATCGCGGTCAAAAGCGGAGTAGGGGACGAATCCATCACATGGGCGACCATTGAACGTCATCGTCGCATTCGATCCCCTGCCCTTCATCGTCACGGTCAGCTTCTTGCCGCGCACCGTCAAATCGCGGACGGAAAACGGCTTGCCGTCGTTCATCGGATTGAATCTGAGACCGTCTTGGCGGATTTCCAGCCCAAGCCACAGTTCGAGCCCGGACGCAAGCCACGCCTTTGCGGTGAAAATCTGCTTCATTCCGGGGTTGTCCTCGTATAAGTCGAGGATGTCGGCGTTCTCCACTTCAAGCGTCTGTCCTTCGGGGTATGAGCAGAGACGCCAGTACCCGCCGTGGATACGGCGAAAATCCTCAAGGGACGCAAGGTCGCGGACGCGGTTCATGACGTTCCAGTAGTAGCGTTCCGTTACGGGGAAGTATTCGCCCTGCTGCCCGCCGTCCTGCATGAACGCGGGAGAACTCCAGTGGAGGTTCCGGATGCCGTAGTTGGCGAGGAAATTGCTTTTCATGAACGAGGCGATGCGTTTGACCTCGTTGCCTTTCAGGTCGAACGCCCACGGGGAGATGTAGAGCACATTGAACGCCTGGTATATCTCGACGCCTTTCTGCGTGTCGCCGTCCGCCCAATCGTAGAAATATCCGGCCTTGTCATCCCACAGAAGCCGCTCGAACTCCGCGCGGACGCGCTCGGATTCCTCGATGTACTTCTTCTCGCCGGTCATTGACGCGAGCGCCTTCAGCCCCTGGTAGAATATCGAGTTGTCGAACGCCGAGAAGTCGTTCTTCGTCTGGCCGAGACAGAAGGGATTGTCCGGGAACATGTCGTACCAGCGCACAAGCGCCTCTCCGGGGCGTCGCATTTCAAGCGCACGGTCAACGACAAGCCGCGCCAGCGGCAGGCAGCGATCCAGCGTCTCGCGGTCGCCCGTAAGGTTGTAGTAGTTGAAAAGCAGCATCGCATAGAACGGCTGCGTGGGCGGCGCGAGACGGCCTTTGAACGAACCCTTGAAGTCGTAGGTGTAGGCATGCATTATCCCGCCTTCGGGATGCGCCGTCTCCCGCAGGAAATCCAGCATGCGGCGTATGCCGTCCGGCTGTCCGGCGAGCGCGAACATGTCGGCATGTACCATCGCGTCCCATCCCCACGTCCAGTAGTGCGGGGATGCGCGGTAGGCCCCGGGCCTTCCTGCTTCATGCGCGGCCATCACCGGCGCGACGCAGCTAAGGGCGGAGTCGGTCGACCTGTCGCCAGTTTCGAACTTCGCGCACTTCGCGTAGCAATCGGCGAAGCGAGAATGCACGCGGTCGACGCGTCCGGAGGACAGGTCTTCGCCATCCGAGGTGTTGAATCCGAGATAGAACACGAACTCGGCGGCGGCGTCCTTCGATTCAATGTAGAACTTCCGCTTCTGCGGACTAAAGCCCTCCTGTTTGATGGCGTACCGTCCGTCCTGGAGCGGATAGACGGCCTCCATTCCAGAAAGTCCGAACGCAATGCCGATTCTGGCGTTTCCGTTCGCGCCCGAATCCTGCACCCACGACGTGAAGCGACTCCTGCCGGAATCAAGTGTAAAGTCGCCGTGGGTACGTCCGTCGCGCTTCTCCCATCCGTGTCCGCACATGATGGCGCGGGCACGCACCTTCTTGCCAAGCGGATTCGCGAGCACCTTCACGCGCTGGAAGACGACGTTGTCGTCGAGTACAAGTTCATGCCCGAGGCGAACGCCAGCGATCTCGCAGTCAGCCGTGTAACCGTAGGGATGATGCGTTACATGGGCGAATGTAAGACGGTAGGGAACCTCGTCAACAAGCACCTGCACCCGGAAAAGCTTGCCAAACACGCCGGTTTCGCTTGAGCCGAACAGTTTGCCAGCGGAGACGTTCTGCCCTCCCTGGAACTGAATCTCTCCGATCTGCCCGTTGCGGTTGACATAGCACGAGATGCAGCCGTTCACGTACTGGTTGCGAAAAGTCCCGAAACCATCGCTCGAATACGGCAGAGGCAGGTCTCCCGTCCATTCGTGGATGACGTCTGGCGAGGCGAATGCGGATACCACAGCCGCAATGACCACGCAGCAAAGAAATTTCGTTTTCCTGTTTGTCATGATTTGGCCTTTCGTTTTCATTGCGGATCATTCACCGACGTGGAACGCTCCGAGCGGCAGATCGGCTTCGTTGTGCAAGGCGCCGTACCACGGACGGGAGTGGAGGTAGCGCAGTTTCTTCGGCTCGGCTACGCCCGGCGCGCGCACAACAAGGTCTTTCCCCTCGATGACACCCTTCGACTTGTACACGCCCTGTTCCTTCACAAGAAGATTATCGATTACGGCAGGAACGAAATTCCCGTCCTCTCCGGCGACCTCAAATCCGGACGACGTTGACCAGTCGGGATGGTAAAGATACCAGCTCTCGACATTGTCGAAGGAGAGCACGAACCTGTCGCCGTCAATCTTCCAGCTCTTAAGCGTGGGAGAATCTGCCTTGATGCCGTCAAAGCCATAGTCCCGCTTGAGGGCAAGCAGGGCGAGACGCTGCCCAACAGTCTCCTTGTCGTTGGGATGGATGTCCTCGATGTTGCCGACATCGTTAATCACGACCATTCCCGCGTTCTTCTCCGTTGCCGCGAACATTGTCTGGCCTTCGGTCGTTGCAATCAGGGCACCGCTCCAGTCGCATGTGACTTCAGGCGACCGCCGGATGCACGGCGCAAGCTGCACGAAATAGAGCTTGAGGTCTGGATTTCGAAACTCCCTCGACCATCCGTTGTAGAGGTCGTGCATCTTGTCAGCATAAGCCAGCCCATCGCGCGAGTTGCCGCAGCCCTGATACCAGATGACTCCGCGAATGGCAAACGGCGTCCACGGCGCGACCATTTCGTTCCAGAGTTCGCCATTCGGCGTCCACGGCTCGATCTTCGTGCCGCCCCAATACGTGCCGACGATGCCGACGGGAACGCCAGTGGCATTATGCACTTCAAGCGCGAAATAGACACCCATCGCGGAAAAACTGGGCGGAGTCGTCAGGTTCTCCGGAGTGAACGGCTTCCACTCAACGCTCTTGGGCGCCGTCTTCTTCGGCACGGGGCTTTTTCTGTAGTTGCTCTGGTGACAGAAGCGGACGAGCGGCTTGTGCGTAATCTGCGCGCGCATGAAGCCCTTGGCATCCCTGAAATGCGGATTGCCGCCGCAGAGCGGCAGCTCGGCATTGGACTGCCCCGCGCAAAACCACACCTCTCCCACAAGTACGTCCCTTGCCTCTGCCCTTTCGCCGCCTGATTCCGCGACAAGAGTCCGTCCCTCGCACGACGCTTCCATCGCCCCAAGCGAGACGCTCCACTCGCCATCGGCTCCGGCAGTCGCCTCGCGCTCCATTCCGGCGAACGACACCTTGACCTTCGCGCCCGGCTCCGCCTTGCCCCACACCGGCACTTCGTGGTTCCGCTGCAGCACGACACCGTCAGTGAACGGCACACCGAATTCAACCTTGGCATCAAGGGCATGGATGCCAAGCGCGGCCACTGCTGCCAAGATTGTCGCTTTGCCGGACTTATGTTGGTGCACCATCTACCGTTTCTCCCTTATTTCACGTCATACACGCGGCGTTCAAGGGGACCGAACTTGTCGTGGATCGTGTTCCCAGCCACGCAGTCCGGGTCTTTGCCGATCAACGCCTTGACTTTGGCGGGCGTTTCCGGCAGCGTCCATTCGGCGTCGTTGGCGCGTTCCTCAATATTGAGTGCGATGATGCGAGTGATGCCGTCCTTCATCTTGCGGGCGGAGAATTTCACGGCATCGTTGCGCGACGCGCATTTCACGGCAACCGGCGTGCCGTCGAGAAACGCCGACGGGTCGATCAGGTCGCGCTCGCGCTTGCCCTGCGCTACCGCGTTGCATGCGACTTCGGAAAGCGGCACCCCATACCACCAGCAGATATTGAACACCTCCAGCACGTAGCCGTTGTACGCCTGCGCGATGATCTCTGCGGGCGTGGCGTCGCGATTCCAGATGGCAAAATGCCCCGTGCACATCGGATAGAAGCCGATGACGCTGTCCGGGTTCTCGTCCCTGAGCTGCTTAAGGACGTAATACTGCGCTCCGATATGCTGGGTTCCGACAACATAGAAATCGCCCATCGCCACGTCCGCCGCCGAATAGTCGGCATGATTGATGACTCCATAGTCGCACTCATTGACGCAGAGCGGTATCTTGTTCCCCGTCTCCTTGCGCACCAGATCGAGGTACTTGCGCTTGTCCTCCGCGGATATCCGGCCATACGTCTCGTCCAGCATGTCGATCATCAGCAGGTTCGGATGGTCTATGACGGCTTTCAGATTTTTCAGGTTTCCAAGCAACTTCTCGTCCGGCTTAAACTCCTTTGTATTGCATCTCAGATACACGCGTGTCTTGATGCCACGCCTCTCGCTTTCGTCAAGCAAGGGCCGGAATACTTCGGGCGGCGGAATGTCCATGTACGAGCTGGTCATGTTCATGCCCCATGCGGCGAACAAATCCATCGCCTTGCGCCATTCCGGAGTGTCTTCAGTGCGCAGACCGACAAAGCCGTAGAAGAAGTATTCCTTGTCGCCAAACCGGAACGAATTGCGTTTCGGATCGACCTTCGCCATTCGAGGCGGATTCCCGGACGGTGCCTTTGGCGCGGTCTTGTCCGTGTAGTAGAAGTCCATCACCTTCGGTGGATTCGGCGGAATCTCGCGCTGCGGCGTCCGGCGCGCCACGAACGGCGTCGCATTCGTGCCGACCTCCACCTGTGCCGCATCAACCCATGCGCAGCCGCCAGAAGACAGCCTGACGCCGCATCTGAACGACTTGGCCTTGCCGGCGTTAAACGACACCTCGTAGCGTTTCCATTCGGATGTCAGTTCTACCGTCTTGTTCGTGATGTTCCTGTATTTCTCAAGGGCCTCAAGAATCAGGCGAGAACCGGGCTTGTCGCTCTTCGCGTAGATGGAAAAGACGTAGTCACGTCCGGCAGGACGCGTCCTCCAGCACTCGTAGAACGGCGTCTTGGAGGCGAGGAACATCGAGTTCATCCCCTCCCACGCGACCGTGCTATCGATGTGGTAGCACTCCCGCGTCTTCTTTAGATCGGAAATCTGCGCTGGAGAGTCAAAACCGAAGCCACCTGTGGTCCAGTATGGCGCATAGCCGTTGACCAGCTCCTCCATGCCGCCGTTGATCAGCATGTTGCGACATGTCCAGACGCCCGTCATGTCACGCGGCTCGAACTCAAGCTCCTTTACGTCGAGGTCGGCGTTTTCGCAAGTCAGCTCAAAGCCGCGCATGCCGCCAGGATGCTTGAGAATCGGGCGCTTCTCGTCTCCCTCACCAAAAAGCGTCAAACGATCTTCGGCGCAGATGAAGACAAATTCACGGTAGCAGCGATTGCGCAATGTGAAGTCAAAATTGACCTCATCGAGCTGTCCCGGTATGACGAGGTTCTCCTTGCTGCCCGACAGCATAAATCCTGCGCCCCTGCTCTCAAGCGCCACGCCGTCCGCAACGATTTTCATCACTCCGCCCTTTGCCACGTCCATCAACGCAGCGCGCAACCGAACGGAGTATGTCCCCTTCTCGGGTACGCCTTTGACGGAATATGTCTTGCGCTCCCCTGTGTCTTTCAACTCCCAACGAAAGGCGTCCTGCGCATCCGCCGCCATCACAAATGCGGCCAATGCAGCAAGTAGTATCGTCTTTGTGTTTTTCATTGCCCTGCCACTTTCTTTCTTAATCTTGCTACTTGTTGAACGACAACTGCGCCTTGCCGCGAATTGGATGAAGCGTCCAGCCCTTCAGCGACGGTTTCAAGTCGCCATCGTATGAAACGGAATATGTCACGCCCTCAAACTCCATGACGATCTTTCCAGGCGGGAAGTCGAGTTTCTCGAAAAACGAACCGCTGCCGCGAAACTTCAACGCCGCCGTGCGGAACGCCGCCTCGGACGTAAGGCCGAAGTCCATGTTAATGGCGTCTTCGCCAAAGTCGATTACGAGCTTCGACCCGTCGGCGCGTGTCGCCGTAACGCGAAGGGTCTTGTCGTCCGCAGATTCCGCGTCGAATCCAGAAAACTCCCCGCCGAAGTTGGCCATGCCGCTTTCGCCGTCCTTCGCAAGCTGGTAGCCGTCCACCACCGGCGGCGTCGCGTAGTAGCAGTTCCATTTCGCACACGCCTTTTCGAGATACGTCTCGCGGTGGTCGTCGCAGAACTTGTGGATGTCGCGGAAATAGACGTGCTTGCCGTCGAAAAAGAGGTTCATGCGGTAATGCTTCGACGAGTACCAGACGCTCTTATATCCATTGCCCGACCAGTCCTCAAGCGCAACGAGAGTCTGCGGGATGTTCTCGGCGTATTTCGCCTTGAAGCGGCGGCCTGTCTCGCCAAGGGTCAGCACCTTGACCTTGCCCTTCGCCGCAAGTTCGTCGATGACCTTCATCTGGTATGGAAGACCCTTCGAGATGCCCGCCCAGCCGAAGCAGTTCTCCTGCCCCGTCTGCATGTAGCTGAAGCCGAGCCGCGCAGGGCCAGTGTAGATGCGGAAGAACCAATCGACGATTGCCGGACGCTGCCCCATGTCGCAGCCGGGTTCGAGCGTACACGCCTCGGGGAACGGGCTTCTGATCGCGCCGTGTTCGTTCCAGCCCGGGCCGTAGTTGTAGATGGGATCTGGCGTCAACATGCGGAAGACTGGCGTCTTGATCGCGTTCTCCATGTTCACCGCCGCCGAAAGCGCGTCCTTGCGCGAGGGATAGTATGCGCCGTTGGCATATCCGCCGCGAAGACCGTAGGCGTCGGTCGCGTCCTGTTCGCGGCAGATGCAGAAAGCGTCCACGCCATACCGCCGAGTCAGGTAGTCCATCGTGTGCGCGTCGAGAAGCCAGCCGCCGACTGACTTCGGGTAGTAGCCGAACGTTTCCTTAAAAAGACGAAACACCTCGTCGCAGATGCGCTCGCGCTCCGCCGGAGAATAGCCCATCGGGAGGCCGGGGTTGACAAACCATTCCCAATCCCAGCCAGGCCGCCCACGCCACGCGATGCCAACCTTTTCGACAAGCTGGCGGCACATTTCAAGCCAGATGCCATATTCGGTCTTGTCCTGTTCCGCGCTCTTGGCGGTCTGCACGATGTCATCCCGAAGCAGCGCGTCGTATTGCAGAAGAATCGTGTTTGGCAGATGGTACTTCGTATTGAGCGCGATCTCCTCCCGAAGCGGCTCAACGAGGTCGATGTCTGGATAGCGGGGTTCGTTCCCGCGCACAAAGTTGACGATGTTCATCACCGTCGGCACGTCTGCAAACGCCGTCGCCGCCGAAGAAACGGCAAGCGCAGCAGCAAAAGATACACTTCTCCTGTTCATGGCATGAATTATACCATTTCTCCGCTCTGCGGTAAAGGCATAATCTTGTCAAGTGATTGCAAAATCCTGTCAAAGGATTTTAGGCGAAAGACGTGCAAATA